>CAYQOK010000009.1:7958-27770 GCA_964419155.1 Candidatus Woesearchaeota archaeon
GGCAACTGGAAATGTTGTTCAAGGATTAATTAAATCAATAACAGGAAATAAATAAAGAAATAAACAGAAGTAAAAGTAAATAAAAAATAAGGGACTAATTAAAAACTAAAAAATGAAAATAAATTCAAAAAAAATAATTGCATTATTTGAGATTTTCTTAATAATAAATATGAGTCTTGCATTTTCATTTTTAATGAATGTTAGTTTTGTTAGTGCTAATTCAGCTGCTCCTGCTCCTACAAGTACTAGTGTCGAAACCGCTGCAGAAATTACTGCAGAAAATGATTTAGAATATGGTTCTCCTCTTTCAAATTTTTTAAAGGCAGGAGAGCCAGGTATGTTTATGGATTCTGCATTAAGTAGTTTAATGTATGCAGCACTTGCTCTTGGTGCAGTTGAATTAGTTTCAGGATTTATTGGAATAAAAGATGGAGAGAAAAAAGCTCTTCAAGGAGCTCTTGCAGCAGGTGTTGGAACTTATAAATTTTTAGATGTTGCAAGACAAGGAATGTTAAAAAATGTTGCTGATGGAAATGGAGTTTTGAGTAAAGTAGTTAATAATCCCCTTCCAGTTGGAATTGCTGTTGGAGCTTTAGTTTTTTATCTATTATATGAAAAAGAAGAAGTTAAAGAAGTTAGATTTCAGTGTTTACCTTGGCAAGCACCTCTTGGAGGAGAAAATTGCGAATTATGTAATGATGATTTAGAGCCTTGTTCATTATACAGGTGTAAAAGTTTAGGACAAGCTTGTGAATTAATTAATGTTGGAACTGATCAAGAAAAATGTGTTTGGATGAATCCAGACGATGCTTCAAGTCCTGGAATAAAACCTTGGAAAGAAGAACTTACCCCTGGTTATGAATATTCAAATGTTATTGAAAGACCTCCGGGAGGTGGATCAAAACCAGGTCAAATGGAAATTATAAGTCAGGGTGGTTTATGTTTAAAAGCATTTACACCAATGCAATTTGGGATAATAACAAGTGAGCCTGCTCAGTGTAAGATAGCTTATAATCACACAGATACTTATGATGAAATGGAATATTATCTTGGAGATAATAATCTTTTCCAAACAAACCATACTCAAAAATTAAGTTTACCAAGCCCATCTGCAATAAATAGTGAATATCCTGAAATACAAAACTCAGGAAAATACACTTTATTAATAAGATGTACTGATGCTAATGGAAATGTAAATAGAGATGAATTTTCAGTTAGATTTTGTATTGATGATGGCCCTGATGTAACCCCACCTCAAATTGTTACTACAAGTCTTATAAATAATATGCCGGTAAGTTTTGGTAATGATGAATTAGATATTTCTGTTTATACAAATGAACCTGCGAATTGTAAATGGAGTAGAAAAGATGCTGATTATGATAATATGGAAAATACAATGACTTGTTCAAATAAATTATGGGAAATGAATCATGAACTTCTTTATGCTTGTAATACAAAACTTACTGGAATAGAAGATAGAAAAGATAATGATTTTTATTTTAGATGTAAAGATGTAAGTGAAAGTGAAAATCCAATGAGACAAAGTTATAAATTTACTGTAAAAGGAACTCAACCGCTCGATATTTTAAAAATTAGTCCAAATGAAACTGTTTCAGGATCAACTTCTACTATCTCAGTTAATCTTAATGTAGAAACAGATAATGGCTATAATGCAGGAGAATCTACTTGTTATTATTCTGAAACAGGCGGAGAATCCAGTTATATTGAATTTTATGAAACAAAATCAAGAATACACAATCAAAATCTTGATTTAATTTCAGGAGATTATGAATACTTTATTAAATGTGTTGATTTGGGGGGAAATACAGCTTATAATAAAACACAATTTAAGGTTGATGTAGATAGAACAGCCCCGATGATTATAAGAGCATATAATGAAAATGATAGAGTAAAAATAAAAACAAATGAAGAATCAAGTTGTACTTACTCTACAACAACTTGTAATTTTGAGTTTGATAAAGGAATTCAAATGGTTGCTTCTGGACAAGGAATTGAAAAAGATAGAGTTCATTATACAGAATGGATTCCAAGTCAAAGATATTATATTAAATGTGCAGATAAATATAATAATCAACCAAATCCAAGTGATTGTTCAATAGTAATTAAGCCATTTAAAACAGAGGATTAAAATGATTGTTTTTTTAAAAAATAAAAAAAGCCAGTCTATTATGGGTATGCCCTTTTCTGTAATTTTTTCTATATTGCTTATTGTCTTTATAATTGCAGCTAGTTTTTTTGCTATAAAATATTTTTTAAATATTCAAAAATCAGCTCAAGTAGGATTATTTATAGATGAATTTAAATCAGAAATTTCTGAATCTTGGAATGCTGATAAATTAGTAAATTCAAAAGAGTTTTTTGTTCATAGTTCATTAGAATATATTTGTTTTATAAATGCAACAAAACCATTTTCATATTCAGCTGGAAGTGTTGAAGAAGAAATTTTAAAAGATTTTGATACTTATCTTTATGAAGATAAAAATTTTATAATTTATCCTTTTGAAAAAGCAGAAGGATTTGCTTTTAATAAAATTGATAAAATCTCAATACCAAATACAAATCCTTATTGCAAAGCAATAAAATCAGGAAAAATTAAAATAAACTTTGAAAAAGACCTTTATAAATTTGGAGATGATTTGGTTCGGGTTTCTTAGTATAATGAAAAATAAAAAAGGTTTTGAAATGTCTTTTGGTTGGATTTTTGCAATTATTGTAGGTGCGTTTATTTTGTTTTTGGCTTTATTTGCTGTTAAAAATATTATTTCTACAAGTCAGTTTCAGGAATATACAGAAATTGCAAAAAAGATATCAATTATTTTAGACCCTCTTGAAACAGGAATTGCTGAAAGTGTTCAGTTAACTCCTCTTGAATTTAAAAAACCAACAAGAACTTATTTTGCATGTCAAAATTATGGCTCTGTATTTGGTGCTCAAAGAATAAGTTTTTCTGAAAAATCAGGTATTGGTGGAAAAAGTTGGGGTGAAGCAGGAGCAGAAATTTATATCTCAAATAAGTATATTTTTTCACAAGATATTGAAGAAGGGAAAAAACTTTATCTAAGTTCAAAACCTTTTTCAATTGGATTTAGAGTAAGTGATTTGATTTTTATTAGTGCAAATGAATATTGTTTTGTAAATGCCTTTGAGGGAATAAAAGAGGATTTAGAAAATTGGGGCCTTTTAAATGTAAATTTAACTGATAATATTAACAATTGTAAAAAAGAAAGTATAAAGATTTGTTTTAAAGATGTAGGAACACCTATAAATGATTGTGATAAGGTTGTATATGGTTTGTGTAATCAAGCAAATTGTGAAAATGTTTATGATTTTGGCTATGTTGAATTTAAAGGTTCTTCTGATAAAAGTTATTTTATTGATTCTTTGATTTATGGTGCAATATTTAGTTCAAATGAATTATATGAATGTAATGTGCAAAGATTAGGAAAAAGAATTTCAGGTCTTTCTAATATTTATTCTGAAAAAATAGATTTTGTTTCATCAAGAAAATGTAGTTCAAATATTAAAGAGGAATTAAATTACCTTTCCCTAATTTCAGGAAATATAAGTTCTTCAATAGAATTAGAGAGATTAAGAGAAATTGGTTTAAATATAAATAAAAAAAATGAAAAAGAAATATGCAAGATATATTAAATAAAAAAGCACAAATGAAAATTCAAGAAATGGCTTTTATGATTGTAGGATTAGTCATACTCTTTTCAATGGTTGCGATTTTTTTTATTATTTTTCAGAGTTCTGATTTAAAACAAAGTGTTGAATTTCTTAATAAACAAAAAGCAATATCTACTGTTGCAAAATTATCTGAAACACCTGAGTTAAGTTGTGGAAATTATGAATCTTTGTGTGTTGATGCTGATAAATTGATTATATTAAAAAATAAAACACAATATAGGGATTTTTGGCAAGTTGAATCTTTTGTTATTCAAAAAATAAATAATTTAAGTGATATTGAGTGTAATATGGGAAATTATAATTTATGTAATACTTATACATTAAAACAATCAAATAAAAATCAAACTTATTATTCAAGTTTTTTAGTAATATGTAGAAAAGAATTAAAAAATGATTATTCATATGATTTATGTGAATTAGGAAAAGCTATTGTAGGTTTAAAAAATGAATAAAAAAGCTCAAAATGAGATAATTGGATTGGTTATGATTGTTGTTTTAATAGTTATTGCTGGAATGATTTTTTTAGGAATTAGTTTAAGAAAAGAAAAAGGAGTTGTTCAAAATGATGCGGAAATAATGAATTTTTTAAGTGCTAGTTTAAAAATAACAACAAATTGCTCTGTTTCTTTTGAACCTTCATATTTAGATAGTGAGGGGCTTATAAAAGCTTGTTTTTATAGAAATAAGTGTTTATCTGGAGAAAATCCTTGTGATTTATTAAATAATACTTATGGGAATATTTTAGATTCTGTTTGGATTGTAAATGAAAATACAAAAGTAAGAGGTTATGAATTTTTAATATATCAAAAATCAGGAAATGTGTCTTTAGGAAGCGCATTATTAAATATAACAAAGGGGAATAATACAGGTTGTTTAGTTAAAAAAGGAAGTAGAATCCAAAGACCTGATAGTATTTTAATTGATTTTGATGTTTGTTATAGTTAGATTTTAATAATTATTTTAAGTTCATCTAAACTAATTACTGGTTTTAACCTTTCTCTACCTGATTTTTTAATAGGAAGCATTTCTAAAAAACCAAATTTTTCAAGAACTTTTATATCTTCTCTTACTGATTTAAAATCTCTTCCAAGAAGTTTAGAAAGTTCATATATTGAATTTGGTTGTTTTGATTTAATTGTGTGAAGAAGTCTTGCTTTTTCATTACTAAGAAGATTTCTAAGAACTGCTAAGTCAGAAGAGTGTTTTTTATTTCCTTTAAATCTTTCAAATATCGTTGAAAAAGTTCCTTGTTTTTGAGATAAATTAATTGTTCTGGAAACTAATGTTTTTGCCATTTTTTTGATTATAATTATTATAAAACAGGATAGTATATAAATTTATCCTAATATGTAGGATATATATCTTTTCAATATCTAAGTTATTATACCATATATGGGTTAGAATAACCCCTATGTTTGATTTTGAGGAATAAAAACTTATTGAAAATCAAAAAGTTTTGTGTACTTTTTTATAAGTAACACCGAAAAGCTTATAAATATACCCCTAAAAAAGGGGTGTTTTAGGGTGTTTTGATAGGCTAAAATCAAAAGCTTTTTAAAGCAAGAAATATAGTTGTATATATTGATATAGTTAGACAATGTGAGGCCTAAAAGCCAAGCATTGTAAGAGTTGAAAGGAGGTTTAAAAAAATGAAATTTAGTTTTAAAAAAATTGCTTCAGTAATTGCAACAACTGCATTATTGGGAAGTACATTAGGATTTGCTGCTGCTGCTACTTATCCTGCACCATTTGTTAGTGATGGAGCTGGAAATGGAGCTATAGTTGTTGGTAGTACTGCTCATGCAAGTGATACAACAAAAGCAGTAGAACTTGGAACCAGCTTAAGTGCTATGGTTACTAAGACAACTACAACAACCTCTGGTGAAGCAACAGGCGGAGATAGTTATTTGTTAAAAAAACCAAGTAATAATATCAATTTAGGAGATACAATTACAAGTGTTTTTGGTTCAACAGTTACATATGACCATTTAACAGATCTTTTAGCTAAAGGAACTTATAGAGATAATGTAAATGCTGATCATGACTATGAACAAAAAATAACTATGGGCTCAAATCTTCAATTACTTCATTGGCAAGATTCTGATTATGATGAAGATGAAACACCTACAATAGGTATAAACATCTCATCAGGTGAACCAGTTATGAACTATACTCTTGATTTTATAAGTAATCCTGATTGGTTAGAAAATACACTTGAATCATCTGATATAAAGATTTTAGGAAAAGATTACTATATACTTGAAATAACAAATAGTAGTAATACAGACCATAAATTAACATTATTAGATGCTGCAAATACTATTAACTTAAACGAAGGTGAAACTAAAACAGTAACTATTGGTGATAAAACCTATGAAGTTAAAATTAATTTTATAAGTACATCACAAGTTAAACTTGAAGTTAATGGTGAAATAACTAGTGTATTAGCTAATGGAGACACATATAAATTAAAAGATGACACTTACTTAGGTGTAAAAGAAATTCTTGCAAGAGATGTTCAAGGACACTTAGGAATAGTTGAATTTAGTATTGGTTCTGGAAAATTAGAATTAATTAATGGACAAACTGTTGAATTTAACGATGATTCAGTTATGGAAATAACTTCATATGTTAGTGTTTCATCAGGAGACTTAGATTCTATTACATTAGAATGGAAACCAGAAGATGGCATTTTCCTTACACCTGAATCTGAACTTGTAATGCCTGGTTTTGAATCAGTTAAATTTACAATGTCTGATTTAGTTGAATCTGAAGGAGAAGTTATTACTGTAGAAGGTGCTGGTGGAACTTCAAATGGATATATTGTATTAAAGACTCCAATAAAAAATGCAGATATAAATCTTCCATTATTATATGCTAATGCTTCAGGAGAATTTGTTGGCCTTGGAAAAGATGCAACACATAAATTAGTTACTTCAA
This sequence comes from Candidatus Woesearchaeota archaeon, assembly GCA_964419155.1. GTDB lineage: Archaea > Nanobdellota > Nanobdellia > Pacearchaeales > GW2011-AR1 > CAYQOK01. The sequence goes on from CAYQOK010000009.1 coordinate 14,610, forward strand.
ATGAAACAGAAGGTGTTGTTTTCAATGTATCTGATGGGGCTGATGCTATGATTGTTTCTTGGGCTAGTACAACTGATTATGAATCTTATCTTATAGATATTGATTCTATTTCTTATAGTGATGGAATCAATCAAACAACTGTTAAAGTGAAGAATAAAGATAGTTGGACAGAATATAAAGATAAGAGAATTGGTGATTCAGTTAATCTTGGAAGTTTATCTTTAACAATAGATAATATTGTTAGAACTGGAAGTAAGGGATCTGTTACCTTTAATGGTTCAAGTGGAACCAGCTTCAATAAACTTTATACAGAAGGTGGATTAAGAATTGACTTACCTTGGTTACAAGGAACTAAGGCATCTGAGTTTGATAATAATTCCAGTACACTTGGAAATGGTGAGATGAGTTTTAATTATGATGTAAATCTTACTGCGGGTCATGGTCCAGATACTTTCTACCTTTATATGGATGAAGCTAATAAGGATGGAACATTAGGTGCTGGAACAGAGTTTTATGTTACTATTGACGATAAATCAGATAATAGCATAGAAGTTTCAGCAGTCTCAACTGGAAGCCAAAATCTTGAAGAATCAGATGATAATGATAATACTGTTTCAAGAGTTCAATCTGATCTTGCTACAAAAGTAAGACATATTGGAGCTAGTGATTCTCAAAGAGAAGCTGAAATCACTTATTATGGTGAAGAAGTATATGCTGAGATTTATGTTGCTGCATCTTCTGTTAGTATTACTCCTGGAGAAGGAAGTACTGGTTCAATAAAAGTTGTAAAAGATTCTGAAGTTGATAGTGTAAAAGGCCTAAACTTAATTGTTGTGGGTGGTAGTTGCGTTAACACAGTTGCTGCTGAATTGTTAGGTAGTGAAACACCTGTATGTGGTGATGATTTCACTGCTAAAACACAAGTTGGTGCTGGACAATACCTTATCAAAGTTTACAATAGCCCATATGCTACTGCTGATAGTGGTAGAATTGCAATGTTAGTTGCAGGTTATAATGCACCTGACACTGAAAATGCTGTTGATAGAGTTATAGAAGGTGGATTCAACACTGATGTTACAACAAACATCTTAGGTCCAACTACTCAGTAAAGTTAGATAAATTTTTTTTCTTTTTTATTCTTTATTTTTTTAAGGTTTATTGAAAATTATGCAAAATTTATGAATATTGCATATAAGGATTTATTAAAAAAGCTTATAAATTAAAGATATTATAATTTATAATGAATAAAATAATAACAAAAGCAGAAAGAGAGAAAAAGCAAAAAAGAAATCAATTAATACTCGGTATATTCTTGATTTTTACAATGATTTTAAGTACTTTTGGTTATGCATTTTTTTATAATTCTGATTCTGAACAACAAAAAATTGAATATAATAAAATAAAATTTACAAATTCTGAATATGGAACTTGGTTATTTAAAGTAAATAATTTAAATTTTGAAACATTATATAATCCTCTTGAAGTGATTAATATCTCATTACAATTATCAGAACAAGATTATCAAGGGCAAAAACTTTATTTTACCTCTGATTTAGAAAGTTCTTCTCAAAATGCACAATTGGAAATTTCAAAAAACCTCGGATATTTAACAACAGGAATAGATTTTGCTTGTTTAGACGAAAGTTGTGAATTAGATAAACCAATAAAAAACTGTTCTGATTCAAATATAATTGTATTTAATGCAGATAACAATATTGATGAACCAATTATAACACAAGAACAAAATTGTTTAATTATTAATTCTTCTTATGCAGATCAAGAAAAAATTGCAGATGCAATTGTTTTTAGGGTATTGGGAATAATCTAACATATAATTTTAAAAACTAAAAGATTCTTAAATAAAGATGATTGAAAAAAAAAGAAAATCTAAAAAAAATAGTTTAGAAAAAACAGAAATAGAAAATAAATCAGAGATAAAAGATAATGAAAATATTGAATATAATGAAAAAATAAAAGATAAAAATCCTGAAACAAAACAAAAAAAACAAGCAGATCATGATAAACAATTAAAAATAATATTACTTGTTCTCGCAGGAGTCCTTATTTTTTTAATGATTAGTGTTTATATCTCAAATATTTCAAATAATTTTAAATACGCAGGATTTAAATTTCAAAAAGAAAGTGTAGGAAATATTGATTATTATACTACAACAATTAGAACACAAATTTCCTCAAAAGATTTTCTTGAATATCCATTAGACCTTAGAAATGATCCAAGAAAATTAAGAAATATTGAGATACAAGGAAAAATACAAATAAAACCTAAAGAAAAAGTATATGTTGCAGTGGATGAAGATGTAATTTCTTGTGAAGATGCAACAATAGGGCTTATTAATTTAGGAATGTTTTTTGGTGGAATAGGTCTTGATGCTCAATCTGGTTCTATTAATAAAGATTTTGCACTTGAAAATAATATTTCATTAGTTAATTGCAGTAGTAATGGAACAGTTATAATCCTAAAATCCTCTGATATAAATAAAATAAGGAAAATAAGTGAATTTTGTTATGAAATTGAATATAAAGATTGTGAAATAATTAAAGTATTAGAAAGATTTGAATTAGGTGTAATTGCTCATTCTTATGGCAAGGAGATATAATTAGGTAAAAAATTTAAGTTATAAATAAGATAATTTCAGGCTATAATTAAATATAGAACAAGTAGTGATAAATACATTTAAACAAATAATAAAGCCCTGTATAGAGTTATATCATTAGGAATGCATAACCAACAGCATTAATATTATTTTCTCTTAATCACAGACATTAAAAACCTAAAATCAGTATATATTGGAATTGATTTTATTTTAAATAATTTTGTTGTTAAAAACCATATAGCAATAACAAATATAGTGCTTAATAAATACCAAAAAACCTTATGTAAAATATTGAAATAAGTATAATCTTTAATAAATAATACAGCTAATAAAAATATTCTAAAAATATTTAATAAAAACAATAATAAAACAGAAAATAAAATTGATTTTACCCTTGTTTTAAAATTCATTGGAATTGATAAATTAAGAATTAATAAAAGAAAATATGCTGATAACCCCACACAAGCAGGAACAATCTCTATTATTTTATTTAAAAAAACAATTTTATTTTCAATAATAAATGTTTCATAAAATAAACTTAAAATAAATTCAGAAGAATAAATTGTTGCTTTAAAAAAGAAATTATAAAAATAACTAAAAAATATTCCCAATATTAGTAATAATATATATCTTAAAGATATTTCTATCTCTTTTTTAGATTTTTTCATAAACTAAATGAGAAAGATTAGTTTAAAAAGATTATTATATAATTAAAAGTTAGAAATTTTAAAAATAAAAAAATTAATTAGATGATTTTTTTCTAAATGCAATTCTTATCACAACAATGATTATTGCTATTATTAAGATTAGATTTATTATTACAATTGCATATATGAACCAATTTTCTCTTAAATGTTCTGCAATAACACTTGTTCCAATTCCTTCTTGAACTTCTAATGCTATTTTTTGTTCTTTAAATCCAGTTCCATAATCTGCTTTTATTGTAAATTCTTTTTCTCCAATTACATCTGAATCAACATCTAGATAGATATCAAATGATCCTATTTGGCCAGGTGATAATGTTAATGTATTAGGATCAATTGCACTTAATTCTGACCATAAAGCATTTCCTGTAACACTTATTGTGTATGTTGTAGCAACATTTCCTGTGTTTGTAATAGAACCATCAATAATTACTTGTTTTCCAGCTCTTACTTCAGGAGTTTCTTTATTTAATTCAGCTGATATTTGAACATTTTTTTGTTCAACTGGTTGACATCCTTCTACTTTTATTCTAAATTTCTTTGCATCTGAACTTTCTCTGTAATCATCTAGACTTTCTTTGTAATCAAAAAGACTTATTAAATCTAAATCATAAAATCCTTCTGTAGCATTTTGAGGAATTCTAACATACATTGTTAAAGTTCTTGTATCTTCTGAATCAAGTTCAAATCCTAATGATTTTTCAGATATTTTTAATGCTGAATTAAGGATATCTACTCTAACTTGTTCTTGATCTTTTGTTCCTATGTTTGAAACTCTTAATCTATATTCAACTTCTTCACCACATTGAATAGTATCTGGTCCATCAATACTTGAAACAACTACATCATGTGATTCTTTTTCAATTCTTACTTCTTGACTATAGGATGTAGAGATTATATTATCAATACATTCTTCTTCTTCATTACCTTCTTCATAAACTTTTACATAAAGTTGATAATCTCCTTCTTCAATATCTACTGGTAATTCAAATTCAAATGCAATTATCTCTGATTCATCTTCATCAATTGTAATTTCTTCTTCAAGTTCATCATCATCTCCAAGATCAATAAATTCATCATTTGCAGCATCATAAAGACCTAAATTTATAACAACATCTAAATCATCATCTGCTCTATTTGAAACTTTTAATTCAACTGATATTTTATCTAAAGGTCTCCATTCCCAGTCATCTTCTACTCCTGTTGATCTATCTTTTAATCTTGTAATTTCAAGACCTGAGCCTTGTTTTCCATATTCACAATAAGTTTTTTCAATTTTTACTTGAACAGTTTTATTATCAGAAGCATCATTTGAATTCTTTATTAAAAGATTTCCTGTATAAGATTCACCTAAGTTAATATACTTATAATCAATGTCAGCATTAAGTGTTATAATAGCATTAGAATCAAAATTAGTTAAAGATGTTGGAGATATAGAAATTGGAATTATCTCTCCTCTTTGATTTTTTATTGTTGGTAATGTAAATGAAACATTAATAGGATTATTTGGAACAGTTGGAATTAATGTAAATGTAGTAGAATCACTTGAAGGATTAAAAGTAATAGAACTTGGTGAAGGATTAAAACTCACTGCACTGACTAAAATTGAAGTTATTGCTAAGAACATTAATACTGCTAATGAGACAATTGTTTTGTTTTTTGATGTCATTTTTTATAATCAAACAATTTTTGTTACAATTTTGTAGTTAGTACACTTTTTAAAGATTTTGGTATTTTGAAACATACTTTTAAAACCCTTATTTCTTGAATCTACTAAATTTTTATCGTCGATAAATATGAATCTTTTTTATTATTATATTAAGATTTATAAAAAATTAATTTTTAAAAATTAAACACTATAGAATTTATTTAACCAGATATTTTTCCTATTTTTGCAAACTGGGGGGTTACTATAACTATGTTCTCTCCAAAACCTGCAATTTCACCTTCAAGTGCATCTGCTGTTTTTTTGATTTTTGATATTGCTCTTTTTAATTCAATAACATCTTTTGATTTTATTGGCTTTATATCAATTACTGCAATTGTATATCCTTCTCTTAGTGCATTTAATATAACATTAACATCTTCAAAATTTTTTAAAACAAATGGTTTTACAATAACTTTTGATCTTTTCGATTCTTTTCCAAGATCAATCTCAATATATTCAGATTCTTCATCATTACCTTTTTTCTTAAAACTCTCTTTTAATCTATTAAAGACCATGATTATGGATATTATGAGAAGTTTATAAACATTTCTGTTGTACTTTAAATAGTTTTATTATAATAATTAAAATTAAAATTTATTATAGAAAATTAAGATTTTTTTGGTTTATCTTGAATTTTTTTTAAAACCTCATTTCTTAGTGATTCACATGTATCTGAAAGAGAATTAAAATCTGAATCTATTTTTTTAAATTTAATTGAAAGAATATCTTTTTTTTCTTTAAGTTCTTTTTCAATATCTTTTTTATCATATTTTATCATTATTTGCCCAACTAATTTATAAGCTTCTTTATTAGATTTAGAAAGTTCAGTTAAAGCATTATCAATTTCAGATAGTTCTAATTCAAGAGCTTGTTTTTGCATTAGAACAGATTGGAGATTTTGTTCTAATAATTGCAATTCTTGAATTTTTTTTTGAGTTTCAGAATCAATATCCATTTTAAAAATATTAAATTGCCTTAACTTTTGTTAATGTAATTCTTGGCTTATAAAATATTTTTGATCCGCAAAATGGACATACAAATCTTTTTTCAAGATTCTTATTGGAAATTTTTTTCTCGCATTTAAAACATTTGTAAGTTACCATAGTATATTATTATTTTTTGTGCTTTTAAATATTGGGGTTATTCTTCCTCAAGATAATAGGAGTGTGAAGCAAATACCTTTTTACATTTTTTACATTCCCATATAGCATTTGCCTTTCTTTTAGCAACACCTTTACAAAAAGGACAGATTTGTGCTTTTCTTTGCCGGTGTTCTATTTTTGCAATTTTTCTTTTAACTCTTTGTCCGTATCTTGCACCAAATCTTCCTGCTGCGCCTACTATTTTTGTTTTAACCATTTTATAAAATAACTTTATTATTAAAAAAATATGAAATCGTGGTTTTTAAAGTTTGGTATTTTAAAATCTTTCATATTACTAAATGGGGCTGCCCGGATTTGAACCGGGGTCTAAGGCTCCCAAAGCCCTGATGCTACCAGGCTACACCACAGCCCCTATTAATAAAAAATCTAAATTATTTGGATTTATAAACCTGTTGTCAAGAAATATTTTATTAAAAAAGAATAAAAAAATTATTTTTTAGATTTAGGTTTTGCTACTTCTGCTGTGGTTTTAACTGCTGCTGTTTTAGCAGCTGCTTTTGTTGCAACATCTTTTTTAGCAGCTGCTTTTTTCTCTTTTTCAGCTTCTTTAGCAGCATCTTCAACTTTCTTTTGAGCAGATTGTTTTGAATGTATTTCTTCAAAAAAAGTTTTTAATGCTTGTTTTTTTTCTTCTGAAGTATCTGTTTTTTGAGATTGAATTTCTTGTGTATAAGAACCATTATCAATCTCTTGTATTATTTCTTTAGCAGGTTTATTTTCAACTAATATCCCAAGACTTGAGCAGGTTCCTAGAATTGATTTTATAGCTGCTTTTAAGTCTTTTTCAAGCATTGTCGAATGTTTTACTTTTGAAACAGAAATAATTTGTTCAATTGATGCATTTGCAGCTAATAATTTTTTATGTTCTCCAGAACCTTTTTCAATTCCAAGTTCTTTTTTTAATAATTCTGAAGCAGGTGGTGAAAATACTTCAATAGTATAAGTTTTTGTTTTAGGATCTACATCAAGACTTACAGGAACTTTTGTTCCCTTAAACATTGTTGTTTCCTGATTTATATCACTGATTATTTTACCAAGATTAAGTCCTAATGGGCCTAATTTTTGGCTTACAGCAGGACCTGGCTTCATTGCCCCTCCTTCAACAAGTAATTTTATTATCATTTTATATTTGCATTTCCTCCTCTTCTCCCTCTCTTCTTATAACCCTTACATTATCAATCTTTACTGTTACTGGAATTGGTACAACAGCACCAAGTAAAGATACAACCACTTCTCCTTTTTGTTTATCTACTCTTGTTACTTTGGCTTTTTCTTTTTTAAAGGTTTCTCCTATTATTTCAACTATGTCACCTTTTGTAATATTAATTTCTTCAATATCAGGAGTTAACATATTTTTTATATCCTCATAGACTAATGTTTTTCCTATTATTCCTTTAACATAAGGTAAATTAAAAGATGAATCTTCAGCATTATCTCTATCTTCTGCTTCAAGAAAAATATATCCCTTAAGCCCGTGTGGCCTCACTATAGAATATACCTTGAGATTCTTTTTAGAAGCTTTAGTAGTAATTAGTTCTAATGCCCTATCTTCTTTATTTGTTGTGACTTTTATTACAAATATCATTTTTAGTTTTACTTTCTACTTTTTAAGTCAAGTTGGACTTAAAAACTTTTGTAGAAAGATAATTTTTATAGAAATCATATATTTTTAAATGTTTGTTTTTTGAAATTTTAAATAAAGAAGATTATTACTATTGTTAAAGGAAATTTTTAAGATTAAGAGTTTAGTTTTAATTTAAAATCTTAAGGAACTAAAAAATTCATTAAAATTGAAATTGAAAATCCAAGAAATCCAATTAATCCCAGACCGATTGCAGCTACTTTTGAAACTGTTTTAAATTCAGATGCAGTTGGTTTTTTTAATAAAAGCCATACCCTTTTACATTTTGTTAAAAAACTTAATGTTTTATGTTTAATATTTTCCATAGAATCTTAAAATATATGGACTTTTTAAATTTAAGGTTTTGATTAAAGTTTAGAATTATAGTAATCAGTTATTTTTGATTTTTTAAGTTCTGCTTGATTAAGGTCTCTTACACTTATATAACTATTATCTGGATAAAAAACCTTATCTGACTTATAAAAATAACCTATTTCTTCTAGTTCTTTATTATGTGTTCTTTCAAAGTCCCTTAATGTATAATAACTTTTTTCTAGAGGTATGTGAAATTTTTTATTTAATCTTAGGATTAATCTTTCTCTTGATGGAATCTTTAAATTCATTTGCTTACAGTTACTAAGAAAACATAAAAGATCTGAAAATTCTTTATTTTTAGTTAATTTTTCTAATTCCATTATTTAATTAGATTAATGTTGTTTTTAGTTTTTATGTTAATTCAATTAGTAATTTTTCTTTAGATACTAGATAGATAGGTCTTAGTTATTATTCGTTAGTAATTACAAAAGAAAGATTTATAAACCCCTATATTATCTATCCTTATTATTAAATTAAGATTAATAAAAATGACAGAAAAATTAATAAAAAGTTTAATTGAAACAATAAAATACAGAACTATTGAAGATTTTGTAAAAGCAACAGATATAGCATATAACTCAGTTAAATTAAAAGATATTAGTGCAATCAATAATTTATCAAGAGAAATTATTAAAAGTCTTGAGGCAGGAGATTTAGAAAACAGAGTTAATGCATTTATTGAATATTCAAACAGATCTCAAGATTTAGAAACCGAAAGCCAATCTCAAAAATTAGATTATGGTCTTTATACTGATTTAAGAAAAAAAGGATTAGATTATAATCAAATAAAGGAAAGATTTTCAGATGAAAGCTTTAAAAAACTTCGTAGTTTTGAAGCAGTTTACCAAAAATATGTAGTTAAGGATATTAAAAATTCTAAAGCAAATCCTGAAAATGGTTCTGTTTTAACATTTGAAGATTATTCTGAGGCAAGAGAGCTTTTTTCAGAAGAGGGAATGGAAACAGCACATAAAGAAATAATGAAATATTATAAATTAACAGATAGACTTCAGATTGCAAGATTTGCAAGAGATTATGATAGACAAAATAAAACAAAAAAAGAAAAGATTAGGGTAGGTCCTGTATCAGGCAAAGATATTTTAGGTAATTATAGTTTTCAGCCTCAAAAAACAGGAATAAGGGTTACTGTTGATGGTCAGGGATGGATTGTAACTGCTAGAAAAGAATATTCTGACTAATAACAGATAGATTCTCGTCGATATAAAAAGATTAATAGAAAGGTTTAAAAACTAGTATATTAATTAGATTTCAAGATTTTTAAAAAAATAAAATTTACAGAAAAAATTAATTTTATTAAAAAAATATAAGGCTTATTTTAAAATAAAAAGGATAAATTCTTAGAATAAAAAAATAATGATGAAAAATAAAATAAAAAAGGGTTTAATAACTCTTGCATTAGTAAATAATCTCAGCTTGGGCTATACTAATTCAATAGACATTGAAAGAAGTCTTGATTTTTCAAAAAAAGGTATTGAGTATTTATCTGGCTTAGGAAGAGATGTGGATCTATCAAAAGAAGGTCTTAAAAAATTATCTTTAGAGAATAGGGGAATTATTGAGGAAAAATTAGAAAATAAACTAAAAGGAAATTATGTTTCATCTGTTCTTAATAAGAAAAAGGCAATTGAAGGATTTGTTGATAATATCAAACAGAATTTAGAAGTTATTAAAGAAGTAAAAGAAGATTTATCTAATCTTAATTTAAATAAAGAAAAAGATAATTTCATAAAAAGATTTGAGTATGGAAAGAACATAATAAAAGAATTAAATGGATTTAATTACTCGGTTGGACTTTTAAAAAATAGAAATCATAAAGACCCCTTAAATAAAATAATAGCTGAATATGTTCCCAATGAAATGAAAAAACCATTAGTACAATTAGAGTTAACTGGAAAACCTGGTGAGTTAAGTAATGGTCTGATAAAAGGAAATTTATTTTCAAATGAAGATAATAAAGAAAAAATTGGTTTTAGTTTAGATTATTTAGTAAAAAAAAGTTTAGATAATCAAAATAAAGATGAAAATATAGTTGGTTTTGAAGCAATGTTCTCTCCCTCTGTATTATATCTTGAAGATTTTTTAAATAAAGATTTTTCACAAGGAATTTTTTTAAAAGTGAGAGGTTATTCATTAGAACAAGATAATCAAAAATCAAGATTTTTAGAACCTTCTTTAAATTATCATAAAAAAGGAAAATTAGGAAATAATGTTGATTATTTAATTGAATCAAGTATTAGGGGGAATTATAATTCTAGAGAGAATAGAATAATTAAAGGAGATTTAAGTATTATTTTAAATGATTGGTTGAGATTTTATACCTCTATAAATGAAGAGGGAAACTTTTATGGAGAGTTAGGTGGTTCAATAAGATATTAAATTTTTCTTGCACAAATACATATAGCTTCATTTTCTTCATTTACAGTAATTCCTTGTGATTTAATTTCAGCATTTGTTAATAAACAAGAATCTTTTATTTCAAATAGTTCGTATCCATCTAAATGATCTATAATATCTTTTATTTGCTTGTTATCTGAAATGCAAGATCCAACATCTTGTTTATAGGTGACTAATTCATTATTTAAAATTTTTTTAGAACTTGCTGATGTACATCCTTGTTTTTTACATTCTTCATAACACTTATCTTCTTCTGAGTAATAAGAATTATCTTTTAATCTAATTCCATTGGTCATACTTGAAACTTCTTCTGAAACTTCTACATATTTAAAGTCATTAATGTTTTCACGATGTTCTTTATTTGATGAGTCATATTCCTCAACCCTAAGAATTGGAATTGGAAATCCCCTTTTAATCTGATACATACCTCTTGGTTGTCTTATATCATTACAAGGAAGATAATAAATAAAATCTTTTTTTATTGCATTACCATTCCAGCGAGTGTCTGTTGGATTAACTAATTGCTCTGTTAATTCAAAACCATTATCATTTCCTGTTAAAGGTATTTTTGAATATTTACTAACTGCATTTTCTGATTTAACTGTTATTTTTACTAAGTTAGTTATTGGTTTATTAAACTTATTAAAATCATTATTATTGAATGACCTATAAACTGGAGAACAGGGGAAACTTAATCTAATTGTTTTATCATTAATCCATTCAGGTATAGGATATCTCTCTTTTGGAATTTCAAAGTCACATTGAGAAGTGTCAATTTCAATAATATTTTGTGCTGAATGTTGCCCTTGAGTTTCCATTGGTGCACTAAATATGATTTCATCTAAATCAATTCCTTTGACATGAGGTGAAATTTGAATAAGACCATCTCCTGAACGAAGATTAAATTGACTTAAAATATTTGGTTTAGATAAAAAAGAAGTGTCTTTACTTATAAAAACTGATGAAAATAACCTAAATTCAAGGAGATTTATGCTCTTAAATGTTCTTGAAGAACTAAAATAATTATTTGTTTCTTTAAAAAAATTAGGATCTGATTTAAGAACATTTGAAATTTTTAATAAATCTGAATAAATAATTCCAGTGCCCTTGTAATAATTTATAGAAACTTTATCATTAATTGGTCCTGCAACAAATGCTCTTGCATGAACATCATCTGCAATTTGACCACCATAACATTGTGCAGTTAAAATAAATGATTTATTTAATGGATAAAAATATTCTCTAAAAAATTCAGAACTTAAAGAAATTGTTCCAGATTTGTAAAAAGTTTTATTTTTTCCATTAATGTTTATTACACTAGGATCATTGAGGTTTGCACCAACTCCCTTATAGATTTTTTTTAATTCGCTAAATCTTTTTATAAAACTATTATATTTTTTATCATATTCTAAAATAGAATTCTTATTAATATTATTAAAATCGATTAAATTATGTCCTTCAATAAACAAGCTTCCTTTTTGAGAACCATGTCCCCACCATAGAATAATCTGAAATGAATCATTTTTATAAACATTATAAAAGGTTTCAAAAGATTCTTGATTCCAATAAAATATTTTAATACTGACTTGATAGCTATTTTGCCTTAATAACTCTAAAAGAGGAATCAATTGATTAAATGCTTTTGATTTAAATTCAATATCTGTTTTAAAATTATAATCAGGAAAAATAAAAAAAATAACATTTTTTGTTGGAGATACAATCACTTCGTTTCTTGATAGATGTTCATTGATTTCTTCATTAGAAACAGTATTACTCGAATCAGAAGATTGTTCTTGATTTTTGTTTTTTGTTTGGAAAAATGAAAGTAATGAGTTAAAATCTGTGTAAGACAAAAACAATGGTTCTTGATTATATAAGGCCATTTTATTAAAATCTTTTTGTAGATTTAGTGATTCTATGTATTCTTTTTCCCAATTATTTGGAGAAATCATAAAATATTGAGCTGCATAGAAACAAGATTCATAAAAAGGAATATAAACCTGAAATTCTTCATTAGGGTAAGTAATATAAGCTTCATATTCATCTAATTCAAAATCAGTTATTTGGTTGTTATTTCTTGCATTTTGTAAAATTGTTTTTATTTCAGTATTAATCTCATCTTGAGATTTATTATTTATCATACCCCTACATTGTTTATCTAAAATATTTTTATTAATTGATTCTGAAACTGAATTAAGATAATCTTCAATTGAAGTATATTTTTGAACAGGTATCTCATATTTTATATTTCCATTGTATCCTGTTGGAATAACATAAGATTTTGTATTTTCTTTTAAAATTGTAAAATTTGTATTAATGAAAATCTCGCCATTATAAACAATTATAGAATCATTTGTATTATTAGTTAGATTTGAAAGATAATCTAATTTATATTTTACATTTGAATCAAGATTATAAGGGCTTTTAATTAAATCAACTGAAATTCCAGTGGATAGTGAAATAAACTCTTTGTATAATTCAGATTCATAATCCTCTTCTATGCAGGCCCCATTTTCACAACCATCTGCACATTTAGTTCTTTTATATCTTGGAATATTAC
>CAYQOK010000010.1:0-18598 GCA_964419155.1 Candidatus Woesearchaeota archaeon
ATATCCCCACACCCGGATTCGAACCGGGGACACGCCGGTCTACAGCCGACTGCTCTACCACTGAGCTATGTAGGGTTAAAAAAAATAAAGTTTTAGAGTATTTAAAACTTAGTAAGCTATTAGATTAAGTTTATTTCTTATAGTTCTTTGAGATCATTTTTATCAAATTTGGGTTTTTCAGGTTCTTTCGGTTCATTTATAAAAAAAGCTTTTTCTGATAAAGATTCTTTTATTTTTTCTTGATGTTCATAAGTAACTTTTGTTCGAGGTAATTCAAATTTTCCTAATACTCCGAATTTTGAATAAATAATATAAGAGAATATTCTCTCTTCATTAGGATTTAAAGATTCTATATTCCACTCTATTCTTCTGTTTTGGTGATCTACTTTATCTGGAGTAATAGACCCAAATCTTTCATATATCTTTACCATTCTTGGAATTTTATCAATAACTGATAGATGTTCTACAAACTCTCTTGCCTTTACCCTTATTGTTATTTTTAATGCAAATTCTCCGCCTTTTGTTTTAACAGAAGTTGCTCTTTTTGATATAACAACTGATTCTGTTTTATATTTCTTATATAATGAAACAGCAATCAAGATTAATAAGAAGATTAATAAAGATATCCAATAATTTGTTTTAGCAGTTACTTCTAAATTTTGGCCTGGAGAAAGTTCTTTTTGAAAAGAATATTGTATGTTTAATCCCTGAAAATCTTTACTTAATGGAGGAAGCGAAAATGTAGTAAACATTGCAGAAAATATGTCTTTTGTTATTTCTAATGTAGCTTCTGATTTTAGGTTTCCGTTATTCTGTTTTTTAATTGTTAATGTTTTTAATAATATTCCTTTATCAGTTCTTTCTGTATCAATTCCAAGTCTTTCGTTGAAATACATAATAGATTCTATAATAAATGATTTTTGATTGATTAAAATTTCTGATTTTACAATATAAGGTCCTGCTAAAAGAAGTTTTGATTTTTCAGGATTAATGTCAATTTCAAATTGCTTTTTTTCATTGGCATTAATAGAAAATTTATCCTGGTGTTCAAAAAAAGCAGATGAATAAGAGATGTCTACATTTTCAAAACTGTGACCTACTTTATTCTCAAAGCTAATTATTGCTTTTTTAGAGTCTGGAGTTATACCACTAACACTGATTTCAAAAGCATCTTTTAAATTAATTGTGTTTAGATTGATTTCATCTGTTTTAATATTTAGTCCAGAATCTTTTATTTTATATTCAAAATTATAAAATCCTATTGTTTGTCTAGGATAAACCTTTAATAAAATGTTTTTTGATTGATTTTTTGATATTGTAAATGGTGTTGAAGGATCCATATTAATTCCAACAAGGTTATATATCTGAAAAGTATCTGTTGAACCTGTATTGGTTATAGTGATATTAAATAAAGCAGGTGTATCTAATTCAATGATTGCAGTATTTGAAATTATCTCTTTTTCAATTTCTAACTGACCTAAAACAAGATTTATATTTATTAAAGTAAATATTAACAAAAACATAACTGATTTTAAGACATTTTTGAATTCCATATTAATTAATATAAACATTAATATTTAAAGATTTATGTTATATATAAAAAGATTTTGGATTTTTTTGTTTTAAAAAAGTTTATAAATGCAGTTTCATAGATAATATTATGATTTGGCTAATTACTGGCATTATTATTTTAGCAGTTTTTGTATTTGTAATGATTTTTGTCTCTTATTATAATAGATTTGCTGTTCTTGAAAATAGAATTGAAAATTCAGAATCTCAAATTGATGTTCAATTAAGAAAAAGAGCAGATCTTGTTCCTAATTTAATTAATGCTGTTAAAGGATATATGAAGCATGAAAAAGAAATATTTAAAGAAGTTACAGAAGCAAGAAAAGCATTAATCGGAGCAAAGGATATGAGAGAAAAAGCAAAAGCTGGAAGTGAACTTCAAAAAGCTTTAAAGTCAGTTTTTGCAATTGCTGAAAATTATCCTAATCTAAAAGCTAATGAAAACTTTTTACAATTACAGCAAGAATTAGCTTCTATTGAAGACAAAGTTGCTTATTCAAGACAATTTTATAATGATAGTATTTTAGATTATAATACATTGTATAAAACATTTCCTGGAAATATGTTTGCTTCTATTTTTAATAAAAAACAAAAACAATATCTTCAAATCCCACAAGAAGCAAGAGTTGTTCCAAAAGTAGAGTTTTAGAAAATTAAATTTCTTTTAATTTCATTTTGATTATCTTTCCTGAATTTGTTTTTGGAAACTCATTTAAGAATTCAATTTGTTTAGGATAAGAATGTCCTGCATAATTTTTTTTAACAAACATCATTAATTCTTTTTTTAATTTTTCATTAAATACCTGGTTTTTTATTTTAGAATTATATGGTTTATTTAAAACAACAAATGCTTTTATAATACTTCCTTTTATTTTATCTGGGATTCCTATAACTGCAGTTTCTTTTACTGCATTATGTTTCATTAATGCTGACTCAACCTCTATTGGAGATACTCTTTCTCCGGATGTTTTTATAATATCATCTTTTCTTCCTGTAAAAAAATAATAATTATTCTTTATAATCGCAGAATCATTTGTTAAGAACCATCTCCCCTTAAAGTAACTTTTGTATAATTTCGGATGTTTATAAATTCCAGTCATCATTGCTGGCCAAGATTTTTTTAAGAGGATCATATTATTTTTTATTTTTGCTTGAATTCCAGGTATTGGTTTTCCTATACTTCCTGAAACAGATTTTATTCCAGGCCAGCTAGCAATTACAATTGCTCCTGTTTCAGTTTGCCAATAAGTATCATTTATTGTTATGCCTAATTTTTTATAATGATCATAAACTGCTTTTGTTAGTGCTTCTCCAACACTACAAATATTTTTAATATAAACCAAATCTGATTTTTTTAAATCTGGTTTTAATAATCTTAATGCTGTTGGAGCAGTATAGATTACATTTATTTTATGTTCTTTCATAAATGAAATCCATTTTTTTGAATCAAAATGTCCTGTATAAACATAAGTTGTGCAACCAATAGATAGTGGGGCAATAATTCCATAGATACCTCCAGTAACCCATCCTGGATGTGCGGTGCACCAATATTTATCCTCTGGTTTTAAGTCTAAAACAAGTTTTGAAGTATAATGTTGTTGAATTATCCCAATATGTGGAATCTGAACTCCTGCAACAGGAGTTCCTGCAGTTGAAGAAGTAAAAATCATACAAGCAGTTTTATATTTATTCATTAATACCGGGCTAAAAACATCTGAACATCTCCTTAATTTCTTCTTATGTTCTTCTGAATCAACTAAGATTATTTTAAGATTTTTTGGCTTATTTTTTAATCTTTTTAAAAGAAATTTATTTGTTACTAAAACATCTGCATTTCCTTTGTTTAATCTTAATTCAAGTCCTTGTGTTTCAAATGCTTCAAATAGTGGAACTGCAATACTTCCTTGTTTAATTGCTGCTAAAAAATAAAAATAAATTTCAGGTGATTTGGGAAGAAATAAAAAAACTCTGGATTTCTTGAGATTTATTTTATTAAAATAATTTGAAATTTGATTTACTTTTTCATTTAAATCAGAATAAGTAAAAAATTGTTTTTTAGAATATTCATTCTCAAAAACAAATGCAAGTTTATTAGGATTTTCTTTAATATGTTGGTCAATACAACTTTCAATTAGATTAAGTTTATTTTTGTGGAAAATAATTTCTTTAGAAGCATTCTTCCATATATAATTCATTTTAACACCTTTTTTATAATAGAATTAAAAAAAAGTTATATATAAAGTTATTTAATTAAACTTAAATCAAAATCATTTTTCAAAATACAATTTTCAGTTGTTTTTTCTTCAACTTTTTTTTCATTGTCCTGAAACTCTTTAGTAAATTCAATTAATTTATCTCTAAACATTTTTTTCATTTCCCCACTTAAAATTTCTCCCTTTTTATATCTTAATTCTACTTCATTGCTTTCTTCTTGTGTTAAAAAAAATGCCCTTAAATATTGAAATGAGATATCTTGCTCTGGATTTCCACCCAATCTTCTATGTTCTTCAATTGTTTGTTGTCCCCCTGATAAAGCTTTATTAACTTTTTTATTTATTATCTCAGCTCTATCTTGAAATAATATTGCATTATTTTTTGATTTAGACATTTTTTTTCCATCTAATCCTGGCAAGAATTTGAGGTGAATTACAGCAGGTTTATTATAGTTTAACCTTCCAGCAATATCCCTGCAAATTCTTAAATGAGCATCTTCATCAGGTCCAATAGGAACTAAAACATGTTTTATCTTAAATCTCTCTTGAGGAAGTAAAATATGTGCTGATTGAACTGCAGGATAAAAATGTAAACCTATGTTGTTGTCAGGAGAATATCCATATGTTGCTTTAATTTCTGAGTAATTTACTTTCTTAGAAAGTTTTATTGCAAAATTATAGATATTAGTATAAATCTGATCAATAATAAAATAAGTTTTTTTAGGGTCAAATCCATAAGCTAAAAATTGTTTAGCAAGTTCTTTTGAATACTTTAATGCTTGTTCTTGTGTTTCAATTTTCCCTGCAACATAGCTTTCATCATCAGAAATCGGAACAAATACAGGTACATTATATTTTTTTTGAAAATATAAATTAGTATCAAAAACAACTTTATGTCCAAGATGTAATGTTCCTGAAGCATTTACCCCAGAAACAATTGCGCATTTTTCTTTATTTTTAAGGGCCCTGAAAAATTTATCAAAATCCCTATGGGAGTAAATCAATTCTTTTTTAAAAGTAGGGCAGTTTGGAACCTCCTTAAGTTCAGATATTTTTTTAGCTCCAAAATCTTTAATAAGTTTTTCATTATCTATCTCTAGATTTTCATTTTCCATAGATTATATACCTATAAGAACTTTATAAATGTTCTAGTAATCTTAGAAAAATAACTATTATTCAATCTTAAAAAATCATTTATAAGATTCTTTTTTTAAAATTTTAAAATCTCTCTCATATGCAATTCCAAAAGCATCTCTTATATCATTTAAACAAAGATTATTTTCAAGAGAATTTTTTAATATTTCAGGGTCAATTGATTCTAAACCCATTACAAACAAAGAATCTGATTTTCCTTCTTTTCCCCTTAGGGCAATAAATCCAATATTTTCAAAGTCTCTTCTGAATAAAATATAATTTTTCCATTTTCCTTGAATTTGTAATGGACTGTTTTCTTGTTTTATTTTTAGTTCAAAAGAATTTTTTAGTGTTGTTGGATTATAAATATCACTAGAAGATAAATTTGCATCAAGATATGAAATTTCAATGTTTTTAGAAGAATATAATTTTCCTTTCATTCTTTTTTAAATGCATTAAGCAATATAAATATTATTGTTAATTAATATAGTTATTAAGATTCAAAAAAATGATTAAACAAACATTTAAATATAAAAATAATATTTTTAATTAAAAGAGGTTAAAATGAAAATTAATATTCTTATTGGTGGTCAAGCAGGACAAGGAATTAATAAAGTCTCTGAGATAATATCTAATGTTTTAATTTCTAGAGGGTATTTTGTTTTTAATTATAGAGATTATGAATCTTTAATAAGGGGGGGTCATAATTTTAATGTTCTTTGTGTTAGTGATGAAAAAATAGGAAGTGTTGATTCCAAGTATGATATAATTGTTTCATTATCTAGTGAAACATTGCAAATCCATAAATCACAAATAACTAAAAGGAAGATAATAATTGATTCAAGTGATTTAAAAAAAGAATTTGGAAGAAATCTTAATGTTTATCTTGCGGGTGCAGTTATAAAATTACTTGGGATTAAAGAACAAGAACTAATAAATGAAATAAAAAAAGAATTTAAATCAAAAGAAATAACTGAAATTGCTAAAAAAGGTTATCTTAGTTATAAAAAGATATTTGATTTAAAAAAATTAAACGATAATTTAAAGAGAATCAACGGAAGTCAAGGAGTTGCACAAGGGGCAGTTAGTTCAAAAATAGATATTTATCTTTCTTATCCAATGACTCCTGCAACAGGAGTAATGAATGAACTTGCATTAAATCAAGAAAAAAATAAGTTAATGGTTTTTCAACCTGAAAATGAAATTGCAGTTATTAATTCTGCACTTGGAGCAAGTTTTAGCGGTGCAAAAACAATGATAGGAACTTCTGGGGGAGGTTATGATCTAATGTCTGAAGCAATTAGTTTTCAGGGAATATCTGAAATTCCCTTAGTAATTTATCTTGCTTCAAGGCCAGGGCCTGGAACAGGAATACCAACACACACAAGCCAATCAGATCTTAATATTGCATTAAGGTCTGGCCATGGAGAATTTCCAAGAGTTGTTGTGGCTCCTGGAGATCCTATTGAATGTATTGAAAAAACAAATGAAATGTTTTATGTTTCTGAAAAATTTAAAATTTTAGGGATTATTTTGTCAGACAAACATCTTGCTGAATCAGATTTTAGTATTTTACCTTTTAAGAAAAAGATCTTGGTTCAAGAAATTAAAAGAGAAGTTCCTGGAAAATCAATTGTAAAGGCATCAAGTTATGAACATGATGTATTTGGAAATACAACTGAAGATTCTGAAATTGCAAAACAAAATGCAGACAGAAGATTAAGAAAATATAATGAAATGAAAAAATTTATTAAAAAATTTGAGATGATAAAAATCCATGGAGATAAAACTTCAAAAAATCTTATTATTGCTTGGGGCTCTACAAAAGGAGTTATTTTAGATGCAATAAGAGAATTAAGAAAAGAGAATATAAGTTTTAAATTCCTACAAGTTATTTATTTAAAACCCTTATCTGATAGTATTAAAAAAGAGTTATTAAAATCAAAAAATATAATTTTAATTGAGAATAATTCAACAGGCCAGTTAGGAAGATTAATAAGAGAAAAAACAGGTATAAAAATACAAAAAAAGATATTAAAATATAATGGAAGGCCTTTTTGGTGCGATGAACTAAAGCAGGAGATTAAAAAGCTAATATAAAATGAAAAATTTTGAAAATCACCTAAATACAAAAAATAAAAATACCTGGTGTCCTGGATGTCCTAATAATCTTATTCTTATTTCTGTTAAAAAAGCAATTGCAAGGATTATAAAATCAGGAATAAAGCAAGAAGACATTGTTATTACAACTGGAATTGGATGTCATGGAAAAATATTTGATTATCTTAATTTAGGAGGAATTTATAGTCTTCATGGTAGGGGAATACCCACTGCACTAGGAATAAAATTAGGAAATCCAAATCTTACTGTAATTAGTTTTGGAGGTGATGGAGATGTATATTCAGAAGGAATTTCTCACTTCATACATGCAGGAAGATATAATTCTGATATGACCTTAATTGTTAATAATAATCAATCATTTTCATTAACAACGGGACAATCAACACCAACTTCTCAAAAAGGATATAAAAACAAAGCAGAACCTTTAGGAGAATTTAATAATCCAATAAATCCAATTAAACTTGCAATTGATTCTAATATAAGTTTTATTGCAAGATGCAATTCCAGGGATATTGAACATACTGCTAAAATAATTGAGAAAGCAATAAAACACAAGGGATTTTCATTTGTAGAGATAATTCAGGATTGTATTATTTTTAATCTTGAAATAAATAATAAAGATAAATTAATGTACAAAGTAGATAATAAAGATATTGAAAAAGCAAAAAAACTTGCTGAAGAATGGGATTATAATTCAAAAACAGGAAAAATACCTATTGGAATTATTTATCAAAAAAAACAAAATACTTTAGAGGAAAAATGGCCTCAGTTAAAATTATTGAAAAAGCAAAAAATAGGTTGGATAGATTTAAAAAAATAAGATTATTAAATTAATTAAAATGCCAAAAGTTGATAAAAATAAATGTATTGGATGTGGAGCTTGTGTAGTTAGTTGTCCAAATCAAGCAATTAAATTAATTAAAGGAAAAGCAGTAATTGATTTAAAAAAATGTAAGGGTTCTGGAGAGTGTTTAAAGATTTGCCCCCAAGAAGCAATAAAATAAATTATTTTTTTGGTTTTTTAACTTTATTAAATTTCTTTTTTAATTCTTTACTCAACCATTTTAAATCTATTGAACGATAGACAATAGATTTATCTCCTGCTCCAGAATAAGTCCATGCCCTGTTTTTGTTTTTTGGGTCTTGAATAAGAACTGTTGGAAAATAAACTCTTTTTCTTGTTTCAACTTCCCCCTGTTCATTAAATTCTTCTAATAAATATTTTGGATGATTGTTAGATGGTTTGAATAAAGGGTCTTTAAGTCTACTTTTTAATTTCCATTTTCCTTTTTTATCTATCTTAAAAAAACTTCCCATATACACATAAGTTTTTTCCTTATCTACATAAACTCCATGATAAAGAGCTATAAATTCATCATTTATCCTTGTTATTGGAGATCCTAATCCAATTTTTGTCCATTCAAATCTATCTCCTTTAGTTACTGCAAGTTCATGTTTTTTAATGTTTTTTAAATAATTTATCCAGTAATTAGGATTTTGAAATTCTTTTAGAGATCTTGCTGTAGCAATCTGAATATGAGGGTCTAATCTATGGATTAAAATCCATTTCTTATTTTCTCTATGTAATGTCGCATCTTTATCTTGTAATAAAAGAGGTTTTCTTGATGCTAATGGACTATTATCTTCTTCTAAAATACCTAATTGAGTATTCCAGACATTAACATATTCTGAATCTTTAACAAGGGTCATTGCATATTCTAAAGGGATCTGAGGTCCAATAACTCCTAATTTTTCTATTTTTTTAAAATCCTTTGTTCTCGCAAGAGCAATTCTTGCATTAGTTCCATCAAAACCAATATAAGTTATATAATAATAATTATTTATTTTTGTTATTCTTGGATCTTCGCAACCTCTTATTTCATAATCTCTTTCAGGAAAAATTATAGTTCTACTTTCTTTACTTAATTCAGTTGGAGAAATTAGCCACCTTAAATCTATTGTAGAATATTCTCCTTTTCTATCTTTTCTTCTCACCCTGTACAAAAAGGGCCAGGGAAGATCATTTTTTGTTTTAATA
This sequence comes from Candidatus Woesearchaeota archaeon, assembly GCA_964419155.1. Classification (GTDB taxonomy): domain Archaea; phylum Nanobdellota; class Nanobdellia; order Pacearchaeales; family GW2011-AR1; genus CAYQOK01. The sequence continues at coordinate 9,076 of CAYQOK010000010.1, forward strand.
CATGCTGGATTAAGAACAGCAATTTCTCCTTTTGATTTAATTGGTTTTAAAATAGTTCCTGAATAATCCATTTTAAATAAAGAATATTTATTTATCTAAAAAAACTGATTAGTTTATAAATATATCATATATAATCTAATAATATTTTTCTAATAAATACAATAGACCAAATATAACACTATTAAATTAACTTATTTCTGGTTCTTATGAAAAATCCAAATATATTAGTTATAGGGGATTACTGTATTGAAGAATGCATAAGAACAGAACCAAATACATTTAATCCATTGGTTAATCAATCACCTATCATAAGAGCATTAGTAAAAGAACAAAAAAAAGAAATTGGAAGAAGTGCAAAGGTTATTAAGAAACTTATTGATTTAGGAGCAATTGTTTATGCATCTGGAATAATTGGAGATGATGAAAATAGTTCTTATCTTATAAATCATCTAAATTATCTTGGTGCAAACACAAGTCTAATGATGATGCAAAATAATAGAATTACACCAAAATATTCTTCTGTTAAAATCGGTGGAGAAAAATATCCAGAGCAAACAGCAATAGAAATTGATTATGAAAATAAACATTCAGTAGATGATAGTTTGATTAGAAAATTAAAAAAAGAATTAATACCAATTATAAAAAAAATAGATTCAATAATTATCTATGATTCAGAACAAGGAATTGATTCAAAAGGGATTGAAATTGGGTTAATAGACAACAGAATATTAGAACGAATATTATTGTTTAAGGGGGATAGTGAATTAATTATAACTGGAATTTCAAATAAAGAAATAAAAAAATTAAGGGGTATTGATGAAATAGTTTTAGACTATGAGAACTCCTTAATTAATTCTAAAGAAATACAAAATTATGATATCTTAAAAAGTCCTGAAAAATTAGTTTTGGATTTTAATTTAAAATCTTTTCTAGTTAATAGGGAAAATGAATTAAAGATTTTAGAAAAAAAAGATTTAGATGTAAAAATAAAAGATATTAAGATAAATTATGAAAAATCTGAAATAAAACAAAAGAAAACAAAATTAAAAAATGAAGATGTTATTGCATTGTATTCTTATTGCTCTTGTTGTAATTTTTCATTAGACCAGAAAATAGAATTTATAAAAGAACAAGAAAGATTATAATTAATCTTCTTTAAAAAGAGATATGGTTCCAATCTGAGATTTTTTAAAGCCAGAATCTTTTACAAAATCAATAATGGTTTTATTAAAATAAATTTCCCTAAGTTCAGATATAGGGACTTCTCTTATTTTTCTTGCAATTTCAATTGGCTCTGCATTTTGAAAAGTATCAAAAAAACTTAGTTCTCTTTGAATTGTTGTTATTGGATTTACCAAACCAATATACTTTCTTATAAGGTTATTTTTATTTAATGAAATTAATGTATCATCAATAGATTTTAAAGACCATACTAATGGGGGGTTATCAGTAGAAATATGAGATAATGTAATAGCAAAAAGATTGTTTTTTTGTTTTAAACCTACAAATAACATAGGTTCTTGACTAAGACCTTTTTTTTCTGAATAATGAGAAAGTCCAATTAATTTTCCATTTGAATAATAAGTTAAATTTCCTTTTTGACAAACCCTTTTATCTTCAAGGAAATATGTTGCATTTAAAGTATAGTTAAATTTTTTAAAATTCATTGGCTTATTAAAATAAATTATTTTATAAAGGTTATTGTATTGAAATAAATATATTATTTAAAATAAGACAAATTTATAAATATAAGATAAAATAAAATAAAATGGAAAAAAGAATTAGTTTTCATGATCAAATATTAAGAAATAAAAGAAATTCTGTATTTTTAATGATTGGGGTTATATTTATAATTATATTATTGGGTGTTGTTATTGGTTTAATTTATTCAGAACTTTTTTTTATAATATTAATTTTTGCAATAATAATTTCAATGTTTTATGTCCTAATAGGATATAATAATTCTTCTAAAATAGCTCTTGCAAGTGTAAATGCAAAAATTGCATCAAAAGAAAGATATCCTGAGTATCATAATATTATTGAATCTCTTTGTTTTGCTTCGGGTTTACCTAAGCCAAACTTATATGTGATGGATAATCCTCAAATAAATGCATTTGCATCAGGAACAGAACCAAAAAAATCTGTTATTTGTGTTACAACAGGAGCTTTGCAAAAACTAAATAAACAAGAATTAGAAGGTGTTTTAGCTCATGAACTTTCTCATATTTCAAATTATGATATTAGATTTATGACATTAACTGCTGTTTTAGTTGGAATGGTTTCAATATTATCTGAATTATTTTTAAGAAGTCTATGGTTCTCAGGTGGGAGAGATAGAGACAAACAAGGATGGATTTTAATATTAATTGGAATTTTACTTGCTATATTGGCCCCGATATTTGTTTATTTAGTTCAACTTGCAATTTCAAGAAAAAGAGAGTATAGTGCAGATGCTTCTTCTGTCAAGTTTGTAAGATCTCCAACAGGATTAATCTCTGCATTAAGAAAAATAAAAAATGATAAGATTTTAGTTGAGGATAAACATAAGATAAACAAAGCTGTTGCCCCGTTATTTATCTCAAATCCATTTAAATCAAAAAATAGAGATTGGGATTCAACACATCCAGCTATTGAAAAAAGAATTGATGTATTAAAGAGAATGTAAAATGGAAAAGCCCAATAAAATAAAAAAAAATAAATTTATACAGTTGTGGTTGATTATTGGTATAATAGCAGGTTTTGCATTAATTGTTTTTTATTCAATAACTTACCTTAATAATAAGGTTTTATGTGATTTAGATTGTAGGATTCAAAATGAAACTTCTTTGATAGTTGTATTATTATCTCTTTTTGGAATGTTTATAGGAAGTTTAACTTATTATTTTATTTCTGAAAAATATGAAAAAAAAATAGTTAAAATACGCAGGGATGCGGGAGTTATATTGAAATTCTTAGATAAAGAAGAAAAACTAATTATTAATTCACTTTTAAAACATAAAGGTAAAACAACTCAATCAGATATATCAAAAGACACTAATCTTTCAAGAGTAAAAATATTTAGATCTTTAAGAAAATTAGAAAACAGGGGAATAATAATTAAAATGCCATATGGAATGACAAATATTATTGAAATAGAAAAAGAATTAAAAGATCTTTTAATAGAGTAGTTATTTCAATATATGAAACAAACTTATATAGGTTGTTTCAACTTATGATATATTACTATGAAACAAAAAATTATTAAAAAAAATATTTTATCTGTAATGATCTTAATAGTTTTTAGTTTATTTTTAATTCAAAATATAAATGCAGAACAAAATAATACCCTAGATATACATGTTTTTGTTGGTGAAACCTGCCCTCATTGTGCAGAATTAGAAGAATATCTAGATTCTTTAAAACAAGAATATGATTATATTAATCCAATTTATTATGAGGTTTGGTATAATAATGAGAATCGTGCTCTTTTTGAGCAAATGTCTAAAGAACAAGGTATTGAAATAAAAGGTGTTCCTACTGCTTTTGTAGGAGATAGTTTTTTTGAAGGTTATAGTCCAAGAATGAATCAAGATATAATTAATATTATCAATTCTCAAAGTTCTGAAAATAATCAAATAAATAATTCTGTTTCAGGAAATCTTTCAGAAATTAATCCTAATTTATTTAAAATACCTTTTTTTGGAGAAATTAATTTAAATAAAATTTCATTACCAGTAATTACAGTATTATTAGGATTTTTAGATGGTTTTAACCCTTGTGCTTTTTTTGTATTACTTTTTTTATTATCCCTTCTTATTTATGCAGGGAGTAGAAAGAGAATGTTAATAATTGGTTTAACTTTTGTGTTTTTTTCTGGTTTAATTTACTTCTTATTTATGGCTGCATGGTTAAATTTTTTTATAGTCACAAAAAACCTTAAGTATATAACAACTTTTGCAGGAGTTATTGCACTAATAATTTCTGGAATAAACATAAAGGATTTTTTTGCATTTAAAAAAGGTGTTTCTCTTTCTGTTTCAGATAAACATAAGTCCAATCTTATCTCAAGAATGAGGTCTCTTTTAAAAGAAGATTCAATGTTTTCAATGATGATCGGAACAATTACATTAGCTATTGCAGCTAACTTATATGAGTTATTATGCACAGCAGGATTTCCAATGGTATTTACTAAAATTCTTGTCCTTAATGAATTAAATATTTTAAATTATTATCTTTATCTTTTATTTTATAATATTGTGTATATAATCCCATTACTTACAATTGTATTAATCTTTACATATAATTTTGGAGCAAAAAAACTTTCAGAGTCGCAAGGGCAAACATTAAAACTTCTTTCTGGAATGATGATGCTAGCATTAGGATCAATACTTGTTTTTAATCCAGGATTATTAAATAATATATTTTATGCAATAGGAATAATTACACTTGCAATAATATTAACTGGGATTATTTTAATAATTAAGAAAAAATTTAGTAATAAGCAAAAAGAGGTAAATGAAGATGAAATATAAAGATTATGAACTTCTAGATGAACTTTTATATAATAAAGATTCAAGTTGGATAAAAATAGAAGATGGGGTTGCAACAATTGGATTAATTGAGCCTATTGTAAAAGTATTAAAAGAATTTCTTTTTGTGAAACTTCCTGAAAAAAATGAAATTAAATGTGGGAATATATATGTTTCTCTTGAAACATTAAAATGGTCAGGTCATTTTTCATCTCCATTAAGTGGAGAGATAATTGAGGTAAATAATCAGCTTTATGATGAACCTGAAAAAATAAATAAAAATCCTTATTTATCTTGGATAATCAAAATAAAATTAAATAATAAAAAAGAAATTGAAAGTCTTTTCAAACCGCAGGAAATAATTGAATGGCTAGATAAAACCCTGAAAGGAGGAAACTAAAATATGAATCAAAAACAAGAATTAGAAAAAATTAATGAACTTTTTAATTATCTTGGAGAAAACAGTAAAGAACAATTAAAAGCTTTTTCTTCATTAAGTAATGCAATTGAAAAAGATGGAAAAGTGTCTTCTAAAATAAAAGAAGCTGTTGCATTAGGAATTGCAATTAAATCTCAATGTAAGGGATGCATAGCTTTTCATGTAAAAAAAGCATTAGAAAAAGGATTTACAAAGGAAGAAATAATAGAAATTGCGTGGGTTGCTGTTTTAATGGGTGGAGGACCTTCTCTTGTCTATATGTCTTATGTAAAAGATACATTAGATGAGTTTTCAGATGCAGAATCAAAAAAATAAACAAGGAGTCTGGAGAGTAATCAGCATAGAAGAAGAACAAGATTCTTGTATGAAAATGGCTGTAGAAGAATCTATTATGAATTCTGTTAGGAAAAATCTTGTTCCACCAACACTTCGTTTTTATGCTTGGAATAAACCTGCTGTATCTCTTGGATTTTTTCAAGAAGCAAATAAAGAACTTGATTTAGAGGTTTGTAAAAAAGATAATATAGAAATATTTAGAAGAATAACTGGAGGGGGGGCTGTATACAAATCTCCTGAATTTGAAATAAATTATAGCTTTATAATAAAAGAAGATCAAGAAAAAATTCCGAAAGATGTTGAAGAATCTTATAGGATTATTTGTAATGCACTTATAATTGGATTAAAAAAGTTAGGATTTGAAACAAAATTCAAGCCAATTAATGATATTATCTTTAATAATAAGAAAATTTCAGGAAATGCACAAACAAGAGTTGATAATGTTTTATTACATCATGGAACAATTCTACTTAAACCAGAAGTTGAAAAAATGTTTAAATATTTAAAAATTGATGATAAAAAGCTTTTTGAAAAAAAAGTAAATGATGTAAAAGAACTTGTTACAGGCCTTTGTGAATATAAGAACGTTTGTAAAAAAGATATTGAAAAATGTGTTTTAGAAGGATTTAAACAAGTATTTCAAAAAGAATTTATATATTCTGAACTTACAGAACAGGAAATAAAAGATTCAAAAGAACTTTATAAAAAATATAATAATGAAGATTTTGTTTATTGGAGATAAGAACTATTCTCCAATTATTTTTATTAATACTCTTTTGTTTCTTTGTCCATCAAATTCTGCATAAAATATCTGTTCCCAAGGACCAAAATCAAGTTTAGAATTTGTAATTGCAACAACAACTTCTCTTCCCATAATTGTTCTTTTAAGGTGAGCATCTGCATTATCTTCTCCTGTTTGATGGTGTTTATAATCTGGTTTTTCAGGAGCTAGTTCTTCAAGCCATTTTAAAAAATCTTGTTTTAATCCTGATTCTTCATCATTAATAAATACACTGGAAGTTATGTGCATAGAATTAATTAAACATAATCCTTCTTTTATTTTAGATTCTTCTAATGCTTTTTCTACTTCTAATGTAATGTTTAAAATCTGCTTTTTTTTAGGGATATTAATTACAAGATATTTTGTGTAAGATTTCATATAAATAATTAATTTTAAAGATATATAAAATTTTAGATGTGAAAGTCTTATGAAAAAAATTATTCAGATTTCATACCCAAAGGTTTATAAATAAAAAACACTAAAACATAGTAACATAAATTAGATTAGAAAAAGATTATTATTTATGATCACAGATTATCACAATCAACATTATATTAATTTTAGTTGATTATCCAATAAGTATAGGTTATTTAGTAATCTTAATTAATGCTTTTTCTAGTCATAAACATTACAAGGAGGTTAAAAATGGCAAAAATTGCACCTACATCAATAAAATACATTGTTTATGCTAATTTTGAAGCAGAAGGAGCTATAGAGAAACCAGATGTAATTGGAGCTGTTTTTGGACAAACTGAAGGATTGCTTGGAGAAGGAATGGAGATGAGAGAACTTCAAAAGCAAGGAAAAATAGGAAGAATTGAAGTAGAAATTAATTCTGAAAATGGGAAAACAAGCGGAGAAATTGAAATTCCTTCAGCAATGGACAAAAACGAGACTAGTTTAATAGCTGCTGCTCTTGAAACAATTGAAAAAATTGGCCCTAGTGAAACAACTATAAAAGTTGAGAAAATTGAAGATGTAAGAGGGAGTAAGAGAGATTATATTTTAGAAAGAGCAAGACAATTAATGGGCGGAATACATAATTCTGGTGGTGTTGAAGATATGAGCAGAGAATTAGGTTCTTTGAGCAGAACTTCTTCATTAAAATCATATGGTGTTGAAAATTTACCTTGCGGGGATTTATCAGAAGAAGAAATAATCATTGTAGAAGGAAGAGCAGATGTAGTTAATATGTTAAAACAAGGTGTGAAAAATGTTATTGCAATGAATGGAATGAAACTTCCTGAAACTATAAAAGAGCTTTCTCAACAAAAGACAGCTACTTTATTTGTAGATGGTGACAGGGGAGGACAGTTAATAATAAAGAATGTTACTGAAAATGCTTCAATTGATTATATTGCTGTTGCTCCAGATGGAAAAGAAGTTGAAGAACTAACAAGTAAGGAGATACTTCAGTCTTTAAGAAAAAAGCTTGGAGTTTCAGAGTTTTTTAAATCAAAAGCAAATAAAGGTACAGAAGTTTCAGAATCAGAAAAAGAATCTGATAAACCTATTGATAGAACTTTAACAGAAGAAGAACTAAAAAAAGTTAAAGTGGCAATTCAAGAGGTCATAGGTACAAAAGCAGCAATAATTTTTGATAGTGATTTAGAGATTATTGAAAAAGTTCCTGTTAGTAGATTAGTTTATTTAAAACCTAAAAGAAAGCCTTTTGTTATTGCAATTAATGATACTGCAGTTCCAAAAATAATTCAATCTGTTGAAGATCTTGGTGTAAAGAATCTCGTTGCAAAGAATTTCACAAGCACTGATACTGAATTAAATTTAATCAGCCTATAATTTTTATTTTTTTTATTTTATTTATTTTATTTGTAAAGTTTTAAAAACTTATAATAATTTCTTAGATAATGGTAAAAGAGGTTAGGTCTAAGAAAAAAGAAATTTTAAAAATAAGTATTTTTATTGGGCTTTTAATTATTGTGTCTTATATTATTTATTCTGTTCTTGTTTATGTTCCGATTTGTGAAAATGATTCTTGTTTTAGAAATTCTTTAAAAAAATGCAATAAAGCAACTTATATTAAAGATGATGATAAAAAAACAATAAAATATGATATTATCGGTTCAAGTGGAACAAGATGTATTACAAAAGTAAAAATACTTCAAATAAAAAAAGGTCAAAATGACCTTTCAAATCTTGAAGGAAAAGAAATGGAATGTAGGATTCCGTTAGGATCAATTGAAGACCCTGATGCAAGTTTAAATGATTGTCATGGAAGATTAAGAGAAGAAGTTCAAGAAGTAATAGTTCAAAGACTTTATTCTCAAATTGTAGAGAATATTGGAGAAATATCAAGAGAGTATCTAAATCTCTCTGAAATTGTTAAATAAAAAAAATTTTAAAAAAATATATAGAGAAATATTTATAAATTGAATATTCTTAGTAAAAGTATCTATTGTATATTAAATAGATAAAAAGTTGAAAAGGAGGTTGATAAATGATAAATTCAAAAAAAGCACAAAGTCAGTTAATCACAACTGTCTTGATTATATTATTGGTTCTTGCTGCAGTTATAATTGTCTGGCAACTTACACAAAGAACATTAAGTGGAGGAGCTGAACAAGTTGACAGAAGTGCTAATTGTATGGGTGTTGGTGTTGAGGTTGTTTCTGCTGTAACTAATGGGGAAAATACATTGATAACACTAAAAAGAAGTTCTGATTCATTAGGTTCTGCAACAGTATCTGTAGATGCAGTACTCCCTAATGGAAATGTGCAGGCAGCGAATTCAATAACTATGAGTCCTGGAGAAATGAAATCAGTTTCAATTACAGGTTCATCAGAAGGAGAATGGACAATAAGTTCAAGGTTAGTATTTGATGATGGACTTGTTTGTGATGGTGGAACTGCTAAAAAAACAATTTAATTTTTTTTATTTTTTTATTTTTTTTATTTAATGTAATGTTTATAAATTAGATTTTCTTAGTAAAAGTATCTATTGTATACTAAATAGATAAAAAGTTGAAAAGGAGGTTTAGAAATGATAAATTCAAAAAAAGCGCAAAGTCAGTTAATCACAACTGTCTTGATTATATTATTGGTTCTTGCTGCAGTTATAATTGTCTGGCAACTTACACAAAGAACATTAAGTGGAGGAGCTGAACAAGTTGATAGAAGTGCTAATTGTATGGGTGTTGGTGTTGAGATTGTTTCTGTTAACAGAATCCCCGATAATAAGCTCAGAGTTGTTCTCAAAAGAACTGCTGATTCATTAGATTCTGCTCGTATTGATATAGATATTGTAGATTCAAGCGGGGTAAATTCCGCCGGACTTCAAAATTCCCTAATCTCTCCAGGTCAAACAATATCTGTAGTAAGAAATATGGGTCATACTGTTCCTGAAGGAGAAATAACAATAAGTTCAAGGTTATTATTTGATGATGGACTTGTTTGTGATGGTGGAATTGCTAAAAAAACAATTTAATTTTTTTTATTTTT
>CAYQOK010000010.1:18698-27291 GCA_964419155.1 Candidatus Woesearchaeota archaeon
GACTTGTTTGTGATGGTGGAATTGCTAAAAAAACAATTTAATTTTTTTTATTTTTAATTTTTTTATTTATTTTTAAAGTTCTTTTATCATATAATATTTGTTTTTATCTAAAGAATATCCTAATTTTTTATAATATTCTCTTACACCGACTCCAGATATTATTGCAAGTTTGTCTATCTTATGTTTTTTTGTTATTTCTTCTGCTTTTTTAATTAATTTTTTTCCTAGACCTTGATGTTGTGTTTGTAATTGTTCAAGTGTTTTTTTATCTAATTTTTGATTTATTTTTAATGATTTTCCATAAACATGTAACTCTCTTATTACTGCATTTGTTTTTGTAAATTTATTTGGTTTTAACTTATTTTTTAATATTCTTAATCTTAAAAGGCCAAATAAAATATTATATTTATTTACATATTGAAGAAAATACTCTATTCCATTTGAGGATTTATATTTTTTAATTTTTAATTTTAGTTCTTTATTTTTAGCAAGTTCTTGATTAAATCCAATTTCCCTCATTCTGATTTCTTTTATTTTGTTTTTTAATCTTGAGTTTTTTATTTCTTTTTCAACTTCTGCTCTTAAATCAATTCTTTTTAATCCTTTTACAAGTTGGTCTTGAGGTATTTCCCTCATAATTCTCATAACCCTGCAATATTCAGGTGTTAATGAAATCATTTTAGCAAGTATTTTCTTTGTTTCTTGTTCTGAATAAGGTTCATAAATAATTTTATTATTAAGTGTCATTTTTTCTAAAGGAGAATCTTTAACAAGTTGACAAGGATAAAGTTTTAATTGATCTGGTTTAAATTCTTGTTTTAAAAAAACTTTTTTAAATAATTTTAAATCTTTTTTAAAACTTGAACCTGGAAGACCGGGCATTATATGATATCCTATTTTAAATCCAGCATCTTTTAATCTTTTAGAAGCATCAATAACATCTTTTACTGTATGTCCCCTGTTTACTTTTTTATATATCTGGTCATCTAAAATTTGAACCCCTAATTCAACTCTAGTAACTCCAAAATCAAGCATTTGTTTTATATCTTTTTCAGTGCAATTATCAGGCCTATTTTCAATACAAAATGCAACACATCTGTTTTTTGTTTTTTCATTTAATTTTTTTGCTTGTTCTAATGTTTTAGAAGTTTTATTATTGAGTGCATCATAACATCTTTTTACAAACCAATATTTGTATTTATCAGGATATTGTAAAAAAGTTCCACCAATTATGATTAGTTCAATTTTATCTGTTGGATGATTCATTGCCTTAAATGCTTTTAATCTAACTCTAACTTGTTTATAAGGATTGAACATAAGCATTAATGCCCTCATGACAGCAGGACTTTTTATAGTATAACTTTGCGGAACTTCATTTCCACCTGGGCAATAAATACAGGTTCCATGATTACATTTTTTTGGTTTTACTGCAACAGCAAGAGGAGTTACTCCAGCCATTGTTTTTGCAGGTTTTCTTAATTCTCCTTTTGATTTGTTTGGATTTTCCATTTTATTTAGATAGATTATATTTCTTTATATATTCTTTTGGATATTGTTTCTTAGGAATCTTTAAAACACAGATGATTAAGGTTTATGATTAATCTAAAATCTATAATGATTTAACTGGTTTTGCAAAATCAAACAAACTCTTTTTTTCAAATTTCAAGGTTTTTTTTGTTTTTGCATCAATGTTTATTAAAAATATTAAAAAAGATTCTGCGATAATAGTAAGTTGCCAAATAATACCCTTATCTGTTTGTTGTAAAATTGCGATTATTTTTTCAATTTTTTTGTTTATATTATTTTTTTCAAATTCTTTTTGAACTAAACTGAATAAATCTGAGATATCTACATTAATATCTAAAATATCCTTTGAAAATGGAATTAATTTTTTTGTATTATCTAAAACATCTTGTTTTAATACCTCAATATTTTCTGAGTTAATGTCTTTTATTGATAAACTAAATATATTTTTATTAGATTTATAATCTAATGAGTATAAATCTGTTTTTTGTTTAAAATCTAAAATCAAAAAACAAACACATAAATTAAAATCTTTGTTTTGAGATTTTAATTCTTGATATTCTTTAGAAGATTCTATTTTTTGTTTTAAATCCCTAAGTTCCATAATATTATTAAATTGATTTAGTTTAAAGAAGTTTTGTTCAATAAAAAATTATTCCCTATTTAAAATCTGGTCTTTTAATTTATTAATAAACTCTTGTTGATCCTGATTTTTTACTTTTCCTTCTTGTCTTACTGCAATTTGTTTTGCCTTTTCCTCTTTATCTCCAATAACCACAATATATGGAATCTTTTGTATTTCTGCGTTTCTTATTCTTCCTGAAATAGGAGCTTCTTCAATATCTAATTCTGCTCTTATTCCATTTTCCTTAAGTATCTTATAATATTCTTCAGAAGATTTTTTATTTCTTTCTGTAAAACTTAAAACTTTTACTTGAACTGGAGATAACCAAACAGGTAGTTTTCCATTTGTATTTTCTAATAAAACACCTAAAAATCTTTCAATTGAGCCTAAAATAACCCTATGTAACATTATTGGTTGATGTTTTTTATTATCTTCTCCAACATATTCTAAATCAAATCTTTCTGGAAGTGCAAAATCAAGTTGTATTGTTGATAATTGCCAAGTTCTTCCTAAACTATCTCTAGCATGAAAATCAATTTTAGGACCATAGAATGCACCATCTCCTTTATTAACTTTATATTTTATTTTAGATTTTTTAAGAACTTTTTCTAAAATATTTTCAGCCATATCCCATATTTCATCAGAACCAATTCTCTTTTCAGGTCTTGTTGATAATTCAATATGATCAAATTCTAAATTAAATTTTTTATAAAATATATTAATTAAATCTATTACCCCTGTTATCTCTTGTTCAATTTGTTTTTCATTTGCACAAAAAATATGTGCATCATCTTGAGTAAATTGAATAACCCTAAATAAACCTGCTAAAACCCCTGAAAGTTCTGTTCTATGAACAACCCCTATTTCTCCCACTCTTAAAGGAAGATCCTTATAAGATTTAGGAGAATTTTTGTAAACCATCATTCCACCTGGGCAATTCATTGGTTTAATTAAAAAGTCTCTATTTTCATATTTTGTTAAAAAATTATTTTCTTTATATTTTTCCCAATGTCCTGAAATTTTCCATAATTTTGAATCCATTATCTGAGGAGTTTTTATTTCTTCATAACCTGCTTTTTGATGTTCTTGTCTCCAATATTTAATTAATTCATTATAAATAATAAGACCTTTATTATGCCAAAATACCATTCCAGGAGCAATTTCTGAAAATGAAAATAAGTCTAACTGTTTTCCAATAATTCTATGGTCATTTGGTTTTAGTTTTTCTTTATCTAGATTTGTTTTTGAAATTTGATTTAATAATTGTTTATAATCATAAGTTTCATCTTTATTAACATTAATTATTTGTTTAAGTTCTGGATTTGATTTTTCAGTTTGATTTTCTTGATATTCTCCTATGTTTCTACTTAGTTCCGCTAGAGGATGGCCCTTACATTTTAATTCAAATTCTTTATAATATCCAAATGGGGCCCTATATGCTTCTATTTTTTGTTTTTTAAGTTCTTTTTCACTATCTTCTAAAATCTTTTTTGCAAAATCTGGATTTGATAATGAAGAAGATAAATGTGCATAAGGATAAAGAACTATTTTTTTTGCTCCTGTTTTTTTTATTAAATCCTTAATATTATCTAAATATTGATTAAGAATTTTATTATTTAATTCATCTTGTTTTTCAATTGCTGTGAAAATAACTAAAGGTTCTTTTACTTCTGCTTGTTCTTGCTGACCTTCTAAACTAGCTGATTTTAATGCTTTTTTTACTGCTTTAAATTTAATATAATCACAATGTAAGGATAAGATTTTCATATATTCAAATAGATAAATGCATTTAAAAAGTTTGTTTAATCAAAAATAATGTTTAATAGAAAGCTTTATTAATGTTTATCACTATTTAGTAATTATAAAAATGAGAACAAAAAAGATTCCAAATAAAATAAAAGCACTTGCATTTTTAGCTGGAGCTGGACTTTCAATTTATGCTGGACCAATAATTGATATTAATAAAGATAAAGAAACTCAAAAACAAGATTGTTTAGAACAGGGTATAATAAAATCTACTGAAGATTGTTTAGAACAGGGTATAATAAAATCTACTGAAAATAATATTAAAAATAATTTTTATGATAATTTTGATATTGAAGATTATGTAAATGCGATAATTAAAATAGAGTCTAATGGAGATGCAAAAGCTTCAAGATATGAACCTCATTTAAATGATACTAGTTATGGTCTTGGGCAATTATTAACTTCTACTGCAAAGGGTCTTGAAAAAAAATATCCTTATCTTCCAAGGTTAGGAAATACTCAAGAAGAAATTAAAAAAAACCTATGTGATGAAAAAATAAATAAACAATATACAACTGCTTATTTTAAAGAGTTATTAGAAATATATAAAGAAGATGAATTTGCTCCTGAACTTGCTGTAGCAGCTTATAATTCAGGGCCTACAAAACCAAGAAATGCACTTTATCAGAGATTATTAAATAAAGGACTTTATAATCAAAACACTTCAAAAAGAATAATAGAAGATGGTGTAATTGGAACACTAACAAAAGAAAAAATAAAAGAATTTCAATCAGAATATGATTTAAATTGCACAGGAGAATTAAATCAAGAAACATTATATGAAATGAATCGGGTTGTAAGGGATTTTGGGGAAGAAGATTATAAAAGAATTGGAATTATTCCAATTAATAGATATACTCCGAATCATGTTAATAAGTTTAAAAAAACATTAGAATCATTTCTTAATTAAATAAAAAAGTTTTTTAAGTTGAAAAACATTATTTTATTATGACACTAAAAGAAAAACCTCCTAAGGGAAGTGTTTCTTTAACTAGCTTCTTAGATCAATGTGATAAAATTTATTTGGGCACTCAATCAAATGAACAGAAAAAAAGTTTTTTGAGAAACCGGATAAAGGAATTTGTTAGTAGAGACAAGATTGATTCCTTTAAAAAACCTGGAAAAAATAAAAACTCCATGGAGTTTATTTTAGAAGATTCTCAGGCAAAAATAAGAAATATTTACAAAAATCTTTATTTTTTAAGAAAAAAGGGAATTTATTTAATTAGTTTAAATGACCTATCTAATGATTTAGACCTATCATTACAACAAGTAAGAAGGATATTTAGAGTTTATGGACAAGAATATCTATTAAGTGAGGATATTTTTAATCAACTGCATAGTGAATTTTTTTTAAGAGATTATGAATGTTTAAATATTAAAATACAAAAAAGTAAGAGAAGTGATGTTGCAATAGTTCCTTATTTTAAGTATACTGATAAAAGTTCAAAAAAATTTGTTTCGAGTAATATAAGAAGAGATTTAAAAATTTGTTTAAATCATTTTTTAAAAGATTATGATAATAAAAAAGAGATTTTTGAAGTAAATTGGTATAGGAACTTTACAGATTTAATTAAAGAGTATAATAAAAATAGATAAGAGAATAACTAAAAACATTTAAATATTAAGATTTATAAATATATTAAATGGAAAAAAAGAAGGTTGCAAAAATATTCGTAAGTTTAATTATATTCTTAGTTTTTAACTTAGCTTTAATATCTGCGGGTGTAACTATTCCTAACTTAGAAGATAGTTATAATCTTGGAAGTCAGATAAATGAAGAAGTTTCAGTAAGTGATTATGAACAAGGATTTTTTAAAGCAGATCTTGTTTGTGGTAGTCAAAAATTAAATGTTTATAACTCAATTTTAAACAAAAAAGCTATTGATTTAATACTTCCATTAACACCTGATTATATTGGGAATTTAAAAGGAGATTGTTATATTGAATTTAATTATGGAAAAAGTAGTGAAAAAACAAATTCATTTTTAATAAGTGATTTAATAAAAATCAATATTGAAGCAGATAGAACTATTTATGATCCTGATACATCAGTAAGAGTTAAAGGGACTGCATTAAAGGAAAATGGAGAGATTTTAGAAAGTAGGGAAATTAATGTAGAGGTCTATTTAGATGGTTCTCTAAAAGATAAATTATCTTTAGAGGGAAGTAATTTTAATATAAATTTTACTCTTGATAAAAAAATAAAATCTGGAAAACATATTATTTTAATTAAGGTTTTTGATTTAGATATTTCTGGGAATAAATTAAACAAAGGAGAAAATTCAATTACAATTGAAGTAAATCAAAAACCTACTAAAATAGATATTGCATTAAATAAACAATCATTAAATCCTAGTGAGCCAATTGAGATAATATCTACACTTTATGACCAAGCAGGAGATAAAATAAAAACAGAATTAGAATTATTTGTTGAAGATGTTAATGGAATTAAAATATTAGAAACACAAGTTAGTTCAGGTGAAAAAGTATCTTATGAAATAAAAGAAATGTCTGATTATGGAATTTGGGAAGTAGGATCATTTAAAAGAGAAATTGAGTCAAAGAGAAGTTTTGAAGTAAATCAACAAGAAAAAATAACTGCAGAGATATATAATAGCACATTAGTAATTACAAATAAAGGCAATATTGATTATCAAAAAGATTTAGATATAAAAATTGGAGATAAAATAAATCAGATAAAGGATTTAAATTTAAGAGTTGGTGAGTCTAAATCATTTAAATTATCTGCTTCTACAGGAGAACATCAAGTAGAAATACTCTCTGGCCAAAGTTCTATTTTAAAACAAACAGTTCCATTAACAGGAAAATCAATAAGTGTAAAAGAAATTGGAACTTTTTCAAGATCTATATTTAATTATTCAATTATATGGATTTTAATAATTTTAATAATCTTAGGAATTATATTTATGCTTTATTTAAAAAGTAGGTCTGGAAAATCAGATAAATTAATATCTCCAGAGAACCAAGTAAGTTCAAAACAAGAGATTAAGAAAAAAAATACTGAAAGAACAAAAAGAGAAGATACTATAAAAAAAATAGAAAATCCTGAATACACTGCAGAACAAGTATTAGTATTAGATGGACAAAAACAAAAAGCAGCGGTTATGAGCATAAAAATAAATACTGAGTTATCTGATTTTGCACAAGAAAAATTAGATAGCATATTAAAAATAGCAGATAAATATAAAGGTGCTATTTACAAAGATAAAAAAAACATTCTAATTATTTTTTCCCCATTATTAAGTAGGACTTTTAAAAATGAGGAAAATGCAGTAAAATGTGCATTAAAAATAGAAAAAGAACTAAAAGAATATAATAGTAAGTTTAAGGATAAGATTAACTTTGGAATTGGGATAAATGTTGGAGAGATAATAAATAAAAAAGATAAAGAAGTATTAAAATTTACTTCTTTAGGAACTACAGTTGCATTAAGTAAAAAAATTGCAGAAATTGCAAAACAAAAAATGTATATTAGTAAAGAGATACATGAAAGAACATTATCTTCAATTAAATCTGAGAAAAAAGAAGATAAAGAAGCAGAGGCACAAAAAATAGAGGTTTTTGAAGTAACTAAAATAATAGATAGAGATCAGAATATTAAATTTATACAAGGTTTTTTATCAAGAAATAAATAATTATTTTTATTCTTTTTAAGTAATTAAATTATTTATATCTTATATTATATGCATCATCAACCTTATTAAGCAATGCATATATCTGATTGAAAAAGTCTTTATATATAAAGTTTTGATTTTCTAATCTTATGAATAGTAAAAAAGATGGGTCAATAAAAAATTATGGAAAGAATATTCATCAAGAAGATGAGAAAGTAATTGAAAGGAGGTCTGATTGATATGAAAAAATTATTTGTTAGTTTAATGTTAATGGTTTTGGTTACATCTGCAATTTCTTCTGTTATTGCAAATGAAGTTGGAGTTGGATTAACTCCGGAGATTATAACTGAGGACTTTAAGCCTTTAGTTTGGATGTGTGATAATAGAGTTATGTATGATGATGGAACAGAACCAGGAAGAACAAGTTTAGATGGAACACCTCTTGTAGAAAGAACTAATAACTATGCTTTTGAGGGAGAACAAATCTCTTGGACAGTATTAGTTATGGATAAAAATGGTATTGAAAAAGTTGAAGATGTTTATGCTACTGTTGGTGGTGCACAAGGTGAATACAATGATGTTGAAGTAAATTGTAAAAGAACAACTGGGCCTACAACAATACCTGCTTCATGTGGAGCAAGAATACTTGAAGAGAATTTAACTAGATTTAACTCAGAAGTAATGGGTTATTATCAATGTACATTAACTGTTGAAACTTCTGATAGTATGTATGGAGATTATTGGGTAACTGTTGAAGCAGAAGACAGAGACCAAGAAGTTGGAGTAGCTACAAAACATGAACAATGGTTTTTCAATCCAAGAATCTTCTTAAGTATTGATGGAGATATAACTTTCACAAATACAAGACCTGGTACAAGTTCTTATTCAGAAGCAATTCTAGTAGGAAATGATGCTGATGATGGAAGTGGAGTAGAATTAGATATGTTTATATCTGGAACAGACTTCTATGATTCAAGTTCTTCAGGAGCAATGTGTCCTA
>CAYQOK010000011.1:0-7816 GCA_964419155.1 Candidatus Woesearchaeota archaeon
TACTGGCCACGCTCTTTTTTATCAAAATAAGCTTCTTGGTTAAGTGCCTTAAACAAAACTTTCTTTAAGAGTTTTTTTTCATCGTTCCATTTAATATCTTTGATAAAATCATTTAGAGTAACCAATATTAGTTTTTTGGAAATACTTTCAGCATCTAAAAAAGAAAGGAAAATCATTTCCTTAACTTCTTCTCCATCCTCCTGAAAAGTTGAACCCCAACTAAGATCAAAAATATTCTTGGCTTCAACACCCAAATCATTTTTTATTTTATTAGATATTTCCTTGGAATAATTAGATTCGTTAGAGACTTCACAAGTTATTGAAAAGGTATTTTTTCCCAAAACTATGAATTTTTCAGTTCTTATATCGCATAAAAAAGATAACGCTCTTTTTTTCATTTTTTCTTTTTCCGACCCTTTCCATTCTCAAAATTATAAAACAATCCAATTCCACTCATAAGAAAAGCAAAACCATTTAGCAAAATAAAAACAAAATCTTTGATGTAGATTGCATAAATCACTAAGGCTAAAGATCCAAGCGTATAAAGCAAATTAAACTTAAAGTTAAGATTGTTTTTCTTTTTCTTAATTGTGTGCAGTGTTTGCGGAATCCATCCAATTGCAATTAAAATCAATCCTAAAATTCCTAAATAACTAAGATATTGCGGCATTTTACAACCTTGCAATCTTTCCTGAGTCAGTAAGTTTAATTCCTTTTTCAGTTGAAACCAAATCCATATCTTTTAATTCATCAATAGCCCTGTAAAGCATAGCAGTTGACAAATCAATTTTATCCGCAAGTTCTTTCATGCTTTTTCCATCCTTATTCTGATCAAGATACTCTAAAATTTTTTTTTGCGAAGAAGTAAGTTTAAAACTAATTCTCGGAAGATAAATAATCGCTTTAGAATCTTCAGGATAATATGCAATTTTCTTAACTTTTTCATGACGGGCGTAAGAAGCAAAAAGTAATCCAATTGCCTGCGTCTTTCTTCCAGAGGTTAAATTAACATAAATCTCATCTTCATCAGGTTGCATATCAATGATCTCAACAACTTTTCCCGCGATGGCAACAATGTCATACATGTCAACCTTCGTGGTTTTAATATCAATCACCGTTCCAAGAGAATCTTTAATTAGCTTCAAACTCTTCTCCTGTTCGGAGTTAGCCTCTTTATTCACCAACAAAATTAATCTATCCGGTCCCAACTTTGTAACGGAGAGCATAACCGCATCTGAACCATAAAGCGTAGCAATCAAAACCTTTTTTACCATATTAGTAGATGTTTGTATTATCTTATATATTTTTCTAAATTTTATTTTTTAAGAGTATCCTAATAAAATTCTTGGGAGTTTTTTCCATATATCTGTGCCCTTCCTTGTAGACTCTAAATGAGGGATGCAATCCAATATAATATTTAATCTTATTTTTTTTGAGATAATTAATTAAGAGAGAGTACTTCTCGCTTTTAAAATTCAGGCTCTGAAAAATTATTATATTTGGGTTCAAAATTTTTATCTCTTCTATTAACAACGCTATTTCTTCTCCCCCACTGAAAACCCAATTACGAATAAAATTACTATATTTCTCACTATCCTTAAAAACAAATCTGTGGGCATTGGTTAAAGCAACTTTTGAAATATCTAAAAGGTTTGTTTTTTCTTCAAAAAGCTTAACCAAGAAAATCATTCTTTGCCTTAGATTATTCAAATGAATATAACTTCTAGATCCTTTTTTAGTTCCACTTGCCACATTTATCCCATGCTCCATGTCTAAAACATAATTCCAAACAAACTCAGAATTCTTAGAAGAAATATCTGGAATCTTACCATTAACAGACTCCTTCCATCGCAAATACTTTTCCTTATGCTTGTAAGGATCTATTTTCATGGTGTGCAGACCTCCTTCTTTTTTAAAAAAGGGTTGTATAAATTCTGACTTTTATTCATTTTTTCAGAAAAAGCGAATCTCATCAAAATAGACTGTGAGTAGGGACGCCCACTGCAGGAATCGAACCTGCGAGCCCAAAGGGCCGAGATTTCCAATCTCGTGCAATACCACTATGCGAAGCGGGCTTAAAAAATTAAGGACATTTATTTATTACATAAAAAATCTCGTTTTTTAATCTTATTGTTTTATAAGAAATCTGTATTCTTTCAAACATTCTTTCAATCCAACCTCTTCTTGGAAAATTCATGTTTTTTCCTGAAAGCGTTTTTGTTGAAAAACTAATAACCATATAATCATATTTTTCTAAGGTTGTTCTGATAATAGATTCTGCTAATTTATGGCCTTTTCCAAATGATTTTTCAATAGGATCAAGAACCTTAAACATAAAACAAACATCTGCAACAGGAAGAGAACTTATAGATTTGATATCTGCTGCATCTAAGATTCCAATTAAATAGCTAAAACCTGAATAGTCTTTTTTTATTAATTCAAAGTATTCTTTTAAAATATTTAAATCTATTTCATTGATATCATATGCAGAATATGAAATATCATTTGGATTTAATTTAGTATAAGGAAGAGATAAGGGGTTTAAACCACAACCAATATCCACAATTGAACTAGGTATTTTAATTATTTTAAATAATTCTTCATAAAAATAAGCATATTGACCTAATCTTTCCAAAGAGGATTTATTTGTACTCAATATTTTATTGTGTAACCCTATATTATTAAAAAAACCTTTTGATTTTTTTAAATCTTCTAAAATTCTTTGTCTTTTTTTTGTTTTTTGATTTTGAAAAGAACCATAAGATTGGTGAAGTGAAGTTTTAGTTTCTTTAATAATTGAGTCTGGATCTTTTATCTTACCTAATAAAATAATTTTATCTAAATGTTTTTTTATAATCTCTTCTGAGATTCCTTTATATTTTTTACTTTGCTTAATTTTTAAAATCATTTCAGATATTTCCATAGGTTATATAAGATTGAGAGAGTTATAAAAGTGTTGTACTATTTTTAATAGAAATTTTAGGATTTGAATCAGTATATTGTAAAATATATGTTCATATGGAATTAATCTTTCATCTCAATTTTAACATTTACTGATCTAGGAATTGAAAGTCGCATAATTGAATGGAGAACTGATTCATTAGAAGGGAGATCAATTATTCTTCTATGAACTCTCATTTCAAATCTGTCAAATGTTGCAGTTCCATCTCCACAAGGAGATTTTCTTGTAGTTACTCTTAATTTTTTAGTTGGAACTGGAATAGGTCCCCTTAATGGAACTCCTGATTTTTTAGATATTTCTTTAATAGTATCACAAATATCATTAAGTTGTTTAATATCCAGACTTGCTAATTTGATTCTTACGATTGACATGATAATTACAGAAAAGATGTATTTAAAAACCTTTTTATGCATTAAAAGAGCATAATAATTATGAATAAAAGAGTATTATTTATTTATCTAGCAGTTATATTTCTTTTTATAGTAATTTCTTTAAATTTAGAACCAACTGGAAAAATTACTGATTCAGAATTAATTAAAAGAGAGATAAAAATAATTAGGGTAATTGATGGAGATACTATTGAATCAAATATTGGTAATGTAAGATTACTGGGTGTTAATTCTCCTGAAAAAAACAAATATTTTTATGAGGAATCAAAAAATTATCTTAAAAAATTTGAAAATAAAAGTGTTATTTTAATATTTGATAAAGAAGTTCAGGATAAATATGATAGGTATTTAGGATATTTAGAATATGAAAATTCTTTAATAAATCTTGATTTATTAGAACAGGGTTATGCTAGTTTGTATATGGAAGATGGATTATATTATGAAGAAAAATTAGTACGGGCAGAAGATTCTGCTAGAAAAAACAATTTTGGAATCTGGAAAAAATCAGGTGATAAATGTTCTGAATGTATAGAACTTTATAATATTGATTCTCAGAATGAATTTTTTATTTTAAAAAATAATTGTAATTTTAATTGTGAATTAGATGGTTGGATTGTAAAGGATTCTGGAAGAAATGAAATTAAATTAGGGTCTATTGAATCTAAACAACTAAAAGAATTTAAATCAAAATCAAACATTTGGAATAATGATCATGATAAGTTTTTTTTAAGAGATTCAGAGGGGTTATTAGTTTTGTATCATGAATATTAAAAACATCATATTTAAAAAGGTAAAAGATTAAAATAATTAATGGATCATGAGATAGAATATTTGTTAAAAAGATTTAATGAAATAGATAATTTAAAACCTAATGGGATTTATGATGAAAT
Organism: Candidatus Woesearchaeota archaeon; assembly: GCA_964419155.1. GTDB lineage: Archaea > Nanobdellota > Nanobdellia > Pacearchaeales > GW2011-AR1 > CAYQOK01. The sequence goes on from CAYQOK010000011.1 coordinate 4,242, forward strand.
AAATAAATTTAGGTTTGTTGATGGATCTACTATAAAAAATCAAATAATAAATATTAGTCAAGACCCTGTGATAGTTGAAAGAATAATTCCTGAAAATGGTAAAATAGTTTATATTGATTCTTATGGTAGGAAAACCATAAGTATGGAATCTTTAGGATATCAATTAGTTAAATATCGCGGTACAGAAACCTATATTCCAAATTCATTGAATAAAAATCTTCTTGATACTCTAGAATATTAAACAGTTAATACTCCATATAAGATTTTTGTATATAGTATTTTATTGGTAAAATCATTCCTATAATAAAACTAATCCATCCAATAAAACTTAAAACAATTAACCAAAAATTTTTATTAAATATGCTGATTGTTAAGTAACCTGCCCAAAAGATTAATCCAATTATAAATAAAAAGACCCATGTTGATTTTTCTTTTTTCTTTCTTATTAAGTATGATAGGTAAATTATAGTTATTCCTATGGAGATTACAAAAATTCCTTGTAGAACAACTAATTTATAAAATAAACTTGTTATTTCAGGATTATATTTTGTAAACAATCTCCAGACAGATTGAATTGACCTAAAATCTTCTTCTAGAATCCAATTTTTAAATATAATAATAAATAATCCCAATAAGATTGTATAAATTCCATTAATAAATGTGATTTTAGATCCTTTTTTAATATTTTGAATTGTTTGAATATTCATAAGATATAAAGTAAATCAATGTTTTAAAACATTTATATAAATTAGAATTATGAAAAAATCTATTTTTTAACAATTAAATAAACCTCATCCCCTTTCCCTACCCTATCTATTTGTATTCCAACCTCTTGTCCTTGTGTTGCTTTTGCAACTTCTATTTTATTTATCTCTAATCTTTTAATTTTATTTTTTAAAACACCTGTTTTTTTACCAATTATAAGAATTTCATCACCTTTTTTTAAACTTAAATTACTTTGAATTTTTATTGTTGCAACTTTTATTTTAGGATAATAATAAGATACTTTTCCTAAAAATTCTTTTTTGAAAAGTGCATTACTTCCAGAACTATTTGAGAGATCATCACTTGTTGGGAGACCTAGATAAAATCCTGTAGAAAAACCCCTGTTATATACTTTTTTAAGTTCATCTAATTCTTTATTTATTTGTGTTTTATTTAAACTATTATCTATTGCTTTTCTGTAGGATTTAACAACTGTGCTAACATATTCTGGTTCTTTATTTCTTCCTTCAATTTTAAAGTATCTTACACCTGCTTGTTTTAGTTGTTCTATGAATGGTAATGTACAGAGGTCTTTTGCTGAAAATATATAGTTGTTCTGAACTTTTAATTCATTTCCATTGGAATCTTTAACAAAGTAATGCCTTCTACAAGGTTGCATGCATTCTCCCCTATTTGCAGATTTATTAGACTGAAATTGTGAAGTAAAACATCTTCCTGAAACAGATACGCACATTGCTCCATGAGCAAATACTTCAATCTCAATATCTGTATTTTCAATGATCTTTTTAATCTGATTTAAATTTAATTCTCTTGCTAAAACAATTCTTTGTGCTCCAATCTGTTTATAAAAATTAACTGATTTTAGATTAGAAACAGATGCTTGTGTAGATATATGAAAGGGAATGTTATATTTTTTACAGAGATTTATAACTGAAAAATCCCAACAAATTATTGCATCAACATAATTTTTAACAGATTTTATTGTTCTCTTTAAAATAGGAATTTCATTATCATATATTATAGTGTTTAAGGTAAGATATTTTTTAACATCTTTTATTTGATTATACTCATTACTGCATAATTTTTTAATTTCAGGAAGATCTTTTATATTAAAATTTTTAGCAGAAGACCTCATATTAAAATCTTTTATTCCAAAATAAACTGAATCTGCACCTGATTTTATTGCAGAAGTTAAACAATTAAAATCTCCTGCAGGAGCGAGTAATTCATAGTTTGTTTTTAATTTTTTCATATTTAAAATATTAAATAAAATAAACATCTATCGCAGACCTTATTTTTTCTTCGTATATATCCCCTTTTATTCTGGTAACTTCTTGTCCTTGTTTAAAAAAGATTATGCAGGGGATATTTGAAACATTAAATCTATGCATTATTTCTTTTGATTCTTCAATATTAATTTTTAAAAAATTTATTTTCGGGTTATCTTCTGCTAATGAATCCATCAAGGGCAAGGACATTAAACAGGGCATATAACATTCTGAAAAAAAATTTAAAATAATTGGTTTTTGATTTATTCTTAATATATCTTCAAGTTCATGAGAAGTTACTTCTCTTACTTTTTCTTGAAAGGTCATTTTTTATCTCTTGATATTTTATTTTCATAATTTAATGAATCAAGAAATCTTACTTTATAAAGATTATTAAGAAAAAATTTAATTCAAATCTTTTATTTCTTTTTTAAAATCTCCGAGATCTTTAAATTCTCTGTAAATAGATGCAAAACGAATATATGCAACAGGATCTATTTTTTTTAATCTTTTCATAACCATCTCTCCGATTTTTTTTGAAGAAATTTCTTTTTTATTTTGATTTTGAAGTTTAAATTCTATTTCACCCACTATTTTATTAATAACTTCTAAGCTAACTGGTCTTTTTTCACAAGCCATTAAAATACCCTTTTTTAATTTTTCAGTACTGAAAGATTCTCTTCTATTATCTTTTTTTATAACCCTTATTTCATTTTTTTCTGGTTTTTCAAAAGTTGAAAATCTTCTTTTACATTTTAAACATTCTCTTCTTCTTCTAGTAATTAACTCAGGAGATTCAATATCTCTTTTATTAGTTACTTTTGTTTCACCACCGCAATAAATACATTTCATAATTAATTAAATGAATCAAATGTTATAAATCTGTTGTTAATGATAACAAACATTTAAAAAGAATAATTATTTTTAGTAATTATAAAAAAGAGAATGGAAAGTATATCCCAATTAATTCAATCTTTTGAAATTTACCTAAATGAAAACCCTTATGTTATGGTTTTAATAATAGCAATTATGATTTGGAAATTAATTTGGTATGGCCTAGCTATTTATAGAACAATTGAAAATAAACAAAAAATATGGTTTGTAGTGTTATTTGTTTGTAGTATTGTTTTAAATGATTTAGGTTTGTTACCAATTTTATATATTTTATTTGACAATAATAAGAAATCTAAAAGAGGATTAAATAAAAGTCCTAAGAAATTGTTAAATAAGAAAAAATAATTTTTGATTTTTAGTTATTTCACTAAATATAAGATATATTTATAAATCCTATTTTATAAAATATTATATTGGCTCCATAGCTCAGCCTGGTTAGAGCACTGGCCTTTTAAGCCAGGTGTCGGGGGTTCAAATCCCTCTGGGGCCATTCTTAAGATTAGAATTATTTCATGGATTTTCACCCCCTTCGGGTTCAGAAAATCAAATAGATTTTCTGGATGCTAAGTTCTGATGAACTGTCGCAGGTTCAAATCCCTCTGGGGCCATTCTTGAGATTTAATTTATTTATGGGATTTTCACCCCCTTCGGGTTCAGAAAATCAAATAGATTTTCTGGATGCTAAGT
>CAYQOK010000011.1:7916-18498 GCA_964419155.1 Candidatus Woesearchaeota archaeon
ATAGATTTTCTGGATGCTAAGTTCTGATGAACTGTCGCAGGTTCAAATCCCTCTGATGCGATTTTGAATTTTTAAATAGGTTTTATTTTCTTAATGCCCCAATATTTATAATTTGTCTAGACTATAGAAATTAAGCTAAAATCCTTCTTTAGGTGATTAATTTATTTAAACCGAAAGGTTTAAATAGTCATATTTAGTTTTTAAGTTAGTATCTTATAGTTGTTAATGAAAAATATATTTTTAAATTACAACAGAGATTAAAATTTAAAACCTAACCAATAACTATTAAATATGCACATACTTCAACCAAAACACACTAAACTAAAAGAAAAAGAAGTAGAAGAACTTTTTTCTAAATACAATATCTCATTCTCACAATTACCTAAAATAAAAATTACAGATCCTGCATTACCTGATGGATGTTCAGTAGGAGATGTAATTAAGATTGAAAGAAAAGACGAGCAAGGAACCTATGTTTATTTTAGGGCTGTGGTAATTTAAAAAATGAATATTAATATTGAACAAAAACACCTGTTAGTAAGAAAATATTTAGAACAACATAGTTTAGTTGAATCTAACATCACTTCTTTTAATAATTTTGTTGAAAAAAGAATGCAAAATATTGTTGATGAACTTGCAAACAATATTCCAAATGAAGAAGATATTGAGATAAGATTAGGAAAAATAAGAGTTGGTAATCCAACAATAATTGAATCTGATGGTTCTATGAATAAAATAACTCCTGCTGAAGCAAGATTAAGAAATCTTACTTATTCTTCTCCTGTTTTTTTAGAAATAACAATTAAACAAGAAGGACAAATTGAAAATCAAGAAGTTGAAATCGGAAGAATGCCAGTCATTGTAAAGAGTAATGTTTGTAATATTGGTAAGTTATCCAAACAGGAATTAGAAGATAATTATATGGATCCTCTTGATCCCGGTGGATATTTTATTATTAATGGTAATGAAAGAGTAATGGTTATGGCTGAGGATTTAGCTGAAAATCAACCATTTATTGAAAAACCAAAAGGAAAGATGATGTTAAGATTATTCTCAAAAAGGGGAAGTTATAGAATTCCAATATCTATAACAGATACAAATGAGGGTATAATTAATTTATCTTTTAGTAGATTTAGAGATATTCCTATAATTGTTATTTTAAAGGCATTAGGAATGACAAAAGAATCTGAAATTGCATCTTATATTGGAAAAGAAAATGATGAACTTATTGTTAATCTTTATGAATTTGCACCAATTCAAAATCAAGAAGAAGCAATAAAATTCATTGCAGAAAAAACCTCACTACAAGGAACTGATAAAGAAATAGTTGAAAGAATAAATCAAAGATTAGATTCTTATCTTCTCCCCCATATTGGTCGAGAAAAACAAGATAGAATTGAAAAAGCAATAACATTATGTAAGTTTATTAAACAATTTTTATATGCTAAAGAACATCCAGATCAATTAACAGATAAAGACCATTATGCTAATAAAAGAGTTAGACTTTCTGGTGATCTTTTATCTGATTTATTTAGGGTTAATCTTAACATTTTAATAAGAGATATACAACACTCTCTTCAAAAAACACAAAAAAGAAGAAGGTTTTATTCATTGAAAACAATCGCTAAATCTACATTATTTACTAGTCGTGTTGAATCTTCAATTGCAACAGGAAATTGGATTGGTGAAAGAAGCGGAGTTACACAAAATATGGATAAAACAAATTATCTTGCAATTCTTTCACAACTTCAAAGAATTTCAAGTATGCTTTCAGGGGAACAAGAAAACTTTTTAGCAAGAACATTACATCCAACTCATTATGGAAGATTCTGTCCTGTTGAAACTCCTGAAGGAACTGAAATTGGATTAAGAAAAAATCTTTCATTACTTGCTAAAGTTTCAACAATCCCCACTATGGAAGATAATGAAATAAAAAGTGTATTAAAAGAATGTGGATTAAAAGAAGGTATTGAAGAAACTGGAATTGATGTTTTTTATAATGGAAAATTTATTGGGACTACAAAAGAAGGTGAAAATTTTGCAAAAGAGATTAGAACAAAAAGAAGAGAGGAAAAACTTCCTGGTGTTTTAAGTGTTCGTTATGATTATGCCTTAGAGAATATTTTGATTTCTACTGAGACTGGAAGAGTTCTAAGACCGATTATTATTGTTGAAAATGGAATAAGCAAACTTAATGAAGAAATAAAAAATGAATTAATAGAGGATAAGATATCCTGGAAAGAACTTATAAGTAGGGGAATTATTGAATATATTGATGCTTCTGAAGAAGAAAATGCTTTAGTTGCATTACTTCCTGAAGATGTTTCTTCTGAAACTACCCATTTAGAAATAGATCTTATTGATCTTTTAGGTGTTGTAACTTCTCTAGTCCCATTTCCAAATTATGATCAGTCTTCTAGATTAATGAGGGGAAGTAAAACACAGAAACAATCATTAGGATTATATGCTTCTAATTTCTTATGTAGATTAGATACAGATGTAAGTATATTACACTATCCTCAAAAACCTTTAGTAAGAAGTTTTGTATATGATACTTTAAATGTTCATCCAGCTGGTCAAAATATGATTGTTGCTATTATGACCCATGAAGGATATAATCTTGAAGATGCAATTATATTAAATAAATCATCTGTTGATAGGGGTCTTGGAAGAAGTACTTATTTTAGACCTTATAGCTCTATTGAGTTAAATTATGCAGGAGGACTTTGTGATGAAATTTTAATTCCTGAAAAAGGAACTTCTGGATATAGAACTGAAGAAAGTTATAGATATCTTGAAACAGATGGTATTGTTTATCCTGAAGCAAATCTTCATTCTGGAGAAGCTTTAATTGGAAAAGTAAGCCCGCCTAAATTCTTATCTGAATCAAGAGAGATTTCAATAAAAGCAAAAAAAGAATCGAGTACTGTTGTTAGACAAGAAGAAAATGCATTAATTGATGCTGTTTTTATAACTCATAATCATGAAGGAAATAAAATTGTTCAGGTTAGAACAAGAGATCAAAGAATACCTGAGTTAGGGGATAAATTTGCTACATCTCACGGACAGAAGGGAGTTGTTGGAATGTTAGTTCCAGATAGCGATATGCCTTTTACTTCCAGAGGTATAAAACCTGATGTAATCTTTAATCCCCATGGTATACCTGGTCGTATGACTGTTGGATATCTTATGGAATTGATTGCAGGAAAAATATCTGCAGTATCTGGAAGTATTTTTGATGGTTCTGGATTTTCAGAAAACAATGTAGAATCTTTGGAAAATCAATTAAAAAATCTTGGTTTTAGATATGATGGAAAAGAAACTTTATATAATGGGATAACTGGAAAGATTATGGAAGTGAAAATATTTATTGGTACAATGTATTATCAAAAATTAAAATATATGGTTTCAAATAAACTTCATGCAAGAGCTTCTGGAAAGGTAACATTATTAACTAGACAGCCTATTGAAGGTAGGGCTAGAGGGGGAGCATTAAGACTTGGAGAAATGGAGCAACAAGCATTAGTTGCACATGGAGCATCGCTATTATTAAAAGAAAGATATGACTCTGATAAGGTTATTGTTCCTATCTGCTCAAAATGTGGTAATGTAGCAATAGAAGATAATATCCATGATAAAACATATTGTCCTCTTTGTGGAAGCACTGAAACTGAAAATGTTGATATATCCTATGCATTTAAGTTATTAGTTGATGAAATACAGGGACTTCATCTTTCAACTAAATTTGAATTGAAAAATAAATATGAATAAACCAAATAAAATAATAAGGAAAAGGGTAAATAGTTTACAATTTGTTTTATTAAACCCAGAACAAATTAAAAAATTAGCTGCAGCTAGAATTGTTACTCCGGAATTATATGATGTTGATGGTTTTCCAGTTGATGGAGGATTAATGGATTTAAGACTCGGAGTAATTGATCCTGGAATAAGGTGTAGAACTTGTGGAGGAAGATTAAAAGAATGTTTAGGCCATCCAGGAATGATTGAGCTTTCAAGACCTGTTCTCCATATAAAGTATATTAATATTATTGAAATGTCTTTAAGATGTTTTTGTGATAGTTGTGGAAAATTATTAATTTCAAAAGAAAAATTAAAACAATACCCTAGTGTAAAAGACAGATTAAAAAAATCAAAGGATGTAAAAAGTTGCCCTTACTGTGGAAACCCTCAAGAAAAAATAAAATTAGAAAAACCGTTAACATTTAAAAAAGGCAAAAAAAGAATATTCCCTAATGAAATAAGAGAGATGTTAGTTAACATTCCAGATGAAGAATTAAAACTAGTTGGAATTGATCCTTCTATATTCAGGCCAGAATGGGGTATTTTAACTGTTCTTCTTGTTCCACCTGTAACTGTTAGACCTAGTATTACATTAGAATCAGGTGAAAGAAGCGAAGATGATCTTACCCATAAATTAGGAGATATAATAAGAGCAAATCAAAGACTTTGGGAAAATTTAAATGCTGGTGCTCCAGAGGTAATAATTGATGATTTATGGGATTTATTACAGTATCATGTAACAACTCTTCATGATAATCAAATTTCAAGAGTTCCTCCTGCAAGACATAGAAGTGGTCAGCCATTAAAAACAATAACAGAAAGAATAAAAGGTAAAGAAGGTAGGATAAGACATAATCTTGCTGGAAAGAGAGTTAATTTTAGTTCAAGAAGTGTTATTTCTCCAGACCCAAATCTTAGAATTAATGAAATTGGAGTTCCTAAAGAAATAGCTACAATATTAACTGTAAATGAATCAGTTACCTCACTAAATATTAATAGATTAAAAAAATTAATAGAAAATGAAGGTTATCCTGGTGCAAATTATATTATAAGGCCTGATGGAAAGAGAAAAAGAATAACAAAGGATTTAAAACAAGAAATAATAGAAGAAATTACTCCAGGATATGTTGTAGAAAGACATCTTATTGACGGAGATATTGTGTTATTTAACAGACACCCAAGTTTACATAGGGCTAGTTTAATGGCTCATTTTGTTAAAGTTAGGCCTTATAGAACATTTAGATTACATCCTGCAGTTGCATTCCCATATAATGCTGATTTTGATGGGGATGAAATGAATATTCATGTTCCTCAAACAGAAGAAGCAAGAGCAGAAGCAGAAATACTATTAGATGTTAAAAGGAATTTAATTTCTCCTAAAAATAATACCAATCTAATCGGGTGTATAGCTGATGCAACAACAGGAAATTATCTTTTAAGTTTAACTACATTAAATAAAGAAGATGCAAATCAGCTACTATATGAGTCTGGAGTCTTAAGTTATTTATCAAAAAAAGTTATTGATGGAAAAGAAATATTATCAGAAGGAATTCCAGAAGTAGATATTGAATTAAAATCAAAAGCTTCTGAAGAAACCTTATTAATTAAAAAAGGTAAGATTATTTCAGGATTTATTGATGATAAAGTTTTTGGTGTTGAAAATGGTGAATTAATAAGGGAATTGGACAGAGAATGCGGAAGAGATAAAACATTAAATTGCATAGAAAATATTTTTGCTATAGGAACAAAGTATCTTTCAAAAAGAGGATTCACAATTTCTATTGATGATTTAAAAATAAATCAAAAAACCCAAGATAGTACTGATAAAATTATTCAAGAAGCAGAAGAAAAAACAAGAGGAATACTTGAAGATTATAATAATAATAAACTAGAAATAATTCCTGGAAAAACAAGAGAAGAGACAAGAGAAATAAAAATAATACAAGCATTAAATGAGGTTCGTACAAAAATCGGTGCTGTTGTAAAAAAAGAATTTCCAAAAGAGAAGTCCATAAATGTTATGATTTCTGCTGGTTCTGGTGGAAATATATTAAATATAACTCAGATGGCTTGTTGTGTTGGACAACAGTCTTTATGGGGTAAAAGGATTGGATTAGGATATACTAACAGAACTTTATCATTTTTCAAAGAAGGAGAATTATCACCTGCATCAAGAGGGTTTATTAAATCTCCATTTTTGAAAGGATTAAGGCCTTATGAATTCTTCTTTAGTAGTGTAACTGGGAGAGATGCCCTTATGGATACTGCTCTTAGAACACCAAAATCTGGATATCTCTATAGAAGATTAGCAAATGCACTTCAAGATTTAAAAATAAGTTATGATGGAACTGTAAGAGATAGTTCTGATACTATTGTTCAATTTGAATATGGGGAAGATGGTTATGATGTTTCAAGGTTACATAAAAAGAAAAAGATATCTCCTGGAGAATCAATTGGTATTGTGACTGCTCAATCATTTGGAGAGCCTTCAACACAGATGGCACTTAATGTTTTCCACTTAGCAGGAGTTCAAGAAGTTCAGATTACTCAGGGATTACCAAGATTAATAGAAATATTTGATGCAAGAAAAAATCCTTCAACACCTGCTATGGAAATTTACCTTGAATCTTCTGATAACAATGAAAAACAAGCTAGAGTGATGGCTGAAAAAATAAAAGAAACAAGGTTTGAAGATATTGTTGATGAGGTTAAGATTAATTTTAGTGATAAAAAAATAATTGCAGTAATTAATAAAGAAGCATTAAAATCTTCACATCTTTCACTTGAGTCTGTTTCAAAAATATTAAAAGATAAGGGACATAAAAATACAACAAAAGATGATACTATTGTTTTTTCAGAATCAAGTTTAGATTTTAAACAATTATATAAATTTAAAGAAAAAGTTAAGAAAATAAGTATTTCTGGAATAAAGGGAATAGAACAAGTTTTAGTTGTAAAAAGAGATAGTAATTATGTTATCTTAACTGCAGGAAGTAATTTAAGTGAAGTATTGGGTGTAAAGGGTGTTGATAAAAATAAAACAATAACTAATGATCTTCAAGAAGTTCATAAGGTATTAGGTATTGAAGCTGCAAGAAATGCAATAATGATTGAAATAAATAAAGTCATAAATTCTCAGGGTCTTGATATTGACATAAGACATATAAAATTAATGGCTGATTCTATGACTATGACTGGAGAAGTAAAGGGTTCAACAAGAATGGGAATAATATCTCAAAAAGCATCAATATTAGCAAGAGCAAGTTTTGAAACCCCTATAAAACATTTTGTTTCATCAACATTAAAAGGTACAAAAGATGAATTATCTTCGGTGATAGAGAATATAATCATTAATCAACCTGTTCCTGTTGGTACTGGATTGCCAGGACTTCTTGTAAAAATAACTGGAAGATTAACAAATGAAGACGAAAAAGATAAAAAAGCAGCTAAAAAGAGTAAGTGAAGATTTAAAAACTAACATAATCTATTTGGATAATTAAGATGACAACAAGAACTTTTGATATGCAATTAATAAGATATGTTAATCTATTTGGCACTGTTACAAAAACAAGAGCAAAACATTGTTTTATATATAATAATACCATAATCTTTGTTGTAAGTAAAAGAGATGTCTCTAGAGCAATTGGGAAAGATACTATTAATTTAAAGAAATTAAGTGATATCTTAAATAAAAAAATAAGGATTGTTGGTGAACCTTCGAGTGATTCTGATTTAGAAAATTTCATCTCCATAATTGTTTCTCCTGTGAAATTTAAAAGTGTTGAACTGAATCAGGATAAAGGGGAAGCAATAATATCAGCAGGAATAGAGAGTAAAGCAAGATTAATAGGAAGACAAAGAATTAGAGAAAAAGAACTTTCAGACATATTAAAACAATACTTTCAAATTAAAAAATTAAAGATTGCATAATATAAAAATAAATTTAATGAATTGGATATCTGTATCAACAATACAAAAACATTTAAAAACCAATTCTTACATCAATAAATATGGGATTATTTAGTGCTATAAAATTAAGAAAAAAAAGAACCAAGTTTAAATGGAAAGATAAGAGATATAGAAAGAAAGCTCTTGGATTTAAAATAAAGTTCGATCCTTTAGAAGGAAAAAGCCAAGCAAAGGGAATTGTTACTGAAAAAGTTCAAAAAGAAGCAAAGCAGCCTAATTCTGCTATGAGAAAATGTTGTAGGGTTCAACTTATAAAAAATAGTAGGGTTGTTACTGCATTTATTCCAGGAAACCTTGCACAAAAATTTATTGATGAACATGATGAAGTGATTATTGAAAGAATTGGTGGAAAACAGGGAAGAAGTAAAGGAGATATCCCTGGAGTTAGATTTCAAGTTATTAAAGTAAATGATCAGCCATTAAGCAGGCTTTGGAAAGGAAAAATAGAAAAAGGTAGAAGATAAGATGAAAGTTTTTGATTTATATGATTTAAATGAAGTGAAGGTTGAAGACCAGGGTTTAAAGAGAGTTATAAACCTTGAAACAAAAGTAGTTTTAAAATCTAAAGGAAAACAAAGAGGGAAGTTTTATGCTGCTAAAATTAATGTAATTGAAAGATTAGCAAGATTATTGTGTCATCCGGGACATAGAGGAAAAAAACATAGAATAATTACATCAAATGCATCTGGAAAATTAAGTAAAAATACCCGTGTTGTTTTAGAAGCATTTAAGATAATACAAGAAAAAACAGGTGAAAATCCAGTTCAAGTTTTAGTCAAAGCAATTGAAAAAGGATCCCCAAGAGAAGAGACAACAACAGTTGAGTATGGGGGGGCAAAATATCCTCAAGCAGTTGATACTTCACCAATAAGAAGAGTTAGTTTAACATTAAGAAATATTGTAAGTGGAACTCAAGATAGAGCATTTAATAAAAAAACAAAACTTTCAAGAGCACTTGCAGACGAAATAATGTTAGCTGCAAAAGAATCAGGAGATTGTTTTACTATCTCAAAGAAAATAGAAGCTGAAAAACAAGCTAATTCTGCAAGATAAAGTCTTAATTACACATAAGATTTAAAAAGCAGATTTTGTATGCTATAATATTTTATATAGATAAAAACTAAATTAAGAATATGGCTAAAAAAGAATCAAATTTTGAAAAAATAAAAAGAATTATGAATAATCAGAAGAATATTAGAAACATAGCTACAAGCGCCCATATTCACCATGGTAAAACTGCATTAACTGATAATCTTCTTGCTGCAGCTGGAATGATGGCTGCAAAAAATGCAGGAAACCTCGACGAGGGAATGGCTACTTGGCAACATTCAGATGAACAAGAAAGATTAATGACTGTTGATTCTGCTAATGTTTCTATGGTTCATGAATTTCAAGGAGAAGAATATTTAATTAATCTTATAGATACACCAGGACATGTTGATTTTTCTGGAAATGTAACAAGAGCAATGAGGGCTATCGACGGAACAATTGTTCTTGTTTGTGCTGTTGAAGGAATAATGCCTCAAACAGAAACAGTTATAAAACAAGCATTAAGAGAAAGAGTAAGGCCGGTTTTATTTATCAATAAAGTAGATAGAATGATAAAAGAACTTAAATTAGGTCCTGAAGAAATGCAAAAGAAGTTCTTAAAAGTAATCGCTGATTTTAATCTTTTAGTAAGTCAAATTGCTGAAAAAGAATTTGGCCAGAAATGGCAAGTAGATGTTAATGATGGTGCTGTTGCATTTGGAAGTGCAAAAGACAACTGGGCATTATCTATTCCATTTATGAAAAAGAAAGGTGTTAGTTTTAAGGACGTTCTTAATATATATAATTTAGAAGAAAATGAAAGAAAAGAATGGTGTTGGGAAAATGCTCCATTATATGAAGTTTTATTAGATATGGCAATAAGACATCTTCCAGACCCATTAGAAGCACAAAAATATAGAATTCCTAAAATATGGCATGGTGATGCTGAAAGTGAATTTGGTAAAAATCTTATTAATTGTAATCCTGCTGGAGAACTTGCTTTTGTAATTACAAGAATTGTAATTGATCCTCGTTCTGGAAAAGAAATTTCTGCTGGAAGACTTTTTTCAGGGACAATGAAAAATGGATCTGAAGTTTATTTAAATAATGCAAAAGTAAAACAAAAAATACAACAAGTATTAATCTACAATGGAATAAAACCAGAACAATTAGAAGAAATTCCTTCTGGAAATGTTTTAGCAATTGCAGGAATAAATGCAGAAGCAGGTGAAACAATTACCCTAAGGGAGGCTGAAGTTCCTTTTGAAGAGATAAGACATATATTTGAACCAGTTATTACAAAATCCATAAGTGCTCAAAAAGCACAGGACCTACCTAAATTAATTGAAGTTCTTAAAAAAGTTGCAAAAGAAGATCCAAGTATAAAGGTAGAGATAAATGAAGAGACTGGTGAAAATCTTATTTCAGGTATGGGAGAATTACATCTTGAGATTATTGAAAATAGAATTAAAACAGAAAAAGGTGTTGAGGTAAAAACATCTCAGCCAATTGTTGTGTATAGAGAGACTGTTGATAAGGCATCTGATGTTGGTGAGGGAAAATCTCCGAATAAACATAACTTATTTTTTATAAAGGTTGAACCCTTAGAAGAGGATGTTTTTAAAGCAATAAGAAATGGGGAAATTTCTCAAGGAAGAATAAAAAAGAAAGATGAAATATTATGGAATAAATTATCAGAATTAGGAATATCAAATGAAGAAGCAAGACAGTATAGATCCGTATACAGGGATTGTGTTTTTATTGATAAAATAAAGGGAGAAGT
>CAYQOK010000011.1:18598-24490 GCA_964419155.1 Candidatus Woesearchaeota archaeon
CTTAATGTTGAACAAAGAATTGCAGATGTTACAATAAAAGCAAAAATGCCTGTTGCTGAAATGATTGGATTATCAAATGAATTGAGAAGTGCTACAGAAGGAAGAGGAACATTCTCAATGATTGATCAGGCATTTGAAAAGGTTCCACCAAGCATACAAGTTGAAGTAGTTAAGAAGATAAGACAAAGAAAAGGATTATCAGATAATGAATAGTTTGTCCTCGATAAAAAATTAAATTAAAAAATAAATCGAAAGATTTATAAACCCCTTATCAAATAAAATAATATAATAAAATGGCAAAAGAAAAACCAAATATTAATGTTGCATTTGTAGGTCATGTAGACCATGGAAAATCTACATCTGTTGGAAGACTTATGTTTGATTCTGGTGTTTTACCTGAAAGAGAATTACAAAGATTAAAAGAAGAAGCTCAAAAAAATGGGAAAGTGGGATTTGAATTTGCTTATGTTATGGATAAATTTAAAGAAGAAAGAGAAAGAGGGGTTACAATTGATTTAACTTATAAAAAATTAATGACTCAAAAATACGAGGTTACAATAATTGATGCTCCGGGTCACAAGGATTTTGTAAAAAATATGATTACAGGTGCAAGTCAATCTGATTGTGCATTTTTAACTATTGCTGTAAAAGAAGGAATACAGCCACAAACAAAAGAACACTTATGGTTATTAAGAACAATGGGTGTTGCCCAAATTGCAGTTCTTTTAAATAAAATGGATACTGTAGATTATAAAGAAGATGCATTTAATAAAGCTAAAGAAGAAGTTTCTAGTTTATTAAAAGTTGTTGGAATTAATCCTGAAAAAATTCCATTTTTAGCAATTAGTGGATTAAAAGGAGATAATATTGTAAAAAAATCTGAGAATATGCCTTGGTATAAAGGTCCTACAGTAATAGAACAATTGGATTTATTTGAAGAACCTAAAAAACCAATTGAACTTCCTATGAGAATGCCCTTACAAGATGTTTATGATATTACTGGAATAGGAACTGTTCCTGTGGGAAAAATTGAAACAGGTGTTATGAAGATTGGACAAAAAGTTATTGTATTGCCTGGTAGAAGCGGAAAAGGAGTTCCAGGAGAGATAAGAAGTATTGAAATGCACCATGAACAATTACAACAAGCTGAATCAGGAGATAATGTTGGAATAAACATAAGAGGAGTTGGTAAAAAAGATGTAGCAAGAGGAGATGTTGTTTGTGATGCTGCTAAACCAGCTACAATTGCAGAAGAGTTTACAGCTCAAATTGCAGTTATTAATCATCCTACTGTGATTGCACAAGGATACACACCTGTATTCCATGTTCATACAGCTCAGGTTCCATGTAGATTTGTTGAAATTGTTGCAAAATTAGATCCAAAAACAGGTCAACAAACTCCTGAGAAACCAGATTTCTTAAAAAATGGAGATGTTGCAATTGTTAAATTAAAACCTATTGGAAATTTAGTAATTGAAAAACAATCTGAAAATCCACATATGTCAAGATTTGCTATTAGAGATGCTGGAGCAACAGTAGCTGCTGGAATGTGTACTGATATTGTTTCTAAAAAAATTTAATTTCATAATAATTTTTTTTATTAAACTTTAATATTTCTTAGATATTTAGAACTGATTATTTTTTATGATGGTTAAATAATTTAAATTCAAATTTATTGAATTATACAAAAAAATATTTTGATTATTTATAAGTTGTATAATTCTTATTAAGATTAAAAAATAAGAAAAAAAATTAACTACTCTTCTTCAAACGGAAATTCAGATAATGGGTCATCCTCATCATCTAAAAAACCGTCGTCAAATTCCTCGTCTTCCATTTTTTGCACCTTTTTTAATAATATTATATAGAAAAAGAATTTAAAAATATTTCTATCTTTTAATAAATAGATAAAAATTATTAAATGTTGATGTAAAAAAGATTCACAAAAAAAATTAAAAATATCACATCGTAAGATTTAAAAAACCCCTATTCTATTCTCTAATAAGAAATGGTATTTAAAATAAATATTTCAGATAAAGGAAAGACAATAAAAGTTGAAACAGAGAATGAATCTCTTATTAGAAAGAAGATAGGAGAAACATTTAATGGTGAAGAAGTTTCAGGAGACCTTGAGGGTTATGAGTTAGAAATAACCGGAACTTCTGATATTGCTGGATTTCCTGGAATAAAAGGACAAACAGGACCTCATTTAAGAAGATTATTATTAACAAAAAAAGATAAGGGAATGAATGATTCTCGAAGGGGTTTAAGACTTAAAAAAACAATTAGAGGAGAAGAAATTTCTGAAAAAACAATTCAAATAAATTCAATAGTTGTTAAGCAAGGAAAAAATTCTTTTGAAAGTCTTTTACCTAAAAAAGAAGAGAATAGTGAAAAAATTTCTGAATAAGCACACATTAACTTTAAAAATATTAATTTCTTCTAAAATGTACAAAAGAGTGTAAAATGTTAACAGGTATTAGTAAAAATTTTTTAAATGCATATAATTGGTTTATGGGTTTATTTCCTGAAAGTTATATTGCATTTGTAAATATAGGGTTGTTAAGCGTTTTAATAGCCCTCTACGGCATTTTTATATGGTTGTTCTATAGATTCCTTGCTAAAAGAGATATTGTTAAATTAAAACTTAATAAATACAATAAATTTAGTCATGCAAGTTTAGTAAAGTTATTTGTAGGGATTTTTTATATAATTGAATATATAATTATACTTCCTTTTATTGTTTTTTTATGGTTTAGTGTGTTATCTGCTCTTATGATCTTTATATCTCAAGAAGAAAATATACTAAATATATTATTCATAACAACTGCATTAGTTACTGCAATTAGAATTACCTCTTATTATAAAGAAGACTTATCAAGAGACCTTGCTAAAATGATTCCTTTTACATTTCTTGGTGTAACTTTATTAGATCCCAGCTTTTTGTCTGTTTCAAGGTTACAAAAAAAAGTAGTCGGATTTGAATTCTTTTTAGAGGATGTATTCTCTTATGCATTATTTATAATTGGTGTTGAGATTTTTTTTAGAATAATCTATTTAATTAGATCTTCTATAAAAAAGAAAAAAGTAAAAAAAGAATCTGAAGAGTCATAGTAACATTTAAAAGTTAATCTAATTATTAATTCATATGAAAGTAAAAGAGTTTATGAATCCCATTAATCATAGGGTAAAGAAAAAAGAGATTAATGTAAATCCTGAAGAGAATATTGATAATGCTGCATTATTAATGAGGGAACATGATCTTAAAGAAATTCAGGTAGTTGAAGATGAAAAAGTTATTGGTTTAATAACAAGAAAGGTAATTGTTGAAAGTTCTGATGATTTAAATGAAAACTTTTTTTTAAATTAGTTTTATTCATATATCTTTTTATGAACTATTCTTAAACATCTTCTTTGATTTGGCCAGGTTAATAATTTTAATGCTGTTTTTTTATCTGCCCATTTATATCCACTATGTTCTTTTTTATCTAATTTTATTTTCTTATTTTTTCTTGGATCTACTTGAATAGAATAAAGATTAAAGGTTTGTCCAATAAACTTTCTTTGTTTTTTAGTTGAAGTATTATATAAATATTTTCCAGAAATATTATGGTTTTTTAGTTTATTTAATAAAACCTCTTTTCCAAAAAATCCAGTCTCTTCTTTTAATTCTCTTAATGTTGCTGTTTTAAAAGACTCATTTGGTTCAATTCCGCCCTTAGGGAATTCCCACCCATTCCAATGTAGTTTTCTTTTAAGCAGTAAATAAAAAATGTTATTATTCTCTATTTTATAAACAACCACAAAAACTGCTTTTCTATAATTTTTTAGATTAATAGATTTTTTCATTTTACACTTCTTTTAATTAAAATTATTTTTAAGGTATATAAATTTTTCTTGAAAAGATTAAATTTAAATAATCTGAAATCTAGTATTACTAATGAATGAAGTCATAAAACATAGGCTTGAGGAGTTTTTTTTAAATAGGGAATTTAGTGATTATGGTGAAAGAATAATCTCTGAAACTGAAAAAATAAAAGATTTTGATGGAAAAACCTATTTTAATTTTATTAAAAAAATTGAACATGCTAAAGGAATAAATGAGATAATTTATTTTGTCAAGTATCCAGATAAGTTTTTTTCAAGACCTGTTTATGAATGGTGTAATCAGAAATTAAAACATTTAATTTAAATTTATTTTTAAAAATCTTTAGTTATGTTGTTTGTTCTTATTGGTTTTATTCCAAGGCTATTAAGGATTCCTAAAAGAGAGTTTCTTTCTGCTGAATTTCCACAACCCTTCCAATCTAAAACAGCAGTATTAACAGGTTCTTGTGTTTTTTCAAGTGCTTCTAAAATTATATTTTTTGTAAAGGGCATTGAATACATAGGAATGATATGAGAAATCGCATATCCTGATAGATTATTTTCTTGTATTTTATTAAAGTTTGGACAATAATGCGGGCCCCCTATTGCAATTACAGGAATTGTTTTTTTAAATTCATTTTTTGAGAATTTTTCTAATTCAAAAATTGTCGTCGCAATTACTTTTGCTGCCTGTGTATCAGACCATTCTAAGTCATGACTTCCTACTTCTATAAAACAACAAGGTTTATCTAAACTATCAAATGAAGGTCCGTGATGTGTTGCTTCTAATGTAATCTGATAATCTGGATTTAATAATTTTTTTTCTTTAAGAGCATTTGAATTCTTTATTAGGTTTTGAAAAAGATATTTTAATAAATATGCAGAGGTTAGTGAAACTTTTGAGTTTTTTCCACCAAAATCTGCATTCCTCCAATTTCCAGGTGCATGAACAGATAGTGTTTTCATATGAACTTTTGAAGAATGTTTAGATGCAAAAATAATTGCATCTGCATTAAGATATTCTTTTGTCTTTAAAATCTCTTCAGGATAAATTATCTCTTTTTTTATTGAAATAATTGGAATATGTGGAATAAACTGTTTTTTTAATTCATTTATAATATTAATTCCAGCCCTATCTTTTTCAGAATAAACCACTATAAAATCCATGTGTAAGGAATAAAACAAGTATTTATATAATTTTTTAATTTATGAATCTATGGAAATTTTAAATAAAAAACAAAATAATATAAATTTTAAAATAAAACAAAATCCAGAAGATTTTATTGTAAAAGAAATTCCCCTTTATAATCCAATGAATATTGGAAATCATGCTTATTTTTTTTTAAAAAAAAATAGTTATTCAACACCTGATTTAATAGAGATTATAAAAAAAGAATTGAAAATAAAAGATACTGAGATTGGTTGTGCTGGATTAAAGGATAAAAAAGCAATAACCTATCAATATATTAGTATAAATCTTGAGTCAATAAAAGATAATGAACTAAAAAGCCCAGATAAAATAAAAGAAAAAATTGAATTAGTTGATTCTAAAAAAATTAATCTAAGGTTTATTGGTATGCATAATAATAAACTTAGAGTAGGACACCTACTTGGAAATCTTTTTTTAATAACAATAAGAGATATTGAAAACTTAGATAAGAATTTAGATACTATTAAAAAGAATATTTTAGAAATTAATAAAATAGGTATGCCTAATTTTTATGGAGAGCAAAGATTCGGTATTGAAAAGGATAATATTGAAAAAGCAAAAAAAATAGTAAATAAAGAAATTTATATAAAAAATAAATGGTTAAAAAAATTTTTATTATCAAGTTATCAGAGTCATTTATTTAATAAATATCTTGAAAAAAGAATAGAAAAAGGATTTTTTAATAAACTGCTTGTTGGAGATATTTGTAAAAAACATAGTTCTGGTGGAATGTTTGAGGTTCTTGAAGAAAACAAAGAAATTGAACAAAAAAGATTTGAAAATAAAGAGATCAGTTTTACAGGCCCAATATATGG
>CAYQOK010000012.1:0-19943 GCA_964419155.1 Candidatus Woesearchaeota archaeon
CAATTACTGCTTTGTTTTCTGGAGATACAATTATTGACAAGGAATATTGGGGAACTAATGAGTTACCTAAATGGTGGGGGAGATATGCCTTTTCTTTGATTGATGAAATGCCAGATAGAGAACTTTATTGGTTTTTGATGTCTAAGGGATACAAGACTTATAGATTCTTACCTGTATTTTTTAATGAGTTTTATCCTAGAAGAGGTGCTGAATTTCCTGAAAGAGAAAAAAGAATTTTAGATGCCTTTGCTTCATCAAAGTTTCCTGAACATTATAATTCAGAAACAGGAGTAATAAGTTTTGGAGGAGAAAAAGACCATTTAAAACAAGGGGTTGCAGACATTGATGAATCAAGAATGAAGAATCCAGATATTCAATATTTTGTTAAGAGGAATCCTGGTTGGGAGCGAGGAGATGAGTTGGCTTGTTTAATAAGATTAACAAAAGATAACTTTAATAGAATGGGGCATAAGGTTATACAGGGATAAACTAATCTTCTTTTCATAACATTGCATTATACTCTATTATTTTGCTTAAAACAGCTCCAAATTAAGCCATATAAGCTCCATAGAAATCACTTTTTATCTTAATTAAGGATTATTACTGGGTGGACTAATTGTACCGATTGTACCTTGTGTTTTTTAATAAAACACTGATTCCCTTAGAAAAAAGTGATGATTTTTATTCGCTGGAAAAAATTTTGGGACACTTCTTTCCGCTATATTTATAAATTAATTATTTCTTTATTGAGTATTAAGCTCCTATAGTGTAGTGGCCAAGCATCCAGCCTTCTCAAGGCTGAGACCCGGGTTCAAATCCCGGTGGGAGCATTGTGTTTTTTATTTATAGTTTTTTTATTAACCTATTCAAGCATAACTTTTAAAACTTAAATGTTTTTTATATTTAATGAAAAATAAAAATGTAGGTCTTTTGATTATTGGTATCTCTATTCTGGTTTTATTTATAATTGGAATTTTTAATTATGGGTTAAAAAATATTTTAGAAGATTCCTGTAGTCACGGTTCAAGTTGTTCAATGTATAAAAGTTTAAATGTTCAGACCGGAATAAGTTTAGTTATAACTGGTTTTATTTTCTTAATTGGTATTTTTTTATTTTTTTCAAAACCTGAAGAGAAAATTGTTGTTAAAAAGATAAAAGAGAAACAAAAGAAGTTTGATATGAATAAGTTAGATTTAGATAAAGATGAGAAAAAAGTAATTAGACTTTTAATCCAAGAAGGTAAAGCAATGTTTCAATCAGATTTAATGGAAAAATTAGAAATTGGAAAAGTAAAAACAACAAGATTACTTGATAAACTTGAATCAAAACAACTAATTGAAAGAAAACGAAGAGGTATGAATAATATTGTTGTTTTAAGAAGTTAAACTTAAAATTTTTTTAATTTTTCTAATGAAACTAGTTTCTCCAAAGCAGTTATAAAGAATCTATTTTTTTGGGTTGTATGAAAAACAAAAAAAATGAAACAAGAAGCAATGAACAAAAATTATCTTCTTGTTGTAAACCAAAAAAAGATTATAAAGGAAATAATGTATTTCTTGGAATCTTATATGGATTGATTCCTCATATTGGTTGTATTATGTTTATTATTGGAGCGATTTTAGGATCTACTATATTATTACAATTTTTTAGACCAGTCTTAATGAGCAGAAATATTTTTTATTATTTAATTTTAATTTCAATAGGGTTTGCTACTTTATCTTCTTTTTTTTATTTAAGAAAAAATAAGTGTTTGTCTTTTAAGGGTATTAAAAATAAGAAGGTTTATCTTAGTATTATGTATGGTTCAACCGTAGGAATTAATTTAGTTTTGTTTTTTTTGATATTTCCTATGATTGCTAATATTACTGGAAATGTTTCAGCTGAAGAAATTATTAATAATGATTTAAGTATTTTGAACATTAAGGTAGATATTCCTTGTCCAGGGCATGCACCTTTAATTACTAATGAAGTTAAAACTGTTGAGGGTGTTAAGGGTAGTGAATTTAGTTTTCCTAATAATTTTGAGGTTTATTATGATAGTTCTTTAACTAATGAACAAGAAATTTTATCTCTAGAGGTTTTTACAGAATATTCTGCAACAGTAATTGAATCTACTGAAGAGTCAACTGAGCCTCTTAAAAAAATAAATAAGGCGACTCAGTTAAGTGAAGTTAATACAGGAGATTCTTGTTCTTCAGGAACTTGTGGGGGAAGTTGTGGTCAAGAATGTGGGGGTTGTGGTTTTTAAAATGAACAAGAAATACTTTTGGATAATGATATTTGTTTTAATTTTAATAGGATTTTTTTTAATTAAACCTCTTTTTACTGGAAATTCTGTTTCTGCTCAACAAGGGGATTTTAAAATCCCTTTGTCTGAAATTTCTGAAAAAGCAGAATGGTTTGAATATAGTTATAATGGAAAAGATTTAGTTTTTTTTGTTGTTAAATCAGAAGATGGCACTATAAAAACTGCTTTTGATGCTTGTGATGTTTGTTATGGTTCTAAAAAAGGTTATAGGCAGGAAGGTAATTATATGGTTTGTAATAATTGCGGTAATAAATATTTAATTAGTGAGTTAGGAACTAAAAATAAGATTGGTGGGGGTTGTTGGCCAGGTTATTTGCCTAATGAGATAAAAGGAGAAAACATAGTAATTAAAAAATCAGATATTCAATCAGGAGCTTATAGATTTTAAAATGAATAATTATTTAAAATATGTAGTTATTGTTTTGTTTGTGTTTATTTTTTTAATATTCATAAGCTTTAGTTTGGGATTAGTAAAAAATAATTATTTTAATAAAATAAATGTAGGTAATTTTGATAAGGAGATTATGGTTAATGCAAGTAATTTTGAATTTAATCCAGGAATAATAATAGTAGATCAAGGAGATAAAGTTAGAATTGTTATAAATAATTTAGATGGGCTTCATGGAATTAGGATTCCTGATTTAGATATTTCTGGAAATGAAATTATAGATTTTGAGGCTACTCAAAAAGGAGAATTTGAATTTTATTGTGCTAATTATTGTGGTAGGGGGCATAAACAAATGAAAGGAAAGTTGGTAATAAATTAAATTATAGGAGTAAAAAATGAAAAAAGTTGTTTTAATGATTGAAGGTATGCATTGTGCTGCTTGTGGTACTAATGTAAACAAAAGTCTTTTGAAAATAGGGGCTAAGGATATCAATATAAATGTGGTTTTTGGAAAAGCATTTGTTGAAATAGATGAAAAGATTAAGGAAGAAGATTTAAAAAATGCAGTAAGAGATGCAGGCTTTAAGTTAATTAAGATTAATGAATATTAGATAATTTTTTAATTAAGATGGTTAATGAATCTACTAAGTGGCTTATTAAACTTATTGTAAGTTGGTTTTTAACAATTCAGATAATGGTAATTATGTATTCTGAAAAGTTATTTGGATTTTCTATTTTTTCAATGAATAGTATGACTTTTTTGATGTTGATATTATCATTTCCTATAATTTTTATTTTTGGTTTCTCAACAATAAAATCAGGATTAAGAGGTTTTTTTAAGTTTTATTTTTCAATGGATTCTTTAATTGCTCTAGGAACCCTTGTTGCTTATTTTACTGGTTTTTTTAGTTTTTTTACGGATATTACTAGTTTTACTGGAATTTCTGGAATGATTATGACTATTTTTATTACTGGAAAATTTATTGAAGATAAAGCAAAAGGTCGGGCAACTTATGAAATCAGAAAATTATTGGAATTAGGTGCAAAAAAAGCTGTGGTTTTAAGATCTAATGAAGAGGTTGTGATTAATATTTCAGAGGTTAATGTAGGAGATATTATGGTTATTAGACCTGGTGAGAAGATTCCTACAGATGGGATTATTATCAAAGGGGGCAGTTCTATTGATGAATCTATGGTTACAGGAGAGAGTATTCCTGTTGATAAAAAAGTTAAAGATTATGTTATTGGTGCTACAATTAATCAAGATGGAATTTTATATGTTAAGGCTATTAAAATAGGTAATGATACTTTTTTAAGTCAGATAATTAAATTAATTGAAGGAGCGCAAAGTACAAAAGTTCCTATTCAGGCACTTGCTGATAAAGTTACAGGAATTTTTGTTCCTATAATCTTAATTATTAGTGTCTTAACTTTCCTAGGGTGGTTGATGTTTTCTGATGTTGGTTTAAGTAGATCTATAGGAATTGCTATAGCAGTTTTAGTTATAGCTTGTCCTTGTTCACTAGGTTTAGCAGTTCCAATTTCTTTAACTGTTGGTTCTGGAATTGGTGCTAAAAATGGGATTTTAATTAGAAAAGGAGAGGCTATACAAACTATGAGGGAAGTTAAAATCATTGTTTTTGATAAAACTGGAACAATTACAAAAGGAAAACCAGAGGTTATTGATTTTTATTCTTTAAAAAAAGATAAAGGAAGTTACTTATTTGAAATTGCAGCAAGTTTAGAAAAGCTTTCTGAGCATGCTATTGCTAAAGCGATTGTTAAAAAAGCTAATTTAAAGAATTATAAGGAAGTTAAGGGTTTTAAGATTATTAGGGGGAAAGGTATTGAAGGAGTTATTAATAAAAAAACTATTTTAATTGGTACTGAAATATTAATGAAAGAAAGAAATATTTTGATTAAGAATTGGGAAGATAAAATAAAGATTCTTGAAGAAAAAGGTCAAACAACTATGATTGTAGCAGAGGGAAAAAAAATTATAGGAGTTATAGGTGTTGCAGATACTTTAAAAGAAGATTCTTTTTCTGCTATTAAAAAACTTAATAATCAAGGTTATAAATCTATAATGATCACTGGAGACAATGAGAGAACTGCTAAAGCAATTGCTAAACAAGTTGGGATTAAGGAGGTTATATCAAGGGTTTTACCTGAAGATAAAGCTAATAAAATAAAAGAATTACAAAAAACTTCTTTTGTTATTTTTGTTGGAGATGGAATTAATGATGCTCCAGCATTAAAACAATCAAATGTTGGGATTGCTATGGGTACTGGAACTGATATTGCAATTGAAGCAGGAGATATTGTTCTTGCTAAAGGTTCTTTAATGGGTGTTGTCCAGGCAGTTAATTTAAGTAAAGTTACATTTAGAAAAATAAAACAAAATTTATTCTGGGCATTTGCATATAATATCATAGCTATTCCAGTTGCAATTGCAGGTCTTTTGCATCCTGCAATTGCAGAATTAGCAATGGCATTGTCTTCTATTACCGTTGTTACAAATGCTAATTTACTAAGAACTAAAAAAATATAATCTTTGATCTGGATTGTTTTGAATTATAATAAATTTTTTATAGTTTTATTACTGATTTAAGTTATTCTAATAATAAAAGGAGGTTAAAAATGGAAATTAAAATGCTTGTTTTGATGCTTGTTTTAGGGGTCTTTTTAGTTGCAGCAATAACTGTTAGTATGGGTTTAGTTAATGCTAATAGTCCAGGCGATGCACTAGAATCCACTGAAGAATTTAGTTGCTCAAGTTGTGGAAATAGTTGTAGTGCAGAATCTAATTGCGGATTATCAACTTGTGGTGCTGTCAATGGCGGATCTTGCGGATGTAATTAAATAAATTCCTCATTATTTTTTCCTTTTTTTATGTTTTTTCTAAAAATTCTCTTTTTTTAAGTGGTAGAACCTCTTGAAAGATTATTTTTGAGATTTTTTCAGGATTTACTCTATATCTGCTTTTTTTGCCTTCAAAAAAATAATGCTCTTTTATTAAATGGGGTAACAACCCTGATATTTCTATAACATTTTTATTTTTATAAATCTCTCCTGGTAATAAGGGGTTATTATCATTTGATGGGATTAACCACATGACATATTGATTACAAGTAGAACCATCTTTCCAAGGACATTCTTGTTCTCCGCAAGTGAATTCACCACAAAATTTGTAATTACCTATTTTTCCAAACTGTTTATCAAACATTAATTCTTCTATTCTATCTGCGATCTCAGAGTAAGTTCTCCCTATTTTCTTTAGGGTATTGTAGTCTTCTATTAAAATAGATTTTAAATTTTCATTTTTTCCCATAAACCCTTCTATAGACCCATAATGATCCTGCGAAGGTTTTAATCGTTTTTCAAGATTTAATAATTCATTTCTTTCAGAGGGTATTGAATTTAATACATCTATCAGTTTTGGTATTTTTTTAGTAACCATTTATTTTATTTATTTAATTTTATTATCCTGCATTCATAATTTCAGAGTAGATATTATAAAATTGATTAACTTCTTCTATATCAACATATTCATTTATTGAATGGCAGAGTTCTTCTTTTCCAGGTCCAAATATAAAAGTTTCTCCAAACTTAGAGAATAGTGCAGCTTCGGTCCACGCAGACATAACTCCTAATTTAAATTCGCCAAAGTTTTTATTTGAAGACTTTTTTAAAAAATCCATAAACTCCCCATCTAAATTAGATTCAAAGGGTTGTCCATAAAATATTATTTTAGTTTTTGAATTAAAATCAATTTCTTTTGATATTTTATTTATTTTTTCAGCTTCTTCATCTATGTTCTCTGAAGGTATTAATCTTCTACTTATTTTTATTAAACATTTATTTGGAACTACATTTGCTGATACTCCACCGGCTATTAGTCCGATATTTAAACAAGGAGAACCTAAATCATTATCTTTCTTTTTTTCAATTTCTTTTTCATATTCCATTAATTTATTTATGATTAAATTCATTTTATAAACTGCATTATTTTTTAAATTATTTAAGTAATTTGTTTTTGATGAATGAAGTGATATCCCTTTTGTTTCAATTTCCATGTCTAAACAACCTTTTTGTTTATAGATTATTTTTTTAGAAGTTGGTTCTGGAATTATTATTTTAGCATTATTTAGTTTTAATTCCTGTGCTACTTTTTTTCCTCCTTCTCCATTAAGTTCTTCATCAGAGTCAAATATTAAATAGATATCATTTAAGGGCATTTCTTTTAAGTTAAGTGCAGCAGCAATCATGCAGGCTAAACCAGACTTCATATCACAAGAACCTAGACCATATATTTTATTTTCTTTTTCAATTGGATTAAACTCTTGGCCATTCCATTGTTCTGATCCTGGGACTGTGTCTGTATGGCCAATAAATACTAAGGGGGAATCAGATGCTTTTCCAGGAATTTTTATAATTAAATTATATAGTTTAAAATCTTCTCTAATATATTCTGATTTTGTTTGGGGATAGCCTTTAAATAAATTTGATATGAATTCAATTATTTTTAAATTTGATTTTGTGCATTGAGAATCTATTTTTATTAATTCTTTAAGAATTTCAATTTCTTTATTTTCCATTTTAAATTTTTAAAACATACCAATTTTGCCTTTTTCTGGGGTCTGGATCACTAAATTTGGGGTTTAAACTATTTTTAGTTAATCCTAAAACTTTTTCGTAACAAGATATCATTGCAGGATTTATTGTTCTAAAAATTACTATATCTTTATTATTTTCTTTTACATCCTCCAGCATTTTTTCTAATAATTTTGTGCCTATTCCTAATTTACGATGATTTTTTAATGTAGCAGATTCATTATGATAAAATGATTTTTCTAAATTTAATTTTAAATTTTTTATTATAGAACCTGCTTCAAGATACCAAGTATCTCCGTTTTTAGGATTATGATTCATAGGATAATTAAAACCCCAACAGAACCCAGATACTTCTCCAATTCTTATTCCTACTTTTCCAATAAACCCTTCTTTTTTCATTTGTGCTATAATATTTTCTTTAACTGAATCTATTGTATAAATTGGTGTTAATGTTTCTTCTAAATTTAAACCACAGGATTCGCATTTTTGATATTCTAATGAATTTATTTTAATTAATTTATGTTCATTAAACTCTTCACAATCTTCTTTTTCATCACATCCAAAAGAATAAGGTCCAAAACCGCATTCAGAACATTTAAATTCCTCATGCCAAGGGTGTGCTGTAAATACCCCCATATATGCAGAGATTATTCCATTAATATTCTCTTCTTTAATTGATTCTATTTTTATTTTGTTTTTCATATAATTAAATATTTAAAAATTATTTAAAAGTTTAGTTTAATCTTTTTTTAACTTATTTGTTTATCTAGGGTAATAAGTTTTACATAAACTTATTAATAACTTTTTTTCAATATTATCTGTTTGAGTTATTTTATAGCCAATTCCTTCAAAACCCCTTAAATCTTCTTTAGTTATTTTTTTTATTTCACCTCCAAAATCTCTAAGGTCAAAATAATTATCTTCTGCACTTTCTAAAACATTCATTAATAACTTTTTATTTATCCCATCATTTTCATATTCTCCCTCTGGAATATATTTTAGTACATCTTTATCAAATTTTTTTGAATGAATTAGGTTCATAACATTATTTACTAAACTCATTTGATCTGCAAATGTTTTTCTTCCATTATTTACTTTTTTTGAGTCTATGAATGAATCAGAGCCAATAAGACATACTTCTAGAGGTTCTTTAGATTCTTCAACCCAATAATGTGCTGGAATTATTTTCCAATATCCCCCATCTCCATCAGGTTCCCAATTTTTTGGAATCTCCTTTCCCATGAGATTATACCTTAAATAAAAATTAGAGATATGTATTTTTTCAGGTTCAACTCCTAGGATAGTATCAACAGCAAGTTTTAGATATTTTTCTAGTGCATTAAGATTATCTACATAGATTCTAAAATTCTCTACATTACAGAAACCAAAGTTTTCTGACATTGCCATACTATTAATATTGATCCCCCCCCCTTATAAACTTTTCTTTTGTTGTCTCTTTTAAGTGACTTATTTAATAAGATTAATATTAAAATAAAAATGGCTCCGAATATTATACCTACAATTATTGAAGGGAATTGGGTCTTTATTATTTTTAATTCAATAAGTAATGTTAGGATAAGTGAAAGAACAGATCCATAAATAATTGGATATCGGTATTTTCTTGAATTCTTTGTAAAAAAAGCAAAGAACAATAATAAGAATATTCCAGAGGTGTAGATACTATATGCGATAATTAAGTTATCAATTATTCTTTTAGAAACTAATGTAATAAAGAATGTAATTAGTGCCATCATAATTATTCCTATTGAAAATATTTTCTTTTTTTCATTCTCCTTTTTTAAAAAGTCCCCTAAATCTTCTGAAAATTGATTTGCTGCTGCATTTAACAGTGATTGAGCACAACCAATAACTGCAGCTAAAATTGCAGCGATAAATAATCCTTTAAATATAGATGGTGCAGAGTATAAAATAAATTTAGGTACTGCTTCAGAAGGAGATATCTCTAAGAATTGATTTGCTTTTATTCCTATGATTACAGGGAATATGCTTAGTAGTATAAAAAATAATGAGGAAAGAAACATTGCTGTTTTTATTGATTTAATATTTTTTGAGGAATAAACTTTTTGATAGATGTCTTGCCCAACTAAAATATAAAAAACTGTTGGTATTAGGATATTTAATAATAACAAGGGTTTTATAGAACTTGCTGTTTTTTTAATTATTTCAGATTCAAATTCAGGTTTTAAAAATAACAATGAAATGATACCAATAACGGCAATCAATAGGTTGTACCTTCCAAACGAGGATAATTTTTTTAATCCCTTAGAAGAGATTAATAAAATAATTGATCCTAAAAAAAATAAACTTATTTTTTCAGGTAGTCCAATGGCATTAAATATTTTTGTTGCTGCAAAAAGCTGTGCTGAAGATATTGTTATTAAGGTAATTATTGATAGTGCAGATGAAAATAAGTAAATGGTTTTATTTTCATATTTTTTGTATAAGAATCCTGATAAAGTATTTACATGATATTCTTTTTTAGAAGAATAAATCTTTTTTGCAAGTAATGGACCAAATAATAATAATCCTATTGCTGTTGAAAATCCGTAAATAAGTCCTTGCCAACCATAAGAATAACCTAATTCTGCACCACCTAATATAAACCCACCCCCAAACAATGTCATTATTATGCTTATGGTTAATTGCGAGGTAGACAATTTAGAATCTTTGCTTTTTTTTATTGTCTTTTTTTTCGAATTTATGTAAAATCCAAGTATAAAAAGTATTAAAAAATAAATGATTATGACAATTATTGTTGAATTCATAATATTATTAATTAAAAAATTAATTTAAACTTCTCGTTAAAAACTTTTTAATTTTTTAGTTGAATTCTTTTTTTATTTTTGATTTTAATTGTTCTGCAATTTCATTATTTTTTGTGATTATAAGATCTATTTTTGTTTTTTTATTAAAAATCTTTTCTAGTAATGAATGTAAGTTAATGTTTGAGATGCTATCGTATTTTTCAAATATCTCATCTGTTTTTATTTTTAGTTCTTCAGGCCAGTAAACTTGCATTATTGTATCTCCAAATACTGTTAAATCACAGTTTACTTTTGATTTGGTTATTTTAAATCCAATGCCTGCCATGTCATAAAATTTTTTAGTCCATAGGTCTAGTTTTGTATCATTGTGATTAATAATAAAGTCTTTAACTTTCTTTTTTTTAACTAATTCCATTTCATCATATTCTAATTCTGGATATACTAATAACCACCAACAATGATCGCCTTCCCAAAATGTTATTTCTCCTGGTTTTGTTATCTTGGAATAATATTCCTTTTTTATTTTTAACCATGTTTTATCTAACTCTAACATTGAATTAAAAGTCAATACTGTTACATTGTTTTCTGATTTTACTTTTAATAGTCCTTCTATTAGGGGTAAAGTATCTTTTTCTTTATAGTTATTTTCTATATGTTCAGAAAATTCTTTTAGTTTTTTTATCCATTCTAAATCAATTGAATAATTTTTCTCTTGTTTTAGTACAACTCCTTCAGAATTTAGCTCGGATATTGCCTTATACACTGCTTGACAAGAAGTATTTATTCTATATTCTCTTTTAATTTTTTTGTGTAGTTGAGAAAGAGTTAGGGGCCATTCAGATATTAAAAGATTGATTAGGACATCTTTGACTCTCTTTTTGTTTCCTGGTTCTGGTATGGTAAATGTCAAAACCATAATAATTATATGAATTTTTTCATTTTAAACTTTTTGGTTGATATCTTTTTAAAAAAATGAGTTTAATTTTGGTTTTTTGAACATTTAGTGTATTTTGATTTTAAAGGGGGATTTATATTCTATTATGTCATTAACTTTAAATATGTTTTAAAATATTTTTAATTATGAAGTTTTGTGATTTTGAAGGACCAAAGGGAACAAAGGATTGGTATGGGGGAGAAACAATTCTTAGAAATAAAATAAGGAGCACTTTAATGAACATTTTTGAAAGGTATGGGTATGATCGTTTAGAAACTCCGCCCATAGAAAAACTTGATGCAATTTCATTTAAGGGAGGGGGAGAAATTCAAAAAGAGGTTTTTAAATTAAAAGACCAAAAAGGTAGGTCTCTTGCTTTAAGATTTGATCAGACAGTTCCTTTAGCAAGATATATTTCTTCAAATAAATCTATTTCATTTCCTTTTAAGAGATATGTGATAGGAGAAGTTTTTAGAGATGGACCAACACAACCAGAGCAAGGTAGATATAGGGTTTTTACTCAATGCGACGTTGATTTTTTAGGGGTGAAAAGTATGGCTGCAGAAGCAGAATTACTTGCATTAGCTAAAGACGCATTTATTGAATTAGATATGGGGGATATTGAGGTTAATATAAATAATCGGAAATTATTAGAGGGTATTTTAGATTATTCAGGTGTACCTCAGATATCTAGATTAAGGACTATATCTGTATTAGATAAATTTGATAAAATTGGTTTAGAGGGGGTAAGAGAAGAATTAAATAATCTAAGACTTTTTGGAAGTTCTCATTCATTATCTAATAAAACTTTAACAGAACTTTTTAAGGGATATGATCTTGAAGGTGTTTCTATTTTGAATAAGCAAAAAATTCAGAATACTATTTTTGAAGAGATTGGAGAAGAGGGTTTTGAAGAAATTTCCTCTCTCTTTTTAAGAGAAAAAGATAAATATGACTTATATCGTGCTTTAGCAAATTATGATACTTCTGGAAGATTATTATTAGATAACTCTATGGTTTCTAAAATTCTTTCTATTGTGATTCCAAGAGAAGATAACAGTTTAACTTTAAAATTTCTTGAGGACAAGATAACTTCAGATAATGGGCTAGAGGGACTCTCTGAGATTAAATCTCTTTTAAGATACTCTAATTCATTAGATTTTGATTCTGTAAAATTTAATCCTTCATTAGCAAGAGGATTAGATTATTATACAGGTACTACACTGGAGGTTTTTCTTAAAAACCGCGAAATTTGTCCTTCTGCGATTCTTGCTGGCGGAAGGTTTGATAATATGATTGGAGATTTTAGAAATGGTCAAGATATTCCTGCTGTTGGATTTTCATTTGGATTAGAAAGATTAGCAATGGTTAAAAATAAGACTACCTTAATTCCTCTGACTTCTAGAGAATTGTTTCTTGTTCCAATTGGGGATACATTGGATAAGTGTCTTAATGTTGCGCATAATTTAAGAAATCAAGGAATTAATGTAGATGTTAAGCTTGAGGGTTCTGAAAAAATAGGGGACATTGTTTCTTCTGTAGTTAAACAAGGAATTCCTTATATTGGTTTTTTAGGTGAAGATGAGATTAAAAATAACACTCTTTCTATAAAGGATCTGAATTCTAGAAAACAGATTAATTTACCTATAGAAAATGTTGGAAGATTTGTTAAAAGAAGAGAATAATCCAGAAAAATTGATTTGTTTAGCTGGATTTGATTTTTTGTATGATCAATTAAAAATAAACTCAGAAAGAAGTTTAAAAAAAATAATAGAAAGTTATTATTCCCCTATCTCTTTTGATTCTTATTCATCAGAGATATATAAAAATAAAAAAGAATCTCAATATCTTGGAATTTTACAATCAATTAGAAAATATCTTAAAAACCCAAATAGTATTTTAGAGCTTTGTTGTGGTAATGGTAATTTTTGTTTTAAATTAAATCAAGAGTTTTCTGTTCAAGTTAGGGGGGTTGATATTAATTCTGATTTAATTAAAAAGAAAAAATCTAATAATCCTTCAATTTGTCTTGAAAATTTTAATATTTTTAATCCTATGTATTTTAAAGAGGATTTAGTTGTAGGTTTGCATTGTTGTGGGAATCTTAGTGATAGGGTTTTATATCATGCTTCAAAGAATCACTCTGATGTGGTTTGTGTTCCTTGTTGTTTTGGTAAAATAAATAAGTTTAAGAAAATAACCCCCATTAGCAAGACTCTTTCATATAGAGCTGATGTAATATCTGAAGCAGTTCTTAAAACAAGATTTTTAGAGGGTTATGTAAAGAGGGGAAATCCCATTATTGCAAATATTTTATTTGGGGGATATAAAACATTAATTAATTTAGACAGGGCAATATTTCTTAAGGAAAACGGTTATTCAGTTTATTTAGTAAATATTGCACCAGAAAATCTTAAAGGCTCAAATTTAAGAAACCCTGTTAGGTTGGCTATTGTTGGAAGATTTATTGAATAATTCTGTTTAAAGGAATTTCAACAATACCCTCTGCTCCTGCTTCTTTAAGTTTTGGAATTAAATCTCTTACTACAGATTTGTCTATAATTGTCATCACATCACACCATTCATTATTACTTAAATCTGAAACAGTTGGAGTATTTAATGCTGGAAGTATTTTTAGAACATTTTCTAGATTATCTTTTTTAACATTCATTAATACTTCTACCTTGGTTTCAGCTAATAATACTCCTTTTAATAACATTGAAATTTGTTTTATTTTTGATTTTTTCCATTCATTTTCCCAAGATTTTTTATTTGCAATTAGTTTAGTAGTGGATTCCAATAAGGTATCAATCACCCGAAGATTATTTGCTCTTAATGAATTTCCTGTTTCTGTGACATCTACTATTGCATCTGCAATGCCTCTTGCTTTTATTTCTGTTGCACCCCAAGAAAATTCTACTTTTGAAGATACATTGTGTTTTTTTAGATAATCCTTTGTTATATTTACGACTTCTGTTGCAATAATCTTATTGTTTAAATCATTCACTGTTTTTATTGGGGATTCATTAGCAACTGCTAAGACCCATTTTACTGGTTTTAAACTTGTTTTAGCATAAACTAATTCGCATACCTCAATAACATTAGATTTTGTTTCTAAGATCCAATCTAATCCAGTAATTCCTAAATCAAGAACCCCATCTTCAACATATCTACTTATCTCTTGAGATCTCAATAATATACATTCTATATCAGGATCATCTATTATTGGAAAATAACTTCTGCTACCTACTTTTAAATGATACCCTGCTTTTTCAAATAATCTAAAAGTAGATTCTTCTAAGCTTCCTTTAGGTAATCCCAATATTATTTTTCTTTTGTTTTCTTCTAAATTACATACATTCATTTGTTATATTTCTCCTCGGGATCAAAAACTTTTTCACTAATTATTAATCCGTTCTCATCTCTAAAAAAACAGGACTTATAACCTAAATGACACGATGCACCGCCTATTTGTTTTATCTTTAATAATAATGTGTCATTATCACAATCAATATAGATCTCTTTTACTTCTTGAAAGTTTTTTGATTTTTCTCCTTTTAGCCATAGTTTATTTCTACTTCTACTAAAATATGTTGCTTTTCTATTTTTAATAGTCAACATCCAGGATTCTTCATTCATATAGGCTAACATAAGAACTTCATTAGTCTTATAATCTTGAACTATCACAGGAATTAATCCATTTCCTTTATTAAAATCAGGTTTAATCATCTTTGATATTTTTTATTACCTCATTGAATGTTAAATCACTTTCTTTTCCAGTTTTCATATTTCTTAATTTTAATTTTTCAGTTTTTATTTCGTTTTCACCAATTAAAATTACAAAATCAATATTTTTTGAATTAGCATAATCTAATGATTTTCTTAATTTTGCTGTTGATAATATACAATTTATATTTTTATCTCTTAATAATTCTGAAGTTAAAATTGCTTGTTTATCTTGGTTTATTGAGATTATCATTATTTTTTTATTGGATTCATTTAGTTCAGCTAAAACACAAAGTCTTTCTAATCCAAAAGAGATACCTGTAGATTGAACTTCATTAAACATAAAACTGCCTCCAGCAGTTATGGACTCTTTTATATCTGATTTTACTTCAAAAATATTTCCATTGTAATAGGATAAACCCCTTGCTAATGAAGGTGAAAAGATAACTTCTACACCATATACTTCACAATAATTCTTCAATTCTTTAATTTCTTTATAAGAATCATATTTTTCAAAAAAACTTTCAGGTTGTTTGAATATTTCAAGAACATTCTGAGCACCATAACCCCTCAGGTTGTTATAAATTTCATCTTCAGGAAGTTTATCTAATTTATCAATTTCTCTTATTACATTCTTCCAGTCCATTTTTTCAATATTTTCTTTGAATAATATTTCATTTAGTAGTTTTCTGTTGTTAATATAAATTTTAAAGTTAATTTTTAAATCTGTTAAAATTCTTTTTACAATCGCTAATATCTCTGCTTCGTCTTTTATGTCTGCTCCAACAATATCAATATCACATTGAGTAAATTGTCTTAATCTATTTCCTGAAACAGGTTCATCCCTAAAAACAGGACCAATTGAATATCTTTTATAAGGCAATTTTTTCCCTTTCATTAGTCTTTTTAATTGAAATGTGAATTCATATCTTAGTGCAAGTTCTCTTTTTCCTTTATCATTTAATTTAAAAATATCTGAAACTGCCTCATCATCTGAGTTTTCTCCTTTTACAAATTCTTTATATTCAATTATTGGGGTTTCTGCAGGTTCAAAACCATATTTTTCAAAATTAGATACTAAGATAGATCTTATTTTTTCTCTTTTTTCAGCTTCTTCTTCTTCAAAATCTTTAAATCCTTTTACTGTTTCCATTTTTTAAAAAGCGGAAGGCGAGAATCGAACTCGCGCCTCACGAGCCACAGTCGAGTATTCTACCATTAAACTACATCCGCCATTATAATTTAAATTAAAGATAGAATATTTTAATGCTTTAAATATTTTTTTGAAAAGATTAGAGTTATTACTAGTAAAGAATTCAGTTGTGCCGATAACTCCATTGATTTATCATATTTCATTCAATAAATTAAGGTTTATAAACTCTTTGTTTTTATGTTTTTTTAAAAAATAAACTTTAAAAATAGTGTTCTATATATTTGTTTATGGAAAAAACAAAATTAACACCTGAACAAAAAAAAGAGCTTAGAAAATTAAGGAAAAAAGAATTACAGAAAAAAACATTAGCTAAAGCTGTTGCTTTAAAATCAGAATATAAAAATCAGGTTTCAAAAGCAATGATAACTGCATTTGGTTTAATTATTGCTTTGCTTTGGAAAGATTTTATAAATTTACTTATGCCCACCATAACCACACCAGGTTTTATTGAAAGTTATCCTCTTTTAGTTAGTTTTTATACTGCATTTATTGTTACAGTTATTGCAGTTCTTGGAATTGTACTAGTTACTGATTGGTCTAAAAAAGATAAAAAAAATGTCTAAAAAAATAGGTTTAGCTCTTGGCGGCGGCGGCGCAAAAGGATTTGCCCATATTGGTGTTTTAAGGGCGCTTGAAGAATTAGATATTGAGATAGATATTGTTAGTGGGACTAGTATTGGTGCTGTAATTGGTGCACTTCATTGTTCTGGTTTAAATTCATCTGAAATTGAATTACTTATCAAACAAAGTCCTTGGAAAAAATTTATTGATTTTAATTTCCCTAAAAAAGGATTTGTGAAAGGAGATAAATTTGAAAATTATTTAAGGCACATATTAGATAACAAAACATTTTCAGATCTTAAAAAACCTTTTTTTGTTACTTCTACTGATATTTTAAATTCTCAAGAAGTCATATTTAATAAAGGAGACTTGGTAAAGGCAGTAAGAGCAAGTATATCTATACCTGGAATTTTTAATCCTGTTGAACTAAACAATAGGGTTCTTGTTGATGGAGGGGTTTTAGATAATCTTCCATTTAAGTTATTAAAAGAAAACGGGGCAAAAAAAATAATTGCAGTAAATTTAAAAAAAGGAGAGATAAAAGAAAAAGTTTATGAGTCTGCTAGTTTAAATAACAAAATAACAAAAATAAATATTCCAAGTATTATTTCAAGTTTATTAGCTTCATATTCATTAGTTGATTCTGAGAGAATAAAAAATTTAGTAAATGATAGTGATTTAGATTTATTAATTACTCCAGAACTTGTAGATATAAATATACAGGATTTTCATAAGATTGACCTTGCAATACAAAGAGGTTATTGGGAAACAATTAAAAATTCAGATTTTATAAAACATAAGTTTAAAGAAGGAATCTTTAAAAAAGGATTTAGAAAAATTTTAAGAAAAAATTAATCTTTCTATTATAACAAACTTTAAAAATGATTAGTTATATTTTAATTAACTGTGGCTAATAATATAACAATCAAGGATTATACTCCTGTTTATGATAACTTTGTTTTTTTAAGTAATCAGAATTCTGTTAAGTTTACTAAAGACCCAGATTTAGAAGAGATTGTAGTCTTACAGAGATTTTCTCCAAAATCTAAAAAAGAATTATTTGACTCTTTTGTAGATTTAAGCTCTTATTCTAGTAAAGATTGTTCAGAATCTGAGATTTGTTCTATTATAAAATCTAATATTTTTAATAGGATGTCAAATGATTTTTTTGATTATTTCAGGGGTGAATTTGATAGTTCTGGTTTTTTAAAAAAATTTATTTTTGATTTAGATCATACTAATTATAATTTTAAAAATCAGTATTTAACTGTTTTAAAGGGTTATTCTAATCGCACATCTTTTGATAACTTAATTTCAGAGGTTTCATGTACAGATATTGAAACACGAGGAACCCTAATCTCCACCTATATTAAAAATTATTCCCCAAAATTTTTTATTTGTACTTTTAATTTAGGACTAAAAGATTCACCCTTATTTCCAAATTTTTCTGATTTAAGTTTATTAATGAATTATAAAACAAAAGATTGCGAACTTTTTGAGTTAAAGAGTTTTAAGGAAAATTATGACTCTTTTATTGATACTACAACCAATCTATCTAAGTCTATTAAAGATCCTGAATTAATTCAAAATATTCCAAATGTTTCAAATCAATTTAATTGTGAATTAATGGCTAGAATTATAAATAATTTTGCAAGAAATATTTTAAATTTTCAGATTATGGAAGTTAAAGATATAATTGATTCTGTTAAAGAATCTAGTTTAAAAAACCCTCTTGAAGATGGTTTTCCCGAGCACCCTGAATTTAATTAACTCTATTTCTTTTATAGTAAATCTTTTATACTTTAAATATTAATGACTTTTATTAAATTATAAGGAGGTTAAAATGTTACAAGAAGATCAATCTAAGCTAAATGATAAAACTTTAGACATGAATAGGGCTATTGACTCTTTAAGGGAGGAGTTTGAGGCTGTTAATTTTTATCAACAAAGAATGGATGCCTGTAGTGATGATAACTTAAGAAAGATATTAAAGCACAATAGGGATGAAGAAAAAGAACATGCAGCAATGCTTATTGAATGGATAAGGCAAAATGATAAAGAATTTGCAAAAGAAGCACAAGATTATTTTAATTCTGAAGAATCAGATATAACTTCAAAACATAGTCATTAGTTTTTTTTCTTTTTTTCTTTTTTTTTGAATACTTATTCAAAACGAAACATTTATAAAGTATTATGAATATCTATTCATAACTAAATTGTATGGAGGTTAAAATGCCAAATAAAGATGGAACAGGACCACAAGGAAAAGGACCATTAACTGGGAGAGGATTAGGAGATTGTCCAAAAAACAAGAGTTCTTTAGACTCTATTAAGATAGGCCCTGGAAGAAGTTTTGGGAGGGGTTTTGGAGCTGGTTGCGGAAGAAGACAAAGAAAATTTCAAAATCAAGACCCTGGTAGGAATTTAGAAGACTAAAATGCCAAGACCTTGTATTAGAAGAAGAGTTAGGGGCAGGCCAAACTCTTCTTATTTTAAACCAGCAGGAATAAGAAGATTAGAAATAGATGAAATTATATTAACTTTAGCTGAATTTGAAAGTTTAAGATTAATTGATTTTAAGGAAATAAATCAAGAAAAAGCTGCAGAACTAATGCAAATTTCTCAGCCAACTCTTTCAAGAATTTTAAAGTCAGCAAGAAAAAAGATAGCAGAAGCAATTGTTCAAGGAAAATCTATTAAAATCTTAAAATAATTTTTTTAAATTGTTTTGTATTAGTTATAATCAATTGTATAGAAATTTAAAAACTAATTTTATTTTCGTAATAAATGGATATTCAGTTGAGTAGTAAAGATATTTTACCAAATTATCATTCTTTTAAAGATATTAGTTGTTTTTTAGAAGATATTAATTCTAGAGATCCTATAAGAACCGGAAGAAAACCGAAGATTATTGGAAAAGATGTAATCGGATTTGATGAAACCCATAATGGTTTTGGAATAAACAGACATTATGGGGCTCATTTAC
Organism: Candidatus Woesearchaeota archaeon; assembly: GCA_964419155.1. GTDB lineage: Archaea > Nanobdellota > Nanobdellia > Pacearchaeales > GW2011-AR1 > CAYQOK01. The sequence continues at coordinate 19,518 of CAYQOK010000012.1, forward strand.
CTTTGATTATTACAGGATATTTAATTAAAGATTATAAGGGTTCTCATTACAGAGAAACTCATTTTGCAGGAAAGGGTGGTGTTTTTGGACCAAAATCTAAAAGGTCTCTTGATGAAATTGAAAAAAGAGCATTAAATTATGTAAATGCACACACTGATTTTTTTTATTCGAAAATTACAGAAGAACAAGGAATTAAAGAACCTGAAATTTATCTTAGAGCAAAATCAATTGTTTCTATTTCTTTAAAATTTCTTTTATCTAAAAATTATAAGTTAAATGAAAAAGATTTATTTGTCTGTATAGATGGTTTTAATGATCGTACTCATGTTTCATTTTTAGATCAACAATTAGAGATTTTATTTAATGAAGCAGGTCTTTTTTTACCAGAATTTTTAAAAGATGAAAATGAAAATATTTGTAAAATAA
>CAYQOK010000012.1:20043-22702 GCA_964419155.1 Candidatus Woesearchaeota archaeon
GGTCTTTTTTTACCAGAATTTTTAAAAGATGAAAATGAAAATATTTGTAAAATAAATAATTTTAAGAAACATGTTTATTTTCAAAAAAAAGCAGATAGATATAATGTTGCTTCAAGATGTGCAGATAGGGTGGGTTTTCAGGTTCTTGCATTAAAATTTAAAAATCCCAGGGGGAATCCTGAAAAAAGATGGCCATTTCAATCCAGGGTTGTTGATCATAGAAGGTTTATGGATTTGGTTTATGAATTTAAGGGTTTAAATGAATCTGAAGAAGATTAAAGTTTTAAAAACTTATTTTTTCTTTAAATTCTATGAAATTAGGATTATTATTTAGCGGAGGAAAAGATTCTACATTAGCAGGGTATTTTGCAATTAAAGAAGGTTATAAAATAAATTGTTTAATTAGTATTTTTTCAAAGAATAGCGATAGTTACATGTTTCATACTCCTTTTATTGAACAGGTTTTTAAACAAGCAGAATCCATGGACATTTCCTTTATTTTGCAAGAAACCGATGGTGAAAAAGAAAAAGAACTTTTAGATTTAGAAAAAGCAATTAAAAAAGCAAAAAAAGATTTTAATATTGAAGGGATTGTTACAGGTGCTGTTGAATCTGTTTATCAGTCTATTAGAATTCAAAGGATTTGCGATAAATTAGGTCTTTTTTGTTTTAATCCTTTATGGCAGAAGCCTCAGTTAGATATTCTTAAAACCCTTGTAGATAATAAATTTAATGTTATTTTAATTAGTACTGCAGCAGAGGGTTTTAATAGTTCTTGGTTAGGTAGAAAAATAGATGATGATTTTATTAGGGATATTAAATTATTAAATGAAAAATATAAAATTAGTGTTTCAGGAGAGGGGGGTGAATTTGAGACTTTTGTTTTAGACTGCCCTATTTTTAAAAGAAAGATTAATCTGGATTTTAAAAAATTAAAGGTTTTTGGAGATGAAAATAATTTGAGGTTTATATTAAAATGATTTTAAAAAAAGTGTTAATTGTTTCAGTTTGCAAGGAAAGATTACATTATTATGAATTTGTGAAACCTATTGAGAATATTCTTTTAAATCTTAATTTAAAATTTGATACATTAAATTATAATAATTTGAAAGATATTAATGATTATGAAAAAATAATAATTTGTGGAACTGGATTAAAAGATAATGATTATCTTAAAAAAAATAATATTAATTATTTCAATGAACTAAAAAATTATTCTGGCTCTGTTTTGGGAATTTGTGCAGGAATGCAAATTTTAGGGATTCTTTTTGGAGGGAAAATAATTGAAAAATCAGAGATTTGTTTTAAAGACATTTTTTTTAAAAATAGTTTTTTAAATTGTTTAAACAAAAAATATAGTGTTTATTTACTCCATAAAAAATCATTATTAATTGATGATAAATTAAAATCTAAGTTTGATTTTTATGACTCTGATTTTTGTTATGCTATGAAACATAAATTTAAGGATTTTTACGGAGTTATGTTTCATCCAGAAGTTAGAAACAAAGATTTAATTGAAAATTTTTGTTTAAATTAATAACTTTATTTTCTAACTGGTTTCAATAAATTATATGTCTGGTTTCAGCTATTGAAACATATAAATAATTTGTAAGGAGGTATAAAAAATGAAAAACAAAAAAACATTAATGTTTGTTATGTCTTTTTTAGCAATTGCATTAATATCTGGATTTATCGTGTCTGCTCATTGGAGTGATTTTAGTGATAATCCTGAAGAAAGGCCCCTTTTTAATGAGACTAGGCATGAAGCAATGCAACAAGCATTTGAAAATAAAGATTATTCAGTTTGGAAATCTTTAGTTCAAGAACAACAAGAACAAATGTCTGGAAAAGGTTATGGAAGATCAAGATTACTTGAAGTAATTAATGAAGATAACTTTGATAGATTTGTTGATATGCATAATGCTAAAATTTCAGGAGACCAAGAAACTGCTAATGAGATAAGACAAGAATTAGGGATTGGTTTTGGTCAAGAAATGAAGATGCAAAAAGCATATGGTCTTCAGGGTGCTAAGAGAGGCATACATAAGGCTCAGGGGCAAGGACAATTTAATGGAAATTGCCCTGGGTTTTAAATTTTCAAATTTTTTTATTTTTTAGTTTAATTTTTAAACTTTAAATTAAATATAATATGGGAGGATTATAAGATGATACATCCAAAGGTTGTAAATTCCTTATTTGGAACAATGCATGGAACTGGTATTGGTTGGATATACCAATTATTTGTTTTAATAGTATTTTTTTTAGTTGTTTATTGGATTGTAAAGGATTCTGGAAATAAAGGAAGAAGGGAATCTGCTTTAGATGTCTTAAAGAAAAGATTAGCTTCTGGAGATATTGATGAAAAAGAATATCTTAGAATAAAAAAACAGATTCAGGAGGATTAAATTTACTATCTTTTAATGGAAGTTTCAACTAAAAAATTAGTTTTTGCATTTGGAATAGTTTTCTTACTTGGGGTTATGTTTGCAATTATTAATGGTTATTATACTCAAGAAGAAAATGAATCTCTTCCTTTAATTGTTTATGCAATTTCTTTTGTTAGTCTGGTGTCTGGAATCTTTATTTCATTGTTGTTTCAATCTAAAATAAATAAAATTCATTTAAATAGGGTATTGAATATTCTTCCAAAAGAACAAGG
>CAYQOK010000012.1:22802-24319 GCA_964419155.1 Candidatus Woesearchaeota archaeon
TATTCATTCTTTTATGAAACTTAAATTAATTAAAAGAAAGGAGTATTTTAGGTAAAAGAATTTTTTAATAATCTTTTTATACCTGTTATTTAATTCTTAATTATGGTTAATAATATTTTTAAAATTAAAATAAAAGATAAAAATACAAATGCAAGGATTGGAGAATTAAGAACAAAAAAAGGAATTATTGAAACTCCTTTTTTTATGCCTGTTGCTACAAAAGCAGCTGTAAAACATATTTCACAAGAGGATTTAATTACAATGGGCTGTAAGGCAGTTATTTCAAATTCTTATATTTTAAGTTTAAGGCCTGGAACAAAGGTTATTGAAAAATATAATGGAATTGGAAATTTTATGGGGCTTAATAAAGAGATTATTAATGTTACTGATTCAGGAGGTTTTCAGATGTATTCTCCAAGTATTTATATTAAATCTAATGAAGAAGGAGTTTTTTTTAGAAATCCTTTTAATGGGGAAAAAGTTTTTATGACTCCTGAAAAAAGTATGGAAATTCAGTTAAACATTAATTCTGAGATTGCTATGTGTTTAGATGAAATGCCTACATTAGATTTTAGTAAGTCAAAAATTAAAATTGCGGTTAATAAAACTACAAAATGGGCAGAGAGATGTAAAAATGAACATAATCAGCTTCAAAAAAATAAAACTAAGAAACAAATATTATTTGGAATAAGTCAGGGAGGAATTTATGAGGATTTAAGAAAATTGTCTTGTGAATCTCTTAAAAAAATTGATTTTAGTGGTTATTCTATTGGAGGTCTTGCATTAGGTGAAACAAAACAACAAGAATATAAAATGATTGACATTCATAAATCAATAATTCCAGAAGATAAGGTTTGTTATTTAATGGGTGCAGGAGACCCTATTGAATTATTAGAGGCAATTTCAAGGGGTGTTGATATGTTTGATTCTAGATTTCCAACTCAAAATGCAAGACATGGGAGTATTTTTACTTCTAATGGAAGAATAAATATTTTAAGAAAAAAATATTTCTTTGATAAATCTCCTTTAGATAAAAAGTGTAATTGTTTTGTTTGTAAAAATAAAAAATATACTAAATCTTATATTAATCACTTAATTAAAGAAAATGAAGGTTTGGGTTTAAGATTAGCAACCTATCATAATCTTTATTTTTTAATTAATCTTATGGAGCTTGTAAAAAAAGAAATTAAAAAAGGAAAATTTATTGAATTTAAGAAAAATTTTATTAAAAATTATGGATGTTAGATTTAAAAAATATAGATTGTTATTTAATTTATGGAAAAAAAGGTGAAATTAATTTTAATTACTTCTTTGATACTTGGTTTATTAATTTTAATTGGTTTATTTATATTTTATCCAACTGCAAATGTTATTGGAAACTTTTCATATGTTAAGTAATTTTTATTTTTCAACACCTAAATATTTAAAAACCTTTCTGTAGTAATCAAAACAGAGGTGAAGGGATAAATCCTCTGGATTTAATATGATTAATCAAAAATCTCTTCAGCAAACAAGAA
>CAYQOK010000013.1:0-2588 GCA_964419155.1 Candidatus Woesearchaeota archaeon
TAATAAACCAATAACCAAAGAAGTAATTAAAATTAATTTCACCTTTTTTTCCATAGTTTATAAAAAATTAAATAACTTATAAATGTTTAGAAAATTATTTTTTCTTTTTTTTAGTTTTCCTTCCTGTTTTTTGTCTTGAAAAAACATTAATTAAAGGATCATCTCCCTTAAGACTTGGAATTTTTGAAGATTTTTTATATGAAAGCATACTTCTTCTTACAATATCTTCAACTAGTTCTTCTGGTGTTTGATAATTTTTTTTAGCCCTTGATTTTATTGCTGAATAAAGTTCACTATCAGGGTTTATTGTTATTAAAGTCATTTTATTTTTTTGGGGCTACATAAACTTTTTGAACATTAAAAGATTTATAAATTCCCTCTAATATATCAGTTCCTGCATATCCTGCTAATAATGATAATCTGTAATCAAAATTAAATATTATTCCAACAAACATACCAATTATTGTTGCAACAATCACTGTTATTGCATAATAAGACCATAATATTTTTCTTCTTAAAGAAAGTGCTTTTAAAAGACCTACAATCCCCCTTGTTATTCCCCCTAAACCTCCTAAAAGACCTGGATAAACAACCCCTAATAAAAATTCTGATGCCATTTTCCTCTTTTGATATTTTATATAAGATTCTAAAGGTTTTAAGTTTTTGGGTTTGAAAAAAATTGTGCTCCTAGGTAACATATGTCACTTCTGAGCACAGTAAAAATGAATTAGATAGATTTATAAACCTACTAAATCTTTTTTAATAGCTTATAAAAATAAGCATAGAAAGATGTAAGGAGTAATAATGTAGTAATGAGTTCTAAGATTTTTGTTGGAAATCTTCCTTTTACAGTTGAAGATGCAAAGCTTAAAGAGTTATTTTCTTCATATGGAGAAATAGAAGAAGCTCTTATAGTTAAAAACAAATTTTCAGGAAGATCAAAAGGATTTGGATTTGTAACTTTTTCAGGTGAAAATGCTGAAGAAAGTTCAAAAAAAGCAATCGCTGAGATGAATGAAAAGGATGTTGAAGGAAGAGCAATAAGTGTTTCAGAAGCTAAACCATTTGATCCAGAAAAACCAAGAAAAAGTTTTGATGGAAACAGATCAGGTGGATTTAACAGAGGAAGAAGCAATTTCAGAAGAAGAGATTCAAGAGAAGATTTTTAAATCTCTCTGAAAATTAATTTATTTTTTATTTTTTTAAAAATTTATTTATAAATTCAAGATAATTGGATTTTGTTTTTGGTGAATTAGCCATTTTTTCTACAATTAGTTCAGGTGTAGAACTAGCTAATTTATTCATTATTGGATTATGATCTACTATTAGTTCAAAATCATCTGTTAATCCTTTTGCTTCAATACCATCAATTCTTGCTTTTTCAGGAAGATTTGGCTGAATTTCTTGTCCTAAATGTGTTGCAATAATTAAAAAAAATCCTTTATCAATAAAATATTTTGAAGTTGCAGAGATTATCTTTCCAGCAACACCTGGTTCTGTAACTGCTTCAATTTCATCTGCTAAAATAAGCTTATTATTAAATTCAGCTGTTTGTTTATTTGAATCAATTTCAGACATTTGAGTTAAAAGAGTTTCAAAAGCACCCTTACTCATAGAACCTTTTGTTTTTGCAAAATAATAAATTTCTTTAAAATTAATAATATTGATACTGCTTTGGTCTTTTGTTAAAATAGGTAATCCTAAATTAAATAATGTTAATATTTGTTGAATATGTTCTAATAAAGTAGTTTTTCCACCACTATTTGCTCCAGTTAATATAGAGCATTTTATTTGGGTGTTTAAAATAAAGGAGATTGGGCAGGGGGAATCTAAGAATAAATTTAAAGATCCATTAATCTCAAAATTATCAGAATTTAATTTTGAAAAAGCCCAATAAAATTCATTTTTACTATATTTTTTAAAAAACTTAGAAATTCCTGAAACAAAATCATAATAAATAAGATTCACTTCTAATTTTCTTAAAATATTTGGGATTGATTTTAAAACAGAAGATTGTTTTTTAATATTAATTGCAATTTTTGTAAATCTATCTCCTTGTTGTTTTTTTAGATAATTATCTAATTCAGATTCATTTATTGTTACTGGGATGGATTCAATAAGAAGATTATCTGGTATTCCTGATGATGTTATTTTTGATTTTATTATTTTTACTAATTCAGGACTAAGTAATCCTTTATTTATTATAGAAATCAGTGATTCTCCTGAAAATGTTAATTTTTTTAATTCATCTCCAATATCTTCATTTAAATCAATTAACTTTTGTTCAATATCTTGTTCACTTAGAAATTTTTCTTCTTTTGTTTTTAAAAGGTCTATTGCAGGTGTAATATCTTTTATTATGTTTTTTATTTCAAAAAGTTCAGGGCAATTAATAGTGTTTAATAATTCAATAATCTCGCTCCATGAAGATAATAATTCAAGATATCTTTCAAGATATGCTTCATCAATTGAATTAATTGAAAGAGATTGTGGTAAAGATTCAAGTGAATCTAAAAAACCTTCACAATCAAGAATTTGTATTGTGTCTGCATTTTGAATATTTAAAACATCAGTTTCAGAAATAATTA
>CAYQOK010000013.1:2688-23485 GCA_964419155.1 Candidatus Woesearchaeota archaeon
TCAAATGAAAAGTTTTGATTAATCTTTAAAAGAGTTTTTTGAAAAACTTGTTTTGAATCCTTTGTTTTAAATAATGACTGAATTGAATTTTTAATATAATTTCTATTATCTGGATTTAATTTAAATCCTTGAGTTTCAATAAAATTATATATCTCTTTTTTAATTTCATTCATTTTAATAACAAAGATTAGAAGTGTTTTAAAATATTGTTGTTTTAGGAACAATTAAATACTTTTAGATTGTTTAGTTTTCAATGATAAGAAATAAAAGGGCATACAAGGTCTTAGAATCTACTCAAAGTTTTTGTCCAGAATGTGAGAAAAAAGTTAATGCAAAGATTATTTTAAAAAACAATGAGGTTTTTTTATTAAAATTCTGTAAAGAACATGGTTTTTTAATAGATATCTTAGAGCATGATGCTAATTATTATCTTAAAAGAAACAAATATTTAAAACCTGGAACAATCTCTAAGGTTCAAACAAATATAATTAAAGGTTGTCCTTATGATTGCGGATTATGTAGTGATCATGAACAACATACTTGTATTGGACTTATAGAAATAACTAATAAATGTGATTTAGGTTGTTCTTTTTGTTATGCTGATTCTGGAAAAGGGGATTTTCTTTCTTTAGATAAAATTGAAAAAATGATGGATTTTTACATAGAATCTGAATTTGGAAATGCAGAGGTCTTACAAATAAGTGGTGGAGAACCTACAATGCATCCAGAGATTATCAAAATAATTGAATTAGCAAGAAAAAAGAATTTTAAGTATGTTTTATTAAATACCAATGGTTTAAGAATCTCTAAAGATGAGAATTTTGTAAAAAATTTAGCAAGATTTAAAGGTAAATTTGAGATTTATTTACAATTTGATAGTTTTGATGATCAACATTATAAAAAAAGCAGGGGTAAAGAATTAGTTGAAATAAAAAACAAAGCAATTAAAAATTTAATCAAATACCAAATCCCAATTACATTAGTTGCAACTATTGATAACTCTAATGAAAAAGAAATTGGGAAAATTATTGATTATGGTATGGAATCAGATTATATTAGGGGGGTTAATTTACAGCCTCTTGCTTTTTTTGGTAGAGTTAAAAAAAATCCAGATATAAAAAATAGAATTACTTTAACTAAAATTATTAATTTAATTGAAGAACAATCAAAATATGTTTTAAAAAATGATTTTGTGCCATTACCCTGTAATGTAGATCGCGTTGCAATTTCTTATTTTATTAAACATAAAGGAACTTTTAAGACACTTACAAAAAGTGATGAACTTTATCAATATCTTGATGTTATTGAAAATACTTTTGCGTTTAATGCTAATGATTTACTTTCAACTGGGGGTTGTTGTAATATTAATTTTTCTCATAAATTAAAAAAATTATTTCCAAAAAGGTTCTTGTTTAAATCAGAAGAAGAAAAAATTGAATTTATTAATAAGAATCTTTTTAGGATCTCTGTTTCTTCTTTTATTGATAAATATAATTTTGATGAAAGATCTATGAAAAGAGAATGTGTTCATGTAATAACCCCTGATTTAAGAAGAATTCCTTTTTCAGCATATAATATGGTTCATAGAAAAAATAAAAAATGAATAATCTAGATAAAATAATTAAGTTGTTTTCAGGAACATTGATTGAAAAAATTGAGGCAATCATATTAATTGTGATTATTCTTTGTGTTATTGTTATTGTTTTTTCAATATTTATTAATTTTATTGAGGCTAGGACTAAAATTAGAAAAAAACATGAAAAAAAGAGCATTGTAGAAACAGGCTCTATGTTCTTATTTTTTTTGTTTTATTATTTAATAATTAGATTTAATTTAGGAAGAGTTTATACTGAAAATATTTATATTCAATTAATTTTTATTTTAATAGGGCTTATTTTAATTATAACTGGAACATTAATTAATATTCTTGGTAGGTTAAAATTAGGGAAAAATTGGGCGAATCAAGTTGTGATTTATAATGATCAAACATTTGTTAAATCTGGGCCTTATAAAATAATAAGGCACCCATTATATGGTTCTTTAATAATGATTTTTTATGGAGGGTGCTTGGTTTATTTTAATTTATATGCATTTTTCGCAAACACTTTTGTTTTTATTCCTTTTATGTATTATAGGGCTAAACAAGAAGAAGAACTTTTAATAAAACAATTTAAAAACTATAAAAATTATATAAAGGAAGTTGGAATGTTTTTTCCTAAGGTAATAAAATGAGGGAAGTAAAAGTATTAAAGCAAGGATTTATTTTTTGTAAGTTTTCTTTGATGATATTATTCTGGATTGCTTTTATTTTTAAAATAAAATGGATTGTTATATTAAACATGATTATTTTAGGCCTTTCTGCATTATTAAAAATTCAGAGGGCCCCTATGATTGTTCTTTATTCAAAAACAATTGGTAAATTAATTAAACCTAAATTCAAGATTTTAAATGAAAATGCAATGAGGTTTGCACACTCTCTTGGTTTTATATTAGCATTAATTACTGTAATTCTACTTTATTCTAAATTTGAGGTTGTTGGGTGGAATCTCCTTTTGGTATTAGCTATTTTAAAAACAATCTCTTCTATTGGTTTTTGTCCTGGAGAGAAGATTTATGTTTGTATGTCTAAGGGGGGTTGTTGTGCTCTTTCAAAAGTAGAATGATTGATGAGCATATATTGCCTAACCCTAATTGGGGGATTAAACCAGTTTTATTTGAATTATTTGATTTACCTATTTTTTCTTACTCTTTTTTTGTGTTACTGGGTTTGATTATAGGAATAATTGTGTTTTATTATAACTCTAAGAATAAAAGATCTTTAAATGAGTCTACTTTTTATATTTTATTAGCTGCAGTTATTGGAGGAATTTTAGGAGCTAAGATTCCTATATGGATAATTAATTTTAAACAAATCCTATTAGATCCTACTAATTTAAGCCTAATACTTTCTGGAAGAACAATTGTTGGAGGAATTATCGGGGGAACTATTTCAGTTTATTTAATAAAGAAGATTTTAAGAATAAAAGAAAGAAAGGGTAATTTATTTGCTCCTTCAATGGCAATTGGAATTGCTGTTGGAAGAATTGGTTGTTTTTTAAGGGGTTGTTGTTATGGTAAATCTACTGATTTTTTTTGGGGCGTTAATTTTGGAGATAATATATTAAGACACCCAACCCAATTATATGAATCTATTTTTTGTTTGATTTTGTTTTTTTATTTACAATTTAAAATTAAAAAAGATAAAGATCCTGGAAAATTATTTCAGATATTTATGATTTCTTATTTTAGTTTTAGATTTTTAATAGAATTTATAAGAGTAGAACCTATTATTTTTTTAGGATTAACTGGGTTTCAATGGATCTCTTTATTTGTAGTCATTTTTTACCTATATAAGTTTCATCTAAAAAAATTTATAAAGAGGTAAGAACAATTTAGATTATGGTAAAAAAAAGAAAAGAAGAAATTGTTAAACATTTTTTTCTTGGAATTATTCTAACGGTTATTATTCAATCTTTATTTATGATAGGGGGGCTTTTTATTGAAAATAAATTAGGTATTCTTATCACAGGAATTCCTTCTGCACTAGGTTTAACATTAATTTTCATATTAGGATTGATATTATACAAAAAAAGTGAATATATTTTATTAGGTGGTTTTACTATTGCATTTATATCTCCTTTAATTCTATTTTTAATTATCTTGTTTAATGCAATGAAATTTAGTTATTTAATTTATTATTCAACTGCATATCTAACTGCACTAATTGTTGTTGTTTGGGTTTATTATATTTATAAAATCTGGAGAATTAGTTTTTAATATGGAGAGTATCAATAGAACCTATGGCGATGCTGAAAAAATTAATCAAGAGGATTTTTATAATTCTGCAGGTAAAAAAATAGGTGATTTTGTTTTAGGTTTTTTTATTGGTTTAATCGTTTTTTATTCAGGTATTTTTTTTTATATAGTCCTAAGACCGATAAATTTAATTACTGGATTTGGGGGTGGTCTAAATTATCTTTCAACTCCAAATATCATTTTACAATTCTTGCTTTTGGGTCTTTTAATTTTTATTATAATAAAGGTTTTTAAGAAAAAAAGAAGATTTATAGGTATTGGGATTATTATTGCAATGGTTTTTCCAATTTTATTAGTTCTTCTTTTATTTGGGGCTTGTTTAGTTATTATTATTGGTGTTAGCGGAGTTCCTTTTTAAAGTTAATTTTTTAAATAAAGACACTTTAGAATATTATGGAAGAATCTAAAAAAGTTTTTTTAATTGTTTGTATTTTTAGTATAATTGGTTTAATTTCAGCTATTTCTAATAATTTTCAGGCTGATTTTAATTTTTATAAATCTAAATTAGTGATTAATCAAAATAATGTTAGTGAAACACTTTATTATAAAACAGATCAAAATTATCATACACTTTATAGAAACTTTGAAAGTCCGATTATTGTAAATGAAAAAGATTCCTTAGAGGAATTTATTAAAATAAATAAGGTTAAATGTGAAGAGGGTTCTGCTTATGTAACAGATTATAAGAATTTTTGTTATAATGAATCTCTTAATTTAGGAAAATGTATGAGCTATACTGAAACAAATGAATATGGTTGTGGTTTTGGAAATGAATATGGTTTTAAAAAAGCTCAAGAATATTTTATTAAAGCAGAATATCAAATAAAACCTCCAGTACTTTATAAAATAAAGGGAAAATATTATCTGAAATTTGAGGTTTATTCTAAAAACAATCATAAATACTTAGTAAAAGATAAGAATTTCTTTGTTGAGGGAAATGTGATTATGAAAAATAAATATCTTCCAAATGAAGATGTTATAATTTATGTTCCTTATGACCTAAATAATTTTAAGGATTTTAATATTGTTGAGAGAGAATATTTTATGTATGATTCTTCGATTTTTAAGATTTTTATTTCAATTATTTTTGCTTTATTAATCCCATTTTTATTTTTTATTTGTTGGTTTTTTTATGGTAGAGAAAAAAGTTATTTGGATGTTCCTTCTAAACTTAGTCAATACCCTAAAAAAAGAAAAGCATGGGAAGTTGCTTGTTATTTTAGAGCACCTTTTGGAAGGGTAGATAATGGTTTCTTTTCATCAATGATGTTAAGTTTTTATGTTAAAAAAATAATTGATGTAAAAATGAATAAAAAAAATCCTTTTATAAAAATTACAAAAAATAAAGATAAAATAAATAAATTAGATAATGTTGAAAAAATATTTTTTGAAATGTTAGATGGCCTTGAAAAATTAGCAAAACAAAAACATTTTAATGGAGATTATTTTGATTTAAATAAAGTTTCTTCAACATATCGGGCAAATTCTTTTTTAAGAGAAAGTTTTAGGAAAATAGACAAAGAAATTCAAAAAGAATCTAAAGAATATTTAGAAAAAAAGGGTTTTAATTTATTTGTTATTTTAGGTTTTATATCCCTTTTTATTAATTTTCCCATCATAGGTTTTTTAAATAATATCCTTTTATTATCATTTATGTTTTTTTCATTTATTTTTTTGATTGGTTTTTCATTAAGTTCAACATTATTAATAAGGTTTAAAAAAAATTATTATCAAGAATATCAACAGTGGAATTCATTTAAAAAATGGTTAAGTGACTCTAATTCAATGAGAACAATTGGACACAGGGGAGCTATTTTATGGGAAGAATATTTAGTTTATGCTACTTCCTTAGGTGTTGCAAAAAAAGTTTTAAAAGAACTTAAAAAACAAGGTTTAATTGATGAAAATCATTATAACACATACATAGGAATTAATATTGCTTCTCAATCTATTGGAACTTCTTCTGGAGCTTCTGGTTCAGGAGGGTCTGGGGGTGGAGCAGGTGGTGGAGGAGCTGGAGGAGGAGGAGGCGGAGGCCGTTAAAACTTAACTTAATTTTTTTAGTTTACTTTTGAAATCTACTATACCCTGCTCTCAAAATAATATATAGGTAATCGAAGTTATATTCAATTAATCTTGAGCCCCTAACACAAAACTTTATATTATTAACAACTTTTACTTTATCTATGGTACATTCAATGAAACTTTTAGAAAATCCTTATGAAAGAATTTCATCTGGTAAAAAGACAATAGAAATTAGACTTTATGATGAAAAACGTCAGGAGTTGAATATTGGAGATATTATTGAATTTTCCAAATTGCCAGATTTAGAGGATAAAGCAAAAGTTGAAATTGTTGCTCTTTTAAGATACAAATCATTTAGAGATTTGGTAAATGATTTTGGAATGGAATATTATGGCTATCCAAAAGATTATTCTGTTGAAGATTTTGTAAATAGCATTTACACAATTTATTCTAAAGAAAAAGAGCAACAATATGGAGTGTTAGGAATTAAGATAAGACTTCTGAACGGGGCTCAAGATTAACTCTGAAATTTCCCTTCGGGACGTTGCACTAAATTTCAGCCCTACGGGGAATATAACAAGGGATATGAGGTTACGAAGTCTTGCAGACTTCTCCACCCAAATTGCTCCCGTTGGTCGCAACTTCTCATATCCCTAACGGTAAAGGCCAATTTACTTTTTTCTGCATTACTAAAAAATAATAACTGAAATATAAAAAGCATACAGAGAATATAAAATAAATTAATCTTCTGTTAACTTATAAAGATTTTTTAAAATTTCTGCTTCTGCAAGAGTATCTAATTTGCAATATTCTTCAAGTGCTTCTCGAATATTTTGTTTTTCAGTTAAATCAACATCACTAAATGTTATTCTTTCCCATTGATAAGATGCTTCATCTCCTTTTTGAACAAATTTTAAATCATTGTAAGATAAATCAGAAAAACAAGGGAGAACATATTTTATTGAGGTGGATCCTTTTTGTCTAGAATCATAAAAATCAAAATCCTTAAAAATATTCCAAAGGTCTTTTATTCTTTTTAAAATATTATCTTCATACCATTTTTTAAATTCAGGAAATGAATTTGTACATTCTTTAAGAACACTATTTTCAAAACATTGATTATAAACTAATATTGTTCCTTTTTCTCCAAGATTATTTTTTAGTGCTTGCATAAACTCTTTTCTTGGATCTGTTTTTCCATCTGCTAAAAAAGAAATATGTTTTAGCTCTTTGTTTTTTTCGTTTTGAATATGTAATGAAAATTGAAATGGAATCCTTTGATAAGGTTTCATTCCAGTAAATTTAGGCAATACTGGATTTATTGTTTCAAAATCAAGATAATAAATAGGGTATTTAAGATTATTTAGAAAACTTAGTATATTTGATTTATTAAGATGAGGGCTTTTTTCAAAACATAATTTTCTTTGAATTAATTGTTTTTCATTTAAACTAATTGAATCTGGTAAATCTTTAATTGTTTTATAACCTAGTTTATATAATTTAACAGCATCTTTTTTAAAAATCCTATATAATTCAAAAATATTATTTTCTTGTTGAGAGTTTAAGAATTCATCTAAACAAAAATTATCATATTCAATTGTTAAATAATCATCAACAGAAAAATCAGGCTCTGGACCTTTTATAATTTCAAACATTTTTTTAATATTTAATTCAAGATCTCTTGAAAAAGATTTAACTCTTTCTGAAATATCTTCTAAAATAAAAAGTTTTTTTGGATCTATTTTTTTTTCTCTTATATATTTATTATTTATGTACATTAAAAGACACTTTCTAATTTTTAATCCAGCTTTTTCATAAACATATTTTTGAAATGCAACATCATGTAGGTTTATTTCCTTAACTTTTGTAGAGGACTTTACTTCTATAATATCCCATTCATCATCAATTGGATTTAAAATATCTGCTCTTGAAAATAAATGATCAATATAAAAAGAAGGTTCAAATAAAGGAACTCCTTTTCCAAGAAGTTTTTTTGTTTGTATTAGATTTTCATTAAATTCTTGATCTGCAAGACTGATTCCATTTGAGAATAATCTAGTTGCTAAAACACCAATTAAAGTTCCGTCATCAAATCTTTTTTGTGTTAATTCATTATTTTCGGGAATTCTTTCCTTATTGTTTTTAGTTATCCAAAGTAATTTTGGACATTGTAATCCTATGAGATAATTTGATTTTGTTAACATCGCCATATTATTTTGAATATTATTTACTAAAAAATTAAGGTTTAATAATCTAAGGACTGATTATATTAATAAAATAAGTCCTAAAACCAGTAATATAATAAATATTGTAGCTGAAATAATAAATGCTATCTTTCTTTGATGTTTATCTTCTTTAGTTAAATGTAATATTTTTTCCTGTTTCTTATATTTTTCCTCAATTGCAATTCCAACAGATAAACCAATTGGTACCCCAATAGCGACAAGACCCATATTACCAATTGAGACTGCAAGAATAATTCCAATTGGAATACCAAATGCAATCCCAATTTCTATAAAATATCCCTGCCTATATTTTTTAGTTTTCATAAAATAGCATAAAATAAAGATTATTTAAGTTTTTTGAATATTTTGAAAATAACTATTAAAACTGAAAATATAATTCTAAGTTAAATGTCCTTAATTTAGTATTTAGATTTAAGCGATTTAAGATTCTAAATTTAATTTAAATTCTTTTGATAGATTACTTTTAAGTTTAGAGGGGTGGTGGCGGCAATAATCTTCTACTTTTGTTGCACTTTTATGTGCTTTTTTATAATCCATGCCTTTTTTCATTAATTTCCTTTCATGTAACTCATGAAGAAGAATGTAAGGCCTTTCTTTTAAATTTAGATCATCATCTAACCAAATTTCATTTTTTGGAATAAAATTATAAACAAATTGATTCGACCTAGAAAAAATGAAAGTGATAAACACTTTTTCACAATTCATGTAATAAAAGAATATCTTGAGAAGAAGAAAGTTAAAGTCCAAACATTCGCTACTCGAAAGCCTGATTTAGTATTTACATTTAAGGGCAAGAAGATTGCGATTGAAGTTGAGACTGGGAGTATGCTAACTAGAAAGAAAGTTTTTGAAGAAAAGGTTAAGGAGTTAAATAAAAATTATGATAAATGGTTTTTTGTTGTTACAGACCCAAATAAAATAAGGGATTATAGGAAATATGGTCGTTCAATTGATTTAAGGTACCTAAAAGAGCATATTGATAGTGCCGTCGGTATAAAATAACAGTCAGTATGCCCTCCTGCCACTAATATGTCGACTGACTGTGGGGGTGATGCAGGAATTCAATTACGCCTCTGTTTTTTTACGATTTCTATAAAATTTTTTGTTAAATTAAAAGAAACAATGGGATTATACAATTCAATATCTTCTAAGATTTTACTATAGTTTAAACCTTCTTCAATTATTTCTTCTTTTAAATAGTCTAAAATAACTGGAATATCTGATTTGTCATATTCTATATGAAATTGAATCCCAAAAATCGGCTTTGATTTATGCTCTATTATATGAGTTTCACAAATGTCACTTTTAGCAATAATTTGAAATTCTTGAGGAATTGATTTTACAAAATCCCAGTGATAATTAAATGCTACGAACTTCTCGCTAATACCTTCACAAAGCGCAGAGGGAATAATTTGTTTAATCTCCTTAATACCTACCTCTATATCTTCGGCTTCGGCAACTTCTCCGCCACAAGCATCAGCAATCATCTGAAGTCCCAAACAGATTCCTAAAATGGGCTTACCTAGATTCACCAATTCTCGAATAATTTCTTCCATCTTGTCAATGTAAGGATACAATTTCTTTTCAACAACCCTTATTACTCCTCCACTGATTATATATCCATCATAGCCTAAAGAAGGAAATTTTTCTTCAAAGATAGAATAGACATCCAGACGTAAATTGGGATCAACTTTTCTAAATAACTTCTCTATTGCCTTTGCCCTATCCGGATAACATTCAATAATTGCTAATTTTAAGTTTTTCATTAGTTTGTACAGATTAACGAGATTATAAGTTTTTCTAGATGGGATAAAATTGAGAAAGTTATAATGTGAAGGTTGTTGTAATCTTATTTTCGTCTGAGAGAAAATTAGTTATGACTTTTGGAGAGATTCTATTAAATATCCCTACAATTTCTCCCTTGATTAAGAAGGGTAGGAAATCTACATATAATTCCCTATAAACAAAATTTCCATTTTCATAAAAACAAAAACTTTTCTTATCGGAATTTATCTTTTTCTGAATAATCCATAAACCATCATTATTCTTCAAAAAAGAGGTTTTAGACAAATATTATAACCCACTATCAGAATATTCTATTTGCGGGGGATACTTGTTTTATACTAACTGGAAAATTAACGTTTGGGGAATGCCCATAGATAATAATCAAAAAGACAAGATTAGGGTCTACTTAGGAGATCTAGGAAAACTTCCATTAACCTATATTTACTAAAGTTTTTTATATATCTTAAGATTAACTAACCTATGAAAAAAGAGGAATTTATGCGTGAAGCTATCAAAGATGCTAAGAAAAATAAGCATCATTTCGGTGCATTAATTGTCAAGGGAAATGAGATAATCTCCAAAGCTGGGAAAAGACCTGTCGGAGATGCCAGATTCCATGCAGAAAGTCAAGCAATCATAGAAGCCACTAATAGGGTAGGCAAAAGCTTGAAGGGATGCATACTTTATACAACATGTGAGCCTTGTCCAATGTGTTTTTACATGGCGTGGATTAAAAAGATACTTAGACGAAAGGGAAGGCAATCCTGTTAGAGATATATGGACAGACATTAAAGATGTTGGACCTATTTCTTCAGAAAGATTGGGATACCCGACTCAAAAACCTGAGGAATTGCTGGAAAGAGTAATCAAAAGCTCTTCAAATGAGGGCGATATAGTACTTGATTGTTTTGCAGGATCAGGAACCACAGGTGCTGTAGCGGAGAAATTGGGAAGAAGATGGATCATGGCTGACTGTGGGAAACTGGCAATATACACAATCCAAAAAAGAATGATGAATCTTAAAAAAGAAATAGGTAACAGGGGTGAACCTCTCGAACCAAACCCATTTACACTTTATAATGCTGGACTTTATTCGGACGGAGATCTACTTGAAAATATGCAGAAAAGTGAATATAAGGAATTCGTTTTGGAATTATTTAGTTGTCAACCAAAAGATCATAAAATCAAGGGGATTGACTTTCATGGAACCTTAAACAATCATTCTGTAATGATTTTTGACCGTGAGCACTTCTTAACTCATGAGTTTATTGAAGAACTTCATAAGGAGGTTGGTAAATCTGTAAAAAATGAAGTGTATATTATTGCTCCAACTGGAATGGTGGGTTTTAACGAGGACTATATCCAGAAAGGAGATGTAAGGTATACTATTCTGAGAATTCCTAATTCAATAATTGAACATGTTCGAAAGAAGCACTTTGAGAGACTTGAACAACCTAGAACTTCAGAAGATGTCAATCAAACAATTGATGCTGTTGGTTTTGACTTTGTATACCCACCAATGGTGGAGGCTGAATACTCTTCGAATAGTCCTATTAAAAAGATCAAAATTACTGCCTTTGAACCAATTCAATTAGGGTCTAGGATTCTAGAATTCAAGGATCCACTCAAAGAAAGCCTTGCAATGATTATGATCGATTTAGATTATGATGGAGAAACCTTTCAGTTAGATAGGTATTGGTTCGGCGAGGATATTGCTAAATCAGACTTTGAAGTCACTTTTGAAGATGATATTGGAGAAAAAGTTATGGTGATTTATATTGATATTTTTGGAAATGAAAAAAGAATTGTATTAAATAAATCTGATTTCAACAAATAAAAAATGCCAAATAGACCCTCCCTTACACCTCAAGATTCAGTTCTCGAGTTTAATAGTGAAACTGAGAAGATAGATTTATCGAAATATGAAGACTTTCTGTATGAGTTTTGTGGAGATTGGGATTTTCAAAAAGAAGCTGTTAGAAAGGCAGTGAAATTTTACTTGAGTGAATATCAAGACACGAAAGAATTATTTGAAGAGAATTATGAGGAAAAAACTGTGCTTCAAGAGTACCAAAAAAAAGATTTACTCCTAAAAGAAATACCATTCCCCTATAAGAAGGCGTGTACGATTGATTTAGCGACTGGAACTGGAAAATCGTGGGTAATGTATGCCGTTGCTAGAATTCTTTTGGCGAAGGGAATAGTAGATCGGGTTTTGGTTTTATGCCCTAGTACTACAATTAAGAGAGAACTATATAATAAGTTTTTTGAATTTACTCAAAACGAGATTTATACTAATGCACTTCCAGAAGATGCAAAATATAAAATTCCAGGGATTAAACATTCAGACTCAACAATTGAAGAAGGAGACATTTGTATAGATAATGTTCACAAAACGTATGACCATGTTAGTTCTTCTATTAATGACAGCCTTGAGAGAAAGGGAGCAAAAACTCTGGTAATCAATGATGAGGCTCATCATATTTTAAATCCCAAAGGAGCAGAAAGACAGGCAGACACAATGCTTGAATGGTTTAATTTCTTGAATGACGAGAGATATTCCTTTAAGTACATTTTGAATCTCTCTGGAACTCCTTACAAGGGTGATACCTACTTCTTCGATGTTATTTATCGTTTTTCTATTAGGGATGCAATAAATAAAAGATTTGTTAAGGATATTGACTATTTAGATAAAGATACAAGTCAGTCTGAATTAGAACGCTGGAAGGCGATATTCGGGAATCATGAGGAAATGAAAAGAATTTATCCACTCGCTAAAAAGCATATGACTATTGTAGTAACTAAGAGCATCTCCGATTGTGACAAGGTCGCTCAGGACATAAAGGACTTCCTGATTGAGAATACTGACATGGACAATGAAACTGCTGATAAGAAGGTAATTGCAGTTAGTTCAAGCCCAAGGCATGACGATTCTAGAGAAATTCTGAAGACTGTAGATGATGACAGTAATCCAGTTGAGTGGATTGTTTCAGTTTCTATGCTTACTGAAGGATGGGATGTTAAAAATGTATTTCAGATTGTACCTCATGAAGCAAGGGCCTTCAATTCAAAATTACTGATTTCTCAAGTTCTTGGAAGGGGACTTCGAATTCCGGAGGAGTATAGGGGCTCGGAGATTCTTCCGAAGGTAAGAATTTTTAATCATCAGGCCTGGAGTATAAATATAGATAATTTAGTAATGGAAGTTGCTGAAATAACAAATAACCTTACAAGCTATATAATTAAAGACTCTGAGTTTAACTTTGATTTACATAAGATTAACATTGATAAACAAATTGTTGGTGAAAAGAAAACTTCTGAAGTGAAAGAGCTTACTCTTCCAAAAAAACTTGGATTTCATACTACCAACCAAACAAGAGAACAGGAATATACCAATATACAAACTCACAGGAAATATGTTAAAACTACGACTGTTGGATCTAAATTTTATACTGTAGAACAAGCAACAAATGATATATTTACAAATATTTACTATTTTGATATGAAAAATAATACGAATATAACTTCTAAATTGTCCAAAGATTATATCAGAGATTTGATTAAGAAGGAATTAAAAGCAATAGGTGAAAAAGAAGTCTCTGATGAGAATTTACAACTTGCAAAACTAGCTTTTAATGTGGTTTTCAGACAGTTTATTGGAGTAACCAAAATTAGTGAAATTTATTCAAACATAGAGACTATTAATACCTCTGAGATGAAGCCTATTCGTATGAGTGAAGCTTCCTTTAAGAAAAATGGAGGACTTGTAATCCCTAAACAAAATCTTTCCACGATTACTGAAGACGATATAGAAATTATTACGAAAGTCAAAGAGGAAAACGATGCCACCCTCCAAACTACTTTAACTGACCAAACTTACTTTAGAGCAAGAATATTGGATCATATTGATATTAACGAATACAGATCTCCATGGAATATGACTTTGGTGAGCTTTGACCCTGAGAGGCGTTTTTGCGAACAACTTGTTCAAAAATATTCAAGGTACATCGATTCATGGGTAAAATCTCCAGATGTTGGATTTTATGAGATTCCTTATATTCATAGGCCCGGTACGCACTCCCTACAAAAAGACTTTAATCCGGACTTTTTAATTAAAAAAGGAAACAAGATTATTGTCGTTGAAACAAAAATGCCCAGAAGATAGCGTAGTAAAAAATAAGGATAAGCTAGAAGGTGCAAAAGATTATTTTGAGGAACTCAACAAAAAACTCAGAGGAGAGTTTATTTATGAGTTTCATTTTTTAGACCCTAGAGATTATAATTCTTTTTTTGAGAAAGTTATTGAAAAAGATGAACCGTTCAAGGGAACACTCCATGCAGAGCTAGAATCAAAGACTAGGTCTGAACTAAGAGGCGAAGAATAGCTAAACAACCAACTGACCCGGAAAATAAGTACATTTGTGTTCTTCTGTCAAACTATTAAGTTACTATCCTTCTGTGGGATCGTTTTCTTTGACAAAAGCTATGGTGCAAATTATATAACACTCCAAACTTCTTCAAAACTCTTAAAATTGTGTTGTGCTAGTCCTTCAATATTTGAATTAATTGAGATACTCAGATTTGCATTATTTAACATCTCTTTATCGCCTAGGCTGTGACCTATTGAAATTACTTCGTATTCTTCCCGTAATTCTTTAATAACATAACCCTTTAATTTATCTGAGATAACTAAGTTAGAACCAATAATCTTATCATCTTCTATTTTTACCTCTCCTCCAATAATATTCTTTGGGTTAAAATTAATCTCTTGTAGTTTTGCTTCACATATATCTTTTAATCCAGAACTAATAAAGACAACAGAATATTTACTAGAGAGCTTTTTGAAGAATTCTAAAAAACCATCTCTCCATTTTGATTCTTTAGCAAGTTTATTTCTAATTTTCTCATATTCAATAAGGCTTTTACCATAAAACAAACTGTTTAAATATTTAATCCCTTCAAATGAGCATGAGCCTAATTCTTTCAATTTCTCTTTATTAACCTCTTTTGAGATCTTTGTTGTCACATCTCTTGTTAAATGATTCTCAATAACTAACTCATCAAAATCTAAACAAAAGATCTTATTCCCCGAGATTTCTAACTCCAAAATTCTTTTTTTTAATAGATCTATATTTGAATTCTCTGACAACATGTTAATAAAATCTGAATGGTGTTATTAAATGTTTTTAGTTTGCAAGTGCTTCCAAGTTTATCTTTAAGCCCTTAATTTTCCTCTTTATTTTTCCTTCAGGTGATGTTTCGATTAGATTTTCTTTTTTCAATTTGTTTGTATACATACTAATTGTTGCAATTGACTTCTTTAGAATCTTAGAAATATCTGTTGTATTCTTTGTGCCATCTGCAAGAATTAATATCTTGAGAGCAATCTTACTTTTTAGTGTACTACCAATACTCATCACGTCTCTTTCCGTTTGCAAATTAATTATTTCTTCTTCTTGATTTTCATCCAACATCTCAAAATTAGTTTTAAATTTTATTAAATACTCATACAATAAATTTACGGCTAATTCTTTTACTTGCTTTAGGTTTTTATTCTCATAAAGGTCACATAGCTCATTATAGTTATAGTCTTCTGAAGCCTCTTTAATGGACTCCACTTCCTTCATGACAAACCTTATTATTGAGAATAGTTCTTTTTTGCTTAGATCTAGGTTGATTATAATATCCCTAATCTCATTTTTCTTCATATTCCACTCTGGAAGATTTTCATTATAAAGAAGATAAGGAAAAGGGTTCAGTTCAACAAAGAGTGGATTTTTTTGTTTAATTAATCCGCCCAGAACCATTAACTCCCGAGTTTTTCTGTAAAGTTTATCTTTTTCCTTTCCGCAAAAGGCAATATCTATTGGTTGGTTTGTGTCTTCTGGAAAGAACTTGTGGAAGTAATTACAGAAAAAAATATCCATCGGTACTTGAAATAGATGAGAACATTTTATATTCCCTACATAATCTTTAATTTTTAATTGTGCAAGGATAGAATAAAACTCTTGGAAGATATCCTCATTTGAATAGGTAATAAATCTCTTCCAGAGGTCTGAAGATTTATATACAAAAGTTCGATCTTTCTCAAATCCCATCGAAATAAGGATTTTTCTGAGCTCTTGGACTTTTTTATTGATATATCCCTTTGGATCATTAATCTTTCTTGATCCACACAATCTTTTAAAATGAGGGTTAGAAAGGGTATTCATGTCCCAAATGACAATAAAGACCTTAGAGTTTTTGTTTTTTATAAAGTCCTTTAATTCGTTTAAAGTGAATAAAATCGAATAGTTCGGAGTGATATAAGTAAATGAGCAAAAGACTCTGTTTTCTTCGCCTTCTCTCAAATTATCCTTATCTTCTGGGGTTACAGTCCAATTTTGCATTTTAAATTTCTCTTAATAAAGCTCTCTTTTGTTAAATAAAAAGTTTAACACCATTTAAATACTTTTTTTATACCTTGTTTCTATGGTTAAACGAGTTTTATTAACAAAACCGATAGTAAGGTTCCCTGTAAAGAAACAAGGACAAGGAGGAGATGTAGGTATACCTCTAAATCTGCTTTACTTAGCAGCTCATTTAAGAGAAAATTCAAGCGTGGAGGTTGATATAAAAGATTATAGACTTGAGCAGGCTCAGGGGAGGGAAAGAGACCTTCGAAGAGATTTTGAAGACTATGATGTTATTGCAACAGGTGCTTGTACTGTAGAATCTCCAGATGCGGACCATATGCTTCATGTAGCAAAGAATATGGGAAAAACAACAGTCTATGGGGGTCTTTATCCAACTTTTAATGATGAGAGAGTTTTGTCTTCTGGAGTTGTAGACTATGTTGTCAGGGGTGAAGGAGAATTACCCTTTACGAATTTAATTAACGCCTTAAATGGAAAAGGAGATCCTACCTCGGTAAGTGGAACCTCTCTTGTAAGAAATGGCATAGTAATCCAGAATAAAAGGGCAAATTCAGTAGAAGACCTTGATAGATTACCTTTGCCGGCTTATGACTTAGTCTCACTTGGTGAATATGTTCCATTCACGAGTGGATCAATCTACTCATCTAGGGGATGTAATATGGGTTGTAATTTTTGCTCACTAAACAAAATGTGGGGATACAGTTATAGACATCGTTCAGTGGATAACATTTTAGAAGAGTTAGAAATCTTAAAGAATGCGGGTTTTGAAAGAGTTCACTTTAAGGACGAGTCTGTAACACTAGACCCTCGATTTGCAGGAGATCTATTTGGTGCATTACAATCTGCCAACTTCGGACTGAAGTACAAAGTTAAATCTAGGATAAATCAAGTTAGTCCAGAACTTTTAGAACAAATGGTTTTGGCGGGTGTTGACACAGTACACACGGGCATTGAGTCTATATCTAGCGAAGAATTAAAAAGAATTCAGAAAGGAGTTAGTGTCGATTCAATCAAAAGGAATGTTAATGAAATTCTTGGAGCAGGACTGAGATTAAATCCGGTTTATATTTTTGGACTTCCAGGTCAGACAGTTACAGACTTAGAAGAAACTTCAGAGTTTATTTACGGGGTTGGATCAAATCCAAATGTAATAACTTATATCTCATTTATGACTCCCCATCCAGGAACTGTATCAGAAGATGGCTTAAGAGTGCTAACGGGAGATTTTTCAAGGTATACTCATAAGCAACCTGTCTGTTTTCCAGAAAGCTTAGGCTATTCTGGATTTAGAAGAATGATAGATAAATATCATGATCTGTCTGAGAGGACTAATACAGTAGCTGTAAATCCTCCAGTGAATAAAACCTACCTGGGACAAGTCTTAAAAAAGGCAGAAGCCTTGGAAATTAAGCCTAGTCTAGAACTAGTCGCATTATAAGATGGAAATTGAAGTAAAGGCAACATATGACGATCGGGAAGAGATCAGAAAGAAATTAAGTGAACTTGGAGCTGAGCCTAAGAAAGTCAAGCATCAGATTGATGAGTACTATAACCATCCCTCTATTGATACTAGAGAGACTAATGAGTATATTAGACTCCGTTATAAGCCAGATGGTAAGGATGGAGTCTTTGCCCACCATATTAATGTTGCTGATGGAGTAAACAAGGAATTTGAAGTTGAAGTCTCAGATGTTCAGACCTTCAAGCAAATCCTCAACGGATTAAAGTTTCCTCTCTTAGGTGTAATTGATAAAAAAAGAGAAAGCTATGTTTTAGACGAGTTCACTATAACCTTAGACGATGTAAAAGAGGTAGATAATTTTATTGAAGTCGAGGTTGATGGAGAGGAGGACGAAATAAACGAAAAGAAAGAGTCCTGTTTTCAAATGCTTGAGAAATTAGGCGTTCCTCGAGAAAAAGTTTGCAAGAAAGTATGGCTTTGTGATATTGCCACAGGGAAAATAAAGTATTCTAAGAACTAAAATGGTAGACAAACAAAGATTATATGACTTATTAGTTGCGTCGCTTGAAGAGGACTTTGGTAGTAAAGAAAATATTGCTGAAACCTCTAGAGATACCGCCTGTGAGTTAGAGGGAAGAAATCAGTCGAGGTATGATACTATGAGAATTGAAACTAGCTGGGTTGCTTCAGGACTGGATAAAAGAGCTGAAGAAGCTAGACGAGAATTGGTGATAGCTCGTTCATTTAGATTACCTGAGAGGAATGGCAGGATTACAAATGGAAGTTACGTGGAGTGTTCTGTCAATGGTGCTAGAGAAGACTATTTTATCTTACCTTTTTATGGTGGAAGAGATGTTGACGATGGAGAAGTTGAGTATTTGGTAGTTACTCCTGAAACTCCTTTAGCAAAAGAATTAATTGGAAGAAGTGATGGTGACGAATTTGATTTAAGGGGAAGACATTATACTATTGTTGAACACTCTTAATGATAAATTATTTATTTAGTCTAACTCAATTTCTTAAGAAAATAATTTAACTAGGTTTAAATAAAAGACTTAACTGGTTCTAATAACACGCAATCACGGAGGTGATGGAGTCTGCCATGGAAATATCACCTCAAAATAAAAAACCATTAACACCAAGAGTAAAAATAGACAGTGAAGGAAAAGTCTATTATAATGAAAGCTTTCAAGCATGGAACACATTAAAGCTAAAAAAAGAGCTATTCGCAGAGTTTCCCCAATTAATGGAAAAACGTTCGAAATTTTCATATAAACTAGCCTATTATAGAGATCCTGAAAAGTTCTTAGAGGAGATTAAGGAACTAGTTAAATTAGGAGAGGCAATGCCTCTATTGATCTGGTTGTTTAAAGAAAACTAGTAGAGATATTACAAAATTTATTTATAGATGAATTAGTTCATTAATTTATGATTAAAAAGCCTAGTTTTTATCAATTGGGATATTCTCAAGCAAGAAATAAACCTAAATTATTCTTCAAGAATTTACCTCCAGTTGTATTTTTTATTGACCTCAGGGGTGACTCCTTTGATCATAGATTCTATTATCAATTTGAGAGAGAAATTGTTGATGAAGAAGAGAAAAAACAAATTACGAATCTTATTTTAAATGAATTTAAGATGGCTGAAAAGAGCTATTATGGAGAGTGCTTAGGATTTTGGGATCTGCAGATTTGCGATTATTGTCAAAAGGAATTATTGAAAGAATTCTCCTTAGAGGAATATGATGGGTATGGGGGTGAGAGCCATTATTGTTCAGAAGGGTGTATTAGAATGATGAAAAAGGAAATGAAAAAGATTCATAAGGATGACGTAAAAGAATGGAAAAAGTTAAGGTGTCCAATTTGTAAAAAATTACCAGATTTAGAAGTAAAACAATTTCCGATATCTTATTCAGCAAATCTTCATGATCATCACACAAATTATAAAGAAGGTGAAGAAACGAAGATCAGAATTTGCTCTTCATGCCATGCAAAAATCACTCTTCACCCCGAAAAATACCCTCAATTAGAGAAATACCTTCCTAAAGGAACAAGAAAAGAGATGTTAGAAACTCAGAAGACTACAAGAGAAAAATTGAAATGCAAGGTCTGTGATAAAGAGTTCACAGATAAAAGAAGGGTTTTTTGCTCTGAGAATTGTAGAAAGGTTTTTGAAAGAGAAGAAGAAATGAAGAAATCAATAAGAAAAAAGCCAAAAAGAATATACAATTATAGTGACGACTCAAGAAGGCGAAGTTGGAACTGGTATAAAAGGTCATCATAAAAAAGTGCTCATGAAACCCACAGAGAACATGGTGCAACGCCCCACCAGAGTGTACAATTTCACAAGACTTGGGAAACTAGCCACAATTCTGTAAAATTATAAAAATTAAGAAACAGCAACGATAAATCACAAAACCACAACGCTTAAAACGTCCACCCATGCGAGTGGACATTTATACTGAACGCCCGTGCCGAGACTCGAACTCGGGTTGCAACCGTGACAGGGTTGAGTGCTAGACCGCTACACTACACGGGCTTATGATAAGAAAAAGATATGTTTTTGGTTTATAAACTTTACTTAGACAAATAAATTTGATAAAGAATTATCTTTTATTAAATATTTTTCCTTGATGAAGTTTTAGTTTTAAATTTGAGTTTTCAATAAATTTATCTGTATCTTGTTCACCGATTAACTCAACTAAAAGAGATTTTGCTCTAATTGTTTCAGGAGAATAACAAGGATTAAAACTATCTTGATTTTTTATGTCATAAATATAACTAGCTAAAAAATAGTTCTTTGTTTGCCTGCTTTGATCATATGAATAAGAATTTTTTGGAGTCATGTTTCTTTTAATGGGGGCGCGTTTATAAAGGTTTGGTTCTAAGATTTAAAAAATAAGTTTTATCAACGATATCTTTATTTAGTTAATTTTAATACCCTAATTAATTTCTTGATTTTAGAAATATTTAAAAACCTCTTTGTAGTAGTAAAAATAGAGGTGAAGA
>CAYQOK010000014.1:0-3286 GCA_964419155.1 Candidatus Woesearchaeota archaeon
AAACAGCTAGTAATCCTCCTAACCCAAAAATAGCACCAGAAGCACCAACTGCAAGGATATTGAGATTAGAACCAAAGAAAAAAGATAAAGCCACAAAGAAAATTCCAGAAAAAATTCCAGACAAAAGATAAAACCAAAGAAATCTCTTTTTACCAATAATTGTTTCAATAAAACCACCAATAAAAAATAAAGATAGCATATTCATAAACAAATGTGTGAAATTTCCATGCATAAACATACTAGTTAAAAAAGTCCAAAGATATTTTCCAGTAAGAACTAAAGAAGGATTAAGTGCAACATAATTGATTAAAGCATTATTAAAAAAATAAACAATAAAAAATAAAATAACATTAATAAAAATAATAATAGAGGTTATAGAATAATTATTTAGTTTATCTATAAAACTATCTGGCCTTTTATAAATTGAATAACCAGGACCAGAACTAATCAGATGTTTTCTTGAATTTTTTCTAAAGTTCTTCCTCATTTTAATAAAATATAATAAATCCTAAAAATTATTTTTTAGATTTTTTAAGAGTTTTAATTTTCTTTGCTGATTTTTTAACTAGATTTTTCAAATCTCTTTTTAAGGTTTGTTTAATAATCTTTTTTTCTTTAACCTGCTTTTTTTGATTGTCTTTTTTATCCTTAATATTTTTTTTAGAAGTTTCTTTAGTTGTCTTAAGAGTTTCTTTATCTTTTAATTCTTTTTTAGAGATTCTATTTGCAGCTCTTTTTGCCTTTTTTTCAGCTTTTTCCTTTTCTAACATTCTCATTAATTTCTTTTGTTGAGATTTATCTACCTTTTGTTTTTCAGATAAGATAATTTCCATTTCAGATTTTAGTTTATCTAATGCTTTTTTTGTTTCTTGTATAATCCCTGAATTATCTCCAAGCTCATAAACTTCTCCACATTCAACACAAGAAAAATTATTTAAAAGTGCTCTTTCTTCATTAACCTCAATACCACAAGGAGCACAGATATAAAATCTTTTTTGCTCCCTAATCTCAAGTTGTTTTTCTAAATTAAATATATCCTGACTAAACTTATTCTCCAATATTTCAAGAGATTTAGGGATATTTAAGGTCCAATAATAAATATACCAACCTTTTCTCTTATCTTTTTTTCTTTTAGAGTATATTATTCCAGGATTTAAAAGCCTGTATAATAGGTTTCTTGTCTGATTTATTGTAAGATTTAATTTTTTTGCTATAAGAAATTCATTTACATCTTTCTTACCATAAAGTACATCAATCAATTTAATTGATTGAGTTCCTCCAATAGATTCAACTAATTTTTTGAGAAGATTTTTTAACATAGTTAATTTGATAGATAGTGTTTAAATAAATACTTTTCGGTCACCTGTAACCACTTCTAAATTTATACATAAACTATTTATATAATCTTTTTAAATATTGTTATATGGCATTATTTAAAAAAAAGAGTGATGAAAGCAGTTTTTCAAAATTACCTGAACTAAAAACACCAAATCAAAGTTCACTAAGATTACCTCCATTACCTGAAAATCAATCAAATTATCAACCTTATCCTAAAGAAAGTTATCAATACCCTAAAAATCAACAAACAGATAATTTTAATATGCGAACACACCAAGAAAACCAATTTAATCAACAATCTTATTCAAATAATAATTTTAATTTTCAAGAATCAAATCCACTACCCCAATTACCAAAATATGGAGACCAAGACCTAAGTATTGTAAAAAATACACTTCAAGGACCAAACAAAATACAAAATCCTGAAGATTATAATAACTATCAAGAAAACCAAAATAAATATTACCCTCCTACTAATCAGGGATATGAAATAAAAGAAAAAAAAGAATTAAGAACAATTGAGGTTCCAGAAGATTATGAACCTCCATTATCAAAAATTCCAAGAAAAAAATTAAATAAAGAAGGCTCTGTTTTTGTAAAGATAGAAAAATTTCAAAACTCTATTGAGAACTTTGAGAGAATAAAAGAAAAATTAAATGAGATTCAAGAAACAATAATAAAAATAAAAAGAGTAAGATCAAAAGAAGAAGAAGAATTAAAACAATGGGAATTAGAAGTTCAAGCAATAAAAGCAAGAATAGAAAATATAGATAATATTCTTTTTGATAAAATATAAAATGAGTAATGTTCATATAAAAATTGATTATGATGAAGCAGTAGCTTCAAAAAAAGAAGTTCTTTTAGCAGAAGTGAGTTTATTAAAAACAATAAAGCATATGAGATTATATAATTCATTAAGAAAAAAAGAATATTTACTAAAAAGCAGAATAAAAAAAGATTTGTCTTCTATGGCCTCAAACATATCTAAAATTGAAATAAGTCTTCCTGAACAACATAGAATAAAAAAAGTACAAAGGTCCTTTGAAAAAGAAAACATAAAAAATGAAGTTTCTTATAAAAAAGAGGATAAAATTGAAAAAATAAGAAAAACAAGAAGAGATGATATTGAAATACAAATAGATGAAATCAGTAAAAAGTTATCTGAACTAAATTATGAATAAATTTAGATAATTTTTTAAATAATTATACTTAATCTTATTAATGGAATCTAAAAAAAATATTTTATTAAATAGAAAAAAACTAATAGAGAAGTATCTTGAATTTTTTAAATCAAAAGACCATAAAGAAATACCCCCTGTTAGTTTAATTCCTGAAAATGACCCTAGTGTTCTTTTTACAACAGCAGGAATGCACCCCTTAGTTCCTTTTTTACTTGGAGAGAAACACCCACAAGGAAAGAAATTAGTAAATGTTCAGAGATGTGTAAGGACTGGAGATATAGAAGAAGTAGGGGACTCTTATCACCATACCTTTTTTGAAATGATGGGAAATTGGAGTTTAGGGGACTATTTCAAAGAAGATGCAATTAAAATGACCTTTGAATTTCATACAAAAGTTTTAAAAATTCCTATTAAAAAATATGCTGTTAGTGTTTTTGGTGGAGAAAAAGAGATTGATAAAGATGAAGAGTCTATTAAAACCTGGGAGAATTTAGGAATTTCAAAAGACAGAATTGCACTTCTTGGAAAAAAAGATAATTTCTGGGAACTTCCTGGAAAAAATACTCCTTGCGGGCCTTGTACAGAACAATTTTTTTGGAATGAAAATAAGAAAATACCAAAAAAATTTAATCCTGAAAATAAAGGGTGGGTAGAAATAGGAAATAATGTTTTAATGCAATATATTAAAGACAAAGAAAATAATTATATCCTAGCAAAACAAAGGAATATTGATTTTGGAGGGGGTGTTGAAAGAACTCTTGCTATCC
>CAYQOK010000014.1:3386-8308 GCA_964419155.1 Candidatus Woesearchaeota archaeon
GCAAAACAAAGGAATATTGATTTTGGAGGGGGTGTTGAAAGAACTCTTGCTATCCTAAATGGTTTTAATGACAACTATCTAACTGATATTTGGCAACCAATAATAAAAAAAATAGAAAAATTATCTAATAAAAATTATAAAGAAAATAAAAAACATATGAGAATTATTGCAGACCATATTAAAGCATCTTGTTTTATAATTGCAGATGGAATATTACCAACAAATAGTGAACAAGGATATGTATTAAGAAGACTAATAAGAGGGGCAATAAGGCATGGAAAAATAATTAATTTACCAAACCAATCACTGTACAAAATAGCTGAACCTATATTCCAGATTTATAATGATTACAAACATCTTCAAAAAAATAAAGAAAAAATAATTAAAGAGATTATTAAAGAAGAAGAAAAGTTTTTACAAACCCTTGAAAAAGGACTTAAAGAATTTAAAAAAATAATAAAAAATAATAAAAATATTTCTGGAAAAAATGCATTTCTATTATACCAAAGTTATGGATTTCCAATTGAAATGACTCAGGAAATAGCAAAAGAAAAAAATTTAAAGGTAAATATAGATGAATTTAATAATGAACAAAAAAAACATCAAGAACTATCAAGAACAGCTACAAAAGGAAAATTCTCTTCAGGATTAGCAGATAATTCTGAACAAACAACAAAATTACATACTGCAACACATTTACTCCACTCTGCATTAAGAAAAGTATTAGGAAAAGAGATTCAACAAAAAGGTTCTAATATAAACTCAGAAAGATTAAGATTTGATTTTGTTTTTAATAGAAAGTTATCAGACCAAGAAATAAAAGAAGTAGAAGATATTATTAATGAAAAAATAAACAAATCATTTGAAGTGGTTAAAGAAGAAATGAGCCCTAAAAAAGCAAAAGAACAAGGAGCATTAGGTTTTTTTGAACAAAAATATGGTGATATTGTTAGTGTTTATACAATAAAAGACTCAAAAACAAATGAAGTATTTTCAAAAGAAATCTGTACTGGACCCCATGTAAAAAATATCTCAGAATTAAAATTATTTAAAATAATAAAAGAGGAATCTTCTTCAGCAGGAATTAGAAGAATAAAAGCTGTTATTGGAGATTAAATAATCACTATCAAGTGATTAAAATATCCAAAGATTTAAAAAGGAAGATATTTATTTATAAAAATGGAAAGAGATAATTTTGGATTAAAGAGAACAGGAACTATTTATGATACCTATAAAGGTAGATGGGTTAATCTAAATACAATAAATAATTTTTCAGTATGTGGAAAAATACAAGGCATAAAAGATGATTATATATTATTATCTCCATACCAAGGTGATAAATGGAGAGAAGATGGTCGCCTAGAAAAAACAATAATTGGAGGGGATCTTCCCCAAGCAGTTAGTATTGGATCAATAACAAATATACAACCAATAACAAAAAAATCTCTTGAAAATTATTGTAAAAAAATGAATGAAAAATCAAAAGTAGAAGAAAAATAAATTTAAACAATAGCATTATCCCAAACATATTCTTATTAGATAACTATAAAAAATTGCTAAATAAAGTTATTTAATGAAAAATTCATTAAATAAAATAAAAAAAGTTGTTTTTGTAAATGATTTAATGCAGTATAAATATGCATATGAGTTATCTGAGCCAATTGGAAAAAATTTTGATCCTGAATTTAAACCAGAACTAACTCCAAAACAAATGTTAGAATTAGGAGTATTTGGAGGAAAATATATAACTGATTGTAAAAATGAATTTCCAAAATTATGGTTCACAAAAGCTAAGTTATCTCCTGATTTTAAAGATCCAGAAATAAATTATTTTAAAGTAGATGCATCTCAACCACTAGCTGTTTGGAAAAAAAATAATTGGATTTATGAAGAAGATCCAAGAGGATGGTTCCAATGGTATTGTAGGTATTATATGGGAAGAAGAATTCTTAAAGAAGATCAAAGACAAATAAAAAGATGGAAAGCAATTAAAAGACATATTGTGCAAATTAAAAAAAACTGCAAACATAAAAACAACAAACCAGATTTAGATTGTAGAAAAAGACAAAGACAAGCATTACTTCATTGGGCATATGATTCTAGAAAAATCTGAAAATTTATTCTAAATAAATTCCAGGTTTCCCAGGTTTTGCTTTACCAGACTTATTTTCAGGATCATATTTTTCTTTATCATTAACTGCAAATACCTTAACTACCTTATTAGTTTTTTTACTTAATTCAGATTCACTATAAAATTCTAATTCATTTGGAATAATATAAACATAAACTTTTTTACAATCTCCAACTATTTTAATAATATTTATTATATCAGATACTGTTTTTTCAACTACCTGATTTATTTTATCAAACTTATCATTAATCTTAGTTTCATCAAAAACAGGCCAAGAACTAACAGAAACATAATCCTTTCCACCCTGTTTTTCCCATAACTCTTCACAGATATGAGGACAAAAAGGACTTAAAAGCTTTATACAAGATTCAAAATCTGTTTTAGAAATTTGCTCCTGACTATCTACAAAATCAAATAATTCTCTTAAGGTTATGGTTGCGAGATTATATTTAAAATTTTCAATTTCATTACTTATCTCTTTAATTGCTTTATTTACCTGATGCTCTAACTCCTCACTAGATTTACCTATTTTTATTGAAGACATCTTATTGAAAATCTTTGAAATAAAACGAAAACTACCTTCAATACCTTTTTCATCCCAATCCCTATCTTTTTCAGGCGAAGCTAAAGAAACTAAAAAAAATCTTGAAGTATCTATCCCATATTTCTCAGAAACAGTTTCTGGAAGAATAACATTTCCTTTACTCTTAGACATCTTTTCTCCATCTGAACCATGAACCATTCCCTGATTAAAAAGTTTCTTAAAAGGTTCATCAATATTAATAAAACCTAAATCTCTTAATGCCTTAACAAAAAACCTTGAATAAATTAAATGCAAACAAGCATGTTCAGCCCCGCCAACATAATTATCGACAGGTAACCAATAATCAACATTTTCTTTTTCAAAAGGATTTTTAAAATTTTTATTATCATAATATCTTAAAAAATACCAGCTACTATCAAAAAAAGTATCCATAGTATCAGTTTCTCTTTTTGCAGCCCCATTACATTTTGGACATTTTACATTTAACCAAGAATCAGCTGTTTCTAATGGATTGCCAATCCCAAATTTAACATTATCTGGAAGAACAACAGGCAAATCTTTTTCAGGAACTGGAACAATACCACATTTATCACAGTAAATAACAGGAATAGGAGTTCCCCAATATCTTTGTCTTGAAACTAGCCAATCCCTTAATTTATAATTAATTGTTTTTTTTCCTAAATTATTTTTTTCAAGATATTCTGTTATTTTACTCATTGCTTTTTTATTTGAAAGTCCATTAAAATTCCCAGAATTAATTAAAAAACCATCTTCAACATAAGCTTCTTTCATTGAACCTGAATCTAATTCTAATGATTTTGGTTTTATAACTAACTTAATAGGAATGTTATATTTTTTAGCAAATTCAAAATCCCTTTGATCGTGAGCAGGAACAGCCATAACCATTCCAGAACCATAATCTGCCAATACAAAATTTCCTGCATAAATAGGAACTTTTTCATTTGTAACAGGATTAATAGCATAAGTTCCTGTAAAAACACCTTCTTTTTCAAGAAATTCTAATGCTTTTTCACTAACTGTTTTTAATTTTTTTAAAAATAATTCAACATTTTCTTTTTCTTTTTCTGTTACAAAATCCATTAATCTTGGATGATTTGCAGAAATAACCATAAAAGTAACACCATATAATGTATCTGGTCTTGTTGTAAAAATATTCCATTCCCTAACATTTTTATTTAAATCAATTTTAAATTTAATCTCTGTTCCATAACTTTTTCCAATCCAATTTTTTTGCATAGATTTTATTCTATCAGGCCAATCAAGATCATCTACACATTCTAAAAGTTCATCAGCATAATCAGTTGTCTTAAGAAACCATTGATCAAGGGTTTTAATCTCAACATCAGTATTTTCATGTCTCCAGCACCTTCCTCCTTGAACTTGCTCATTTGCTAAAACAGTATTACATTCAGGACACCAATTAACAGAACTTTTCTTTTTATATGCAATACCCCTTTCAAGGAATTTTAAAAAGAAATATTGATTCCACTTATAGTATTCTGGATTGCTAGTACTTAATGTTTTAGACCAATCATAACTTAATCCAAGATTTTTCATTTGATTAGTATAGTTTATGATAGAATTTTCAGTAAAAATTCTTGGATGTGAATTAGATTTAATTGCTGCATTTTCAGCAGGAAGACCTAATGCATCAAAACCCATAGGATATAAAACATTATATCCCTTCATTCTTTTATATCTTGCAAGAATATCTCCAATTGTAAAATTAAAAGCATGACCAATATGAAGTCCATTTGCACTAGGATAAGGAAACATCTCCAAAACATAATATTTTTCTTTTGTTTTATCTATTTTTGTTAAAAAAACATTTTCATTTAACCATTTCTCTCTCCACTTAGATTCAAGATCTTTAAAATTAATTATATCCATATTAAATTGTAAACCTTTAAATAATACAAAGTTTAGATATTTATAACTTTTCCTATAATCAAAAATATAAAAGATGGTAAAAAAGATAATTATAAAATTCAATGCAGGAACCTTTTCTTCATCTGAAAGAGAAGCATATAATATGCATAGCAAAAGTTTTTTAGGACAATCAGAAGAAAATAAAATAATCTTCTCAGATTATGAAGCATTGTATTTATTAGAAAAACAAAAAGCAGAAATATTAGACTTAAAAAATAAAAAAATAAATCAAATAAGCTTAATTAAAAAATTATCTAAAAAAAATAAAGAAATAAAAAACAATTATCTTGTTTTTAA
>CAYQOK010000014.1:8408-22647 GCA_964419155.1 Candidatus Woesearchaeota archaeon
TTAATATCTACAATTTTATTTTTAATGATTTTATTTTTAATAGATAAAGAATTATCAAAAATTGATGGAATATTACTTCTTTCAGTATTCTCTATGAATATCTATAAGATATATAAAGATGCAACAAAAAGAGATAAAAAACAAAATAAAGAAAATAAAAGAAATAAAAAAGAATTTATAGTATTTATCATTTTCATAGTTGGATTAATATTTTTATTTATATCCTCAAATTACGCTGTTAAATATGCTTCACTAATTGCAATAGAGCTAAATCTACCTAAGATGATTATAGGACTTTTTTTAATGTCTATTGCAACAACATTACCTGAACTTATTTTTGGTTTAAGTGCAATAAAACAAGGCCATAAAGAAATGGCCATCGGAGATCAAATTGGAACTGTTTTTTTAAATATTACTTTTGTACTAGGCATAGTTGCATTAATTCACCCAATTAAAGCAGATGTTTCTTCATTTATAATGTCTTCTACATTTTTTTTAATTGGAACATTATTATTTACAAAAATAATACAATCAAAAGAAAAACTTGAAAAAAAAGACGGAATCTTATTAATAATCTATTATTCATTATTCCCTTTAATGGAAGTTCTTAAAGAATATGTTATGTTTTAAGATAAGTTTATAACTAAAAAGATTCTTAAAAAAACATGGTTGAAGATTCAGTAATTACAAGACAGAAAATTCTAAAATTTATAGAAAGAGAAGGACCTTCCCTACCAATACCCATAGCAAAAGAAATTTCAATGAATCCCTTATTTGTTAGTGCTTATTTATCTCAATTAGTAAGTGAGGGAAATTTAAAAATAAGTAAAATGAAAGTAGGTAACTCTCCATTATATTTTTTAAATGGACAGGAAACAAGGTTAGAAAAATTCACCCAATATTTACAACCAAAAGAAAGAGAAGCTCAACAATTATTAAAACAATCAAAAATAATATCAGATATAGAACAAGATCCTGCAATAAGAGTTGCATTAAGAAATATTAAAGATTTTGCAATTCCTTTTGAAAAAGAAAATCAGATATATTGGAAATATATTGGATTTAATTTAAATTTATTGCAAAAAGATAGTAATAAAAAT
This sequence comes from Candidatus Woesearchaeota archaeon, assembly GCA_964419155.1. GTDB lineage: Archaea > Nanobdellota > Nanobdellia > Pacearchaeales > GW2011-AR1 > CAYQOK01. The sequence goes on from CAYQOK010000014.1 coordinate 9,509, forward strand.
TCTGATGAAGGACTTAAAAAAGATACTAAGGAAAATACTACAAAAGAATCAGTATTAAAAGAAAATGAAGAAAAAATATCAGCAGAGAATAATGAATTAAATGTAAAAGATTCAATGTTAGAAATAAAAAAACAAGCTGAAAAACAAATAGAAAATGAAACAGAAAAAGAACTTAAAGAAAATCCACAGCAAAAACAAAATTATCGTGAAGAGAAAAAAACCAATATTCAAAAGAATATACTCTCACTAGAAAATAATATACCAAAAAAAGAGAAAATAAAAGAGGGGATCAAAAATGAACCTAAGAGAACAGAAAAGAAAAAAGAAGTTCAAAAATCAGATTTTATTCAAAAAATTTCAGATTATCTAAATAAAAAAAATATAGAAGTTATAAATGAAATAGAAATAAAGAAAAAAGAATATTCTGCAATTATAAAGATAAATTCAGATATTGGAAAAATATTATTCTATCTTTATGCAAAAGACAAAAAAAAGATTTCAACAGATGATCTTATCGGAGCTATTAAAAAAGCTCAGGAAAAAAATCTTTCAGCCCTGTTTATATGTCCTGGACAAATGAACAAAAAAACAGAAGAATATCTAAATGACAATCGCAACATCTTAAAATTTAAACAATTAGAATGATGTAACTCCATAATAATAACAAGCAAAAGGTTTAAATAGTTATATCCTATTGTAAATATATGGCTAGAAAAAGCATATTCTCAGCAATCATTTTAGGAATTTTAGTAATCCTATTATCAACATTAATCTTTTTTTTATTTGAACTTAATCAAAATAAGATATTAATTGTCGGATGGGCAATGACAATAATCTATGCAATTATCATGATTATTATAATTTTAAAATCAAACTCAAGAATAATTATTAAAAAAGTCCCTATTGAAAAAAAAGTGTATATTGAAAAACCAGTAATTAAAGAAGTTTTAGTTGAAAAGCCAAGAAAAAAATTAAACATACCTAAATATGATTTTGTTGGTTCAACTCAAACAAAAACCTACCACACTAGAAATTGCAGATTAGGAAAACTAATTAAAAGAAAATATAAACTATCTTCAAATTCTGAAAATGACTTTAAAAAGAAAAAATTTAGTCCTTGTAAAGTTTGTATAAAAACAAAATAAAAACAAGTTATATTTCTAAAATAAAAGAATTTATATAGTAATTTAATTATTTTTATTTATGCGCAGATCGCATAGTGGTATTGCGCTCGCCTGCAGAGCGAGTTTTCGGGGGTTCGATTCCCTCTCTGCGCTTTATAAAAAAATGAAAGAAAAAATAGAAAAAAATAATTCAACTGAAAAAGAATTTTTAAGTTTTATACAAGAACAAGGATTTATTTGGGGTCCTAGTCCTGAAATCTATGGTGGAATGGCAGGATTCTATACTTATGGTCCGCTTGGAAAACTTTTAAAAAACAAAGTAGAAAACTCAGTTAGAAAAACATTTAATATCCAGGGATTCAGAGAAATTGAAGGACCAACTGTTTTTCCAGATATTGTTTGGAAAGCATCAGGGCATTTAGATACTTTTTCAGATAGAATAATAAAATGCAAATCTGAAAAATGCAAATCAATCTTTAGAGTTGATAAATTAATTGAAGAAAAATTTAATGTTCCTGCAGATAGTTTTTCAGATAAAAAAATCATAGATTTTATTAAAGAAAATAAAATTAAATGTCCTAGTTGTAAGGGAGATTTTGAAATGAAGATTGAAAAACAAAGTCTTATGATGAAAACAAAAGTATCTGGTCAAGAAGCATCATTAAGACCTGAAACTGCAACAGGAACTTATCTTCCATACCTTAGAAATTATAATTTTTTTAGAAAAAAACTTCCATTCAGTGTATATCAGATAGGAAAAGCTTATAGAAATGAAATTTCACCAAGACAGCATGTATTAAGAGGGAGAGAATTTACACAAGCAGAAGGACAAATATTTTTAGATCCAAAAACAAAAAACAATTGGCCCGAATATAAATCAATAAAAAACAATAAACTGCCTTTTTGGGATTATGTTCAACAAGAAAAAGATCCTGAAGGAAAAAACATAAAAAAAACAACAATAGAAGATGCATTAAAGAAAAAACGCATAAAAAGCCAAGCATATGGTTGGTGTATATGGTTAGCATACACTCAATTTAAAAATTTTGGGATTCCTGAAGAAAAAATAAGACTTAGACAACACCATCCAGACGAAAAAGCATTTTATGCAGATGATGCTTGGGATGTTGAAATACTTCTTAAAAATTATGGTTGGATTGAGGTCTGCGGAGTCCATGATAGAACAGATTATGATTTGAAACAACATTCAAAACATTCAGGTGTAGAACTCTCTGCACAAAGAACATTAGAAAATGGAAATATTGAAAATTTCATTCCGCACGTATTAGAGATTGCATTTGGAACAGATAGACCTACATACACCTTAATAGATTTATTTTATGAAAAAAAACAAGAGAATCAAGGAAAAACTATTTTTAAAATACCTTATTATATGGCCCCAATAGATGTTTCAATATTTCCTTTAATGAAAAAACAAGATTTATTAGAAAAATCAATTGAAATAAAAAAATTAATTGAAAAAGATTTTAGTATTGATTATGATATTAATGGAAGCATTGGAAGAAGATACCTAAGATCCACAAGCCAAGGAATTCCTTGCGCAATAACAATTGATTATCAGACATTAGAAGATAATAGCGTTACAATAAGAGATAGAGATTCAGAAAAACAAATAAGAGTTCCAATTAGTAAAATAAAAGAAGAAGTGTTTAATAAAATAAAAATGGACTAACTGGGAATTGAACCCAGACCCCCTGACTGCCAGCCAGGTATTCTACCATTGAACTATTAGCCCATTATATTAAAGTTTTTAAATAAAACCTCTTTATAATAATTATGGAAAACAAAGAATGTATTTTTTGTAAAATCATAAAAAACGAGATTTCAAGTAAAAAAATTGGTGAAAGCGAAAATTTTATTGCAATAAAAGACGTTAATCCAGAAATAAATGGGCATACATTAATTATTTCAAAAAAACATTATCAAACATTTTTAGATATGCCTTCTACACTAGGGCCTGAATTAATGACTTTTATAAAAAAGATATCATTAAAATTAATAAAAGAATTAAATTCCGACGGATTTAACTTAATACAAAATAATTTTTCAAGTGCTGGACAAATAGTAATGCATTCTCATATACATATTCTTCCAAGAAAAACAAATGATCATAAAAAATTAAAACTAACCTAAAAAGATTAGTTTTTAAGCCTTAACTTTTTTATATGCCAATTCAATAAGTATTATTAAAACAAAACCAAATATAATTGCCCTTAACAGATTTGATAATTCTCCCCAATATCTTATTGTTCCATAAAACAAGAGCAATAATCCCCCACCCATAAGACCTGAAGAAACACTAGGTAAAGATAATGCAACACCCACAATAATTGTAATTAATCCAATAAGAATAGTGGTAAAAAAAACATTTCTATTATAAACTTCACTTTTCTTCTCAAATTCAATTTGACAAGGATCTTTTATTTCACAATAACCTATTTCAGTTTCATTACCCCCATAAGGATAAGGTTTACCATATTCAAGCCAAGTACCATTATAAAATTTACAAGATTCTAAAGTATAGTTATTTGAAATAAAATAAGGCCTATTACCACAATAAGTTTGAGGTTTTGGATTAGGATAAACTGATTGAATTAAAAGTGCAATAAAAAAAGTAAAAACCAAAGCAATAGCTATTGCTAAAATTACTGTTTTCCATTTATCTGGTTTTTTAATCTCAACTTTTTTTTCAGAATCATTCATTAAAAAATAAATAAAGAATTATTTATAAATGTGTCGAAAAAAATAAATTCTGAAAAGATACCAAATTTAATGGCTGCACCGGGGATTGAACCCGGGACATCTAGCTTATGAGACTAGCACTCTACCACTGAGTTATGCAGCCGAAACATAAACTAGAGATTTATATCATTTTTAAGTTTTTGGAATAGATTTTTAAGTAGAAAAAAACAATAAAATATATGGAATTAAATAGCCTAACAATAAATACAACAAATAATAACCTGATATCTAAACTTCTTGAATACTTATTTAAAAATTTTAGTGGCCAAATAAAATTCTTAATTAATATTATTCAAGCAGTGGGGGTTGTTTTTACAATCTATATAACATTTTTAATAATTAAAGAAATAAAGGGAATTAAAACAAACAAAAGAATAAAGGTTATTGAAGAAAAGGTTAATGAAATAAATAAAAAGCTAGATAAACTGATAAAAAAAAATAAAAACTAAAATTAATCTTTTTTTTCTAAACAAATCTCAATAGTGGATATGTTTATATTCTTCCCATCTTGGTTCTTAAATTCTTCACTACCAATCTTAACATCCTTAACCAGGATATTAGAATCTTTTAAAAACCTTTTAACAGTTCCATCTGCAACATCTACAGCTCTTGTAATAAATTTTCCTCTTGCTTTTATTATGACCTGTTTCTGGTTCTTTGTCGAAAACTGAGTAACAACACCAGTAACATAGTTCATAAAAGGTTTAGAGCCAATAAAAATAACATTTTCAGATTTAACTTTGTTATCTATTGAACCCACTGTATCTTCAGTCATTTTTATCCTCCTATAATTTAATTACATATAAATTAAGCTTCTTGTAATTTTTTTCTTTTGATATTCTCTGCCCGAATATTTCTAGTAATTTGTCCTGCAATCTTATTTCTTGTAGATTTACTTGGAGTTATATTTCCTAAAAGCTTTTTATTATTATCAAAATCTTCATTAAAAGAATTTTCTTCCCTAATTAAACCTTCAGCAGTTCTCTTAATTAATAAACTTTTTATTCTACCCATAATTTTATAGGTATTTGTGTGTTTTTAAAGTTTATTATTTCAAAAAATAATTAAGATAATACATTTAAACCCTAAAAAGATTATAAATAAATGAAAACAAAGATAATTGCAACAATAGGCGATAAAACTTCCTCCTATGGTTCTCTTAAAAATATGAAAAAAAGTGGCATGGATATTGCTAGAATAAATACAAAATATGGTAATAAGAAGCAATGGGAAATGATTATTAAAAATCTTAAAAAAATAAATGCTGAAATAATGATAGACATAAAAAATTTAGAATTTATAAACTGGATAAATCAAAAAAAAATAAATTATTTAGCAGTATCATATACTCAGGATTCAAAACAAATTAAAAAAATAAGAAATTTAATCAAAGATAAAAAAATAAAGATTATATCAAAAATTGAATCTAAAAAAGGTTTAAAGAATATTGATTCATTAATTGAAAACAGTGATGGAATAATGATTGCAAGAGGGGATCTTTCAAAAAACATATCTTTTGAAAAAGTTCCCTATTATAAATTGATGATTTTAGATAAATGTAATTTAAAAAACAAATTTGTAATTGTTGCAACAGAAATGCTTCTTTCAATGGTTAACTCAAAAAAACCAACAAATGCTGAAGTAGAAGATGTATTTAGTGCCGTAGTTGAAGGGGGGAGTGCAGTTATGTTATCAGAAGAAACTGCAATAGGAAATTATCCCTCATTATCAGTTAGAACAATGAAAAAGATTGTTCTTAATTCAGAAAAATATTTAATAAAACACAACAAATATAAATGCAAAAGATAATATTATAAGGAAAATGAAAAAAAAGGTTGAAAAAAAAGAGGCATCAAACTGGTTTGTAATAGCATTATCATTAGTTAGTATATTTGGTTTTTTAAATATCCTTCTTGAAAGTTTATTTTATTTTAGTATTTCAAATTACAATGAATTTTCTTGGCTATCTATTTTAGGGTTAAGTTTAATTTTTCAAACATCCATAAAAGAATTAAAAAAAATAAAAAAGAAAGGGCTAACTTCTGAGTATCTTGGAAAAATCACAATGATAATTATTGGAACAATAGCAGTTATTGCAGGAATTCTAAGTATACCTATTATAAAAATTGAAAATATAACATTTATGGCCATTAAAGGAATAATTAGTATATTAGCAATCATTTTCATAGTATTACAAACATGGGTAATAAAACAAAAATAAAAAAGTCTTAATAAAACAATTTAAATAAATTAATATGATTCAGGAATGGTTTTTAATTATAAAAAATTTTGCAATAAATTTATCAAATTATCCGATATTCATAGCATTAATTGGTGGTTTATTTGCAGGAGAAGTAGCAATAATAACCCTTGGTTTTCTATCAGCACAGGGAGTATTTAATTTTTGGACAATCTTCATATTTTTTTGGATTGGAGAAATTATTGCAGATTTGATTTATTTTGAATTAGGTAGGTCTAAATTATTTTTAAAAATAAAAGATTTAAAAAAATTTTCAAATGTATTTAATAAAATAGATGAATTTATTTCTACAATTAGTAAAAAAAATGTTTTTTTAACACTTCTTTACTCAAAATTTGTTTATGGAACAAGAACTGCAGTAGTTATTTATTTAGGAATTAAAAAAATAAACAGGAAAACATTTATTTTTGCTGAGGCTGGAGTGATGATAATAGTTGTATTGTTATTAGAATTCATTGGATGGTCTGCTGGAAAAGAATACTCTTTTTTAATGGATAATTTTAAGAATATTCAAATAACATTAAGTATAATTATACTCTCAATTATGATTTTATATCAATTAAGAAAATACATTAATAATATCCTAATAAAAAATAAAAAAAGATTAAAAAAATGGGTTCTAAAAAAGAAATAACTGCAATTATTCCAGCATATAATGAAGAAAAAAGAGTTTCAAAAGTAGTTAATTTATTAAAAAAAAGCCAGCTTATAAATAAAATAATAATAATTGATGATGGTTCAACAGATAATACTTACAAAGAGATTAAAAAAATAAGAGGTGTTAAATGTATTAGAAATAAAAAAAATCAAGGAAAAGGAAAAGCAATTGTAACTGCACTAAATAAAATAGATTCAGATATAATATTTCTCTGTGATTCTGACTTAAAGAATTTTAATGGAAAAATGGCAGATAAAATAATCACCCCAGTTTTAAAAAATAAAACTAATCTTTGCATTGGGATAAGAAATACTGGCCCTTATAAATTAATTAAAAAACTAAAATTAAAAAATGGTTTATTTTTTCTTTCAGGACAAAGAGCATTTAAAAAAAGATTGTGGGATAATATTCCAGATTATTATAAAAGAGGATATAGAATAGAAGTTGGAATGAACCTTATTTCATTAAAAAAATTTAATGGTTTTCAAACAATAACATTAAATTATAATCAACACATTAAAGAAAGAAAAATAGGAATTATAAGGGGACAAAAACAAAGAGCAAAAATGAATTCAAATATAATACAGGCATTATTAAGATTTTATTTCTATGATCAGTTTAAAATAAAAAAATATTAAATCTTCTTTTCCTTAGTTATACAAACCTTACAAGGACTAAATTTTTTCTTTTTAAAATCCTTTTCAGAATTTGAAGATATTTTATATTTTCTTTTAATTAGTTTTCCTAATCTGCAATTTCTAGTGTGGTAGGTTTTTGTTTGAGTTGAACCAACAAAATCATATTTAGGTATGTTTAATTTTTTTCTTGGCTTTTCAATTGGAATGTAAACAGGTGTTTCAACAGGAACCTCTACTCTTCTTATAACTTCTTTTTCAATATAAACTGGTTTCTCAACAGAAACTTCTTTAATTACTGGTTTTTCAATAGTCTTAAGTGTATTTTTTTCAACCATTCTCAAAACCCTTGGCTCTAATAAGAAAAATAAAATTGCAGCATAAAGAATAATTGTCACAATAAGCATAATTAAATTAGTTACAAGAGTTAAATCAAATGCAACAATTATAACTGTTTCAACAATAAGAATAAAAACACCAATAAAGATTGCTAAAGGAAGATTATGAAAATTCCATAATTCTTGTTCTGTAACCTTGGGTTCAGATTCCTCAATTTTTATATAATTTTCCATAAACTAATATAATTTAATTGTTTTTAAGCTTTAGTATAAAAAAAATAAAAATTTATTCAGATGCTAAAAATGCCCACCAAGGTTTTTTAGATTTTATAACTTCTCCGGTTTCTGCATCAACTTGTGCTTGAACTTGCATTTGAGTTTTAAATAAACCCAATACTCTTGCTTGTTTTTGAGCATTAACTTCATAAGCTAATTTAGTTTGATTATTATTTCCCACTTCCTTAAGCTCAATACTACAATTATTATCTGAATTACAAACTTTCAATTGTAATCTTTCAATTGCTCTTTCTGAAGCAGTATCTGGCATAACTTTAATTTCTGCTGTTTTTCCATTAGAAAGCTTAGCTTTAAGCATAGTTTTATTTCGAGTTAAATTATGTTCTGAACCTATTTGCATATTAGATCTTGCCTCAACATTTCCCACTTTAAGCTTTAACTCATTTCCTGTACTTGTTTGAATCTGCATTTGCTTTCCTTCTGAAACCTCATAATTTCCAGATTGAACTCTTATCTGATTTTGAATTTGTAGTTGTGTATTTTCTCCTTGATTTTGAGTTTGTTGATCTGTATTTAATTGAGATCCATTATTATTTTCTGATTCTTGCTGTGAATCTGTTAAAACAGAATTTGTTAAATCATCAACTAAGTTACTATCTCCTTGTCCAGTTTCTCCTTGAGCAGCAAATACTAATGAAATAGTCATTAAAGAAACCAAGAGAACCAAAAATATTTTCTTCATGTTCTTTTACCTCCTTTCAAGTTTAAAACATTAAAATATCAATAAGCAATTATAAATTTCATTTTCTTTTTTTATCTGCATCAATTAGACCAAATATTCCTCCAACCAAAGATAATATACCTACCAAAAAACCCAATCCAATAACTCCTAAAACAATAGCAAGTATTGCTCCTGAATGAACTTTTTTTGAATTTCTCATTTTTTTAGAAGAAACCATAGACAAATGACCTAAAACAAAAAAAAGTAATGAAAAAAATAAAAATATAACTAATATATTAACAGCCCCTAATAAAAAAAATGAAGTATCCTGATAAAGAGAGATTCCTAAAATAGAAAGAAAACAAGAAAATAAAACTAAACCCGCTAATACAAAATAAATGATTCCAGTAATTTTTGTTAATAAAGAACCTATTTTACTTTTCATATTAATAAAAGGACATTTTTATTTATAAACATTTCTTAAAAATATTTTTTATGTTTTTTAAACAAATAATTAGAAAATTAAGTTCTAATTCAAATAAATCAGCATAAAAAAATTACACAAATATTCAGAAAAATAGAGATCTATAAAAAATTAAAAAAAGTTATTAAAATAAAAGAAGATGGAAGTTATAAACTAAATATGGATTATTTTACATATTCTTACAAAAATAAGATGCCTTCTAAAAAATTATGTCTTCTTTTAGACGGGTCTGTGAGAAAACCAGAAGAAGAAATTACACAAAGACATAAAGATATTGCTGCTGCATTACAGTTAGTTTATGAAGATGCACTATTCAAGATTATAAATTATGTCCACAAAGAAACTAAATCTAAAAATTTAGTTATTGCAGGAGGTTGTGCATTAAATAGTGTTGCTAATGGTAAGATATTAAGAAATTCTTCGTTCAAAAATATATGGTCTCAACCCGATCCAGGTGATGGTGGAACAAGTATTGGGGCAGCACTTTTTGTTTGGAATGCACTATTTAAACAAAAAAAGAGAATATGTTCTGGACAACCCTTACTTAGGTCCCAAATATTCTGACAATGGAATAAAGAAATTTTTAAAAGACAACTCAATCAAGTTTTTAGAATTTAAAGATGAAAAAGAAATTGCCAAGTCAGTATCTAAACTGATCTTTGAAGATAATGTAATCGGGTGGTTTCAGGGTAGAATGGAATGGGGACCAAGGGCATTAGGTAGTCGAAGCATTTTATCAAATCCAACAAACCCAAAAATGCAAGAGATATTAAATTTAAAAGTTAAACATAGGGAAAAGTTTAGACCCTTTGCTCCAGTAGTTTGTGAAGATGATGCTTTGAAGTATTTTGATTGTGATACTCCTATTCCAAGACCAACAGATTTTATGTTAATGGTTTATCCAATAAAAAAAGAATGGCATAAAAAGATTCCCGCAGTCACTCATGTTGATGGAAGTGGTAGATTACAGACTATAAGGAGAAATGATAATCCTCTTTATTATGATTTAATAAAAGAATTTGGAAAATTGAGCAAGGTTCCTATTTTGATTAATACTTCTTTCAATATAAGGGGAGAGCCTATTGTATGTTCTCCAAAAGATGCTTATAGGTGTATGATGGGGACTGGTATAGATTACTTAGTTATGGGAAAATTTTTGATTAAAAGAGAAAACAATCCCAAAGATATGTGGGACAGTGAAGAGTTAGCAAAAGACTAAAATTTAATAAAAAGAGTTAGTTAAATTTATAAATAATATTAAAATTATAATAAGATTGAAGGAAATAGAAGTTTACTTGGTGAAGTTTGGGATTATTTAAAAGTCAGAAAGAAATGGTGGCTTTTACCGATAATAATTTTAATAATTTTAGCTGCTGCATTAATCATATTTGGGCAAAGTAGTGCATTATCTCCGTTCATATATGCATTAGGATAAAAAACTATTAATATTCTCTATTATTAATATAAGGTATTAACTTTAATCTTAAGTCTCTTTCTAACATTTCTCTCATCTTTGACCCAGCAAGACCATGAATATCATACTCATCTTCTACATTAAGACAAATTATTTTATCACTAAAGGAGTTATATCTGCTTATAACTATTGCCCTCATATCTTCAGTCATTATAAAAATTCGGTCTGCTTCTTTTAAAACCTGCCTTTTTTTAAGTTCATTCTTTTTTGTATCTATTGGGAACAAGCCCATATAGCTTGTTTTTACCCCCAAACAAAATTCTTCCCCTATTTCTTCAGCGAGTCTTGCTGCAGTTGGACTTCTGTTTTGCCCGTAGTTACAAATAAATACAAGTTTCATAAGTTTATTATAATTAAGGCCTATAAAAAGTTATTATTTTATTTGATAGATTAAAAAGAATAAGTTTAAAAACAAATAAAGATTTTATTTAGCTATGGGTGTTTTATCTAGAAGCTGGGAAATTACCAAGTTAACTTTCTCAGTCATGAAAAAAGAAAAAGAACTCTTCATATTTCCTGTACTCTCAGTAATCTTTTCAATTGCTTTTTTTGTTGCGATACTTTTTCCTACAATCATTTTAGAATTAATAAGTCAACAGACAATAACCTGGGAAATAATTGACTATATCTGGATTTTTTTAACATATCTTGTATTAGCATTTATTGCAACATTTTTTAATGTTTGTGTTGTTTATACAGCTGCCCGTGCTTTTGGAAATCAAGAAGCAAGGTTCGGAAAGACAATAAAATTTGCACTCTCAAAAATTCATATAATCTTCTTTTGGAGTCTACTTTCTGCAACTGTCGGCCTGATATTTAAGATAATTGAGGGGGTTGCTCAAAAAACAAAGGGTGTTGGAAAAAGTATAATAATAATAACATCATCATTATTTAAGATGGCTTGGGGAATTTCAACAATATTTGTTATTCCAGGTCTTGTTTATCATAGTCTTAGTCCTTTTGCTGCAATTAAAAAGTCTGTTGAAGTATTAAGAAAAACATGGGGAGAAAGCTTAATTAGATATCTTAGTGTAAACCTAATTAGTTTTGTTTTTATTTTTGTTGGAACAATCTTAGGAGTTCCTATTATTATTACAGGGTTTTTTGTTTCATTTGTTGTTGGAATCTTGGCAGCAGTAGTATTTATTATATATATCTTAAGTGTGATATTAGTCTTTTCTGTTGCCAATCAAATATTTAATACAGCTCTTTATATATATGCAGAAAGTGGAGCTGTACCAAGTCCTTATAGTAATGAATTATTAAGGAACGCATTTAAAATAAGAAAATAAGATTTATTAAGGAATTTTATGATTAGCCCAATAAGATTAATAGAACACAATCATCAAAGAAATTATAAGCCCACTAGATTTCTTTCTTTTCTTGAGAAGTTTTCTTAATTTAATTAATTCCTTTCTCATAACCAATTACAATAATGAAATCTTTTTAGATTTAAAGTTCAACACCCCCACGAGATATTTAACCTTAGGTTAAGGTTCTCCCGATATATTTTAGTAATTTATCGACGCTGACGAAAAACCGGGTTTTAAAGTTGGGTGATAAATTTTAAGAAAGTTCAATCCTGCAAAAATGAGCAGTTAAGTGCTCCCCAGAGTCAGAAGTTAGTTTTAATTGTATTAACCATAGAGTCTACTTGTTTTTGATTAAGGAAATCAGGTTTTAAATCTCTAATAAAATCATGAGTCATCCAATTTGCTGCATAACATTCTCTGGAGTATTCTTTCATTAGATTGTATCTCCAGCACTCTATTTTAGCTGATAAAATATGCCCTAATTCATGAGCAAGAACCCATCCTTGCATTGTGTTATTAGTTGACATAATTATTAAGTCACTTTTTTCACAAAAATTGCCCATCCCACCTACGCTTCCATTATAATTTATTAATATTAATTTTACAACTTTGTCTTCTTCATTAGTTAGGTTATAAATTTGGTTTATAGTTGAACAATTTTGAGAAAAGATTAAGAATTTGTCAGTATCATTAAGCTCAAGATTTAATTTTTTAGGATTTTTTATTTGAATAGTCAAATTATATTCAGAATAAATCTTGTTCGCTTCTAATAATTGAGATTCATTATATAATGCCTCATTTTCAGGTAATACATAAGGTTGAACCACAATATTAAGCGGTTGATTATTTATTCCTTGATGTTGAAGTGGAAAATAAAGAGTTAATAAAAATACGAAGAACAACATTAGCATTATGATAATATATATCATCACTTGTTTAATTAAATCAAACTTAAACTGAATTTTTGGGCTAACATGAATATAAGCACTCTTAATTCTTTTGTTTACATATATAAAAACGAAGAGATATAATAGAGGAATTACTAAAAACACTATTATGGATGTGAATCCTTTTAATCTTGGAGCCAATGTAAAGGTAAAAGTAAAAATAGACGCAAGAGTTACTATTAAGG
>CAYQOK010000015.1:0-3351 GCA_964419155.1 Candidatus Woesearchaeota archaeon
AATATTTCATTTAACTCATTTATAATACTTTGCCTATAATTTGCAGGAAATTTATTCCTTCCCTTGAGCAGGTTTATGAATTTTGTCTCTTTTTCATTATTATCAATTCCAGGATATTCTTTTTCAATTCTTTTAATTAAGTTTTTTGTAAGATCTTTGATATTCTGCTTGATTATACCTTCTTTATAAATATATACCCTATTTGTAACACACTTTATAATAGGAATTCCATAAATATAATGCCCCTCTTGGATAAAGAACAAAGGTAATTTTATTACGTACCCTCCTTTGAATTCCAAGTTTTCTTTAATTATTTTATACAGGTTACCATTGAAGTCAGAAACAGAATATTCTCCTACTTGCGGTTCATTTCCATACTTGTTTGATAAGTAAGTATTCGTCTGAGATACAAGATTAATATTGCATATTTTTTTAAACAATTCGGGAGTTAGCACATCTATCGATAGTAAAACATTATTTATATAAGTCTTTAATACAAGATAGTCTGCAATTTTTTTATCTAATACTTCAAATGCTACATCAGACTGTATTAGACCCTTTAGGTATTTTGTTTCTAAAAAGTCTTTTAGTTTTTTGTTTTCTACAATACATATTATATCTAAGTCTGATTTTTCAGATAAATCTTTCTCTTCAGCATAGACCATACTTCCAACTAAAAACTCTCCGTTTACCTCATCCTTTATACTATCTATAAATAAATTATGCGCGTTTTCAAGGGTCTCAAAATTAATCTTTTTGTTGTTAGTTTCATTTTAATCTCTCCAGCATTTTAATTGATTTATCAAACATCATTTTAATAAAATCTATTTCTTCTTTTCCAATCTTATTGTTTAATAGAATTTCTAGGAAATCCTGATTCATAATACTTATCTTATCTGCTATTTGCATTATATTTCCTTCTTTTGTGGTTGGATTGCCAGAATTTCCATGGTTTAATACACAATCTTTTAAGATTTCATCAATATCTATTCCTTCTTTTTCTAGCAATTCAATTCCTTTTTTAGCATGACTTTCTTGTTCTATATAATATCCAATATCATGTACCCAAGCACAAGACTCTAACTTTTCAATGTTTAGATTTTCTCTTTTAGCAAGCAATTTTGCTGCTTCAACAACTCCTTTTGTATGTACATAAAGAAACTCTCCATCTTTTATTTTGCTTTCAAGGAGATATTTCTCTGCAAGTTGTTTTGCCTTCTGTTTTGTTAGTTTCATACTTATCTTAGTTACATTTACTTTTTCAAGTTTACTGTTTATTCCTTCTCATCAATAATATCATTCATTTGGGAGATGGATTCTTTGATATCTTTCTTTAAGCCTGAGAATATCTCATCTTGCTCTTCTTTTACTGTTATTGGCTTCTTTGCTTTCTTTTGCTTGATTAATTTCATTTTATGTAAAACTTTCTTAATTTGAAACTCCCCATTTTCTCCCCAACCACAATATTTATCAAATTCTTCTGGAAAGATAAACTTCCTTAGGGGTATCTCATTATATGCGGGATCTATGGTTTGAGGCTTTATTTTTTTAACTCTTGCAGTATATCTTAAACTATATTCTTTTTTTTCAGGGCTCTCTTTTTTATAACTTATTATATAACCTATTCTTTTGAGATCTTTTATTTCCAAGTCTGCTTCTTCATCAACTTCTCTAACAAGGGTATCTTCGAAACTTTTATCAAATTTTTCAGGTTTACCTCCTGTAATTAACCAGTGTTTCTTACAGGATAGTTTAATAATGCAAAACTTTCCCTCATCATTAAAGACAAATCCCTGAACACCTATAACATTATCTAATTTTTCAAAATCTATTTTATCTGACCATTCCATTTCAAAATCTCCCCATTCAGGATGTTTTACACTCCAAATTTTTTCCATTTTAATAGTTCTCCGTAACTTTCATCTTTTCTAACTGGCTGATCTTTTTTAATAATTTTTCCATAACTTTCTTGTTTTGCTCTGCAAGAACTTTCATCTGCTCTTTTGTTTTCTTTTCACTCTCTTTTAATTTTTCATCCATTTCTTTAAGCTCTTCCTGCTGGGTTTTTATTCTTGTGTCATATAATGTTTCTCTCTTTTTTCTTTCTTCTAAATCATCCTGCATTTTTCTCAAATCATTATCATACAATTTCTTTTTTGTGTCGTGTCTGTTAATTGCCAGGAAGTTTACATACTTATCAATTTCTCTGGAACTGGGGCGGTGTCCGAGCCTGGCATTGACTTCATCAAGTGTCCAGCTGCTCTTAAGAAGATGGCAAGCCATGCTGCTTCTCAGGTCTTTCCAGGTTACAGGCTGACCTTTTGGAATGCATTTTGCATGAGATATATTTACTGCTCTGTCTAGAAATTTCTTTGCTTGTCTGTATTCAAACTTGAAGACTTGTTCATCGTCTTTTAAATTTGCAAGAGTAATATCTAGAAATTGAACTGTTTCTTTAAAATTAGTTATCTCGCTTCTTGTTTGTCTTGTTCTTTTTAATTTATCTTTAGGAAGATTAACAAGATATTCTGTTTCTTTTGTATTTGGATTGACTTGTTTAAAGAAATCTGATTTTTTTAACTGAAGAAGAGTATTAACATTTTCTCCAATATCAAATGCAAGCCATGCAAGTGTTTTATGATCTGGAGAAATTATTATATCAACAATTTTTTTGAATGTATCAAGTTCAATAAATCTAACTTCTTCTTTATTTGGTCTTCTGTAGAATTCCATTACTTCTCTGACAAGATGAGTTTTTCCAGCCATATCAAATGGCTTACTTCTGAATACTTTTCCATAATAACTTTTTAGATCCCCGTATCTCTCTCCATTTTTGTTTTTTATCTTTCCATCTTCAAGATCATTATACACTTTCTTAATATCTTTTTTATCTAGCTTTACCCAGGGTTTATTATTAAACCAGTTATTTACATTCCTGAATTTTGTAACATAAGTGCAGAGAGTTTTATATGTAGATTCATCAAGAGAAGTTAGCCCATTAATTCTTTTCAGCTTATTTTCTTCCCATTCAAAAAATTCTCTGAATAGCTTTCTATTTTCCTTGCATATAGAAGAGTCATTCAACAGCTTCTCTTTCATCTTCAGAAAACTTTCTTTAAACACCATAGAAAATAGAGCAGAAGCTAGTTTTTAAGCCTTTTGCAAGTATGAACCTTTAGGTTCAACGCCCCCACGAGGACTTGAACCTCGGTCTCAACCTCCGCAAGGTCGTATTCTATCCAACTAAACTATAAGGGCATTTACCAATCCTATCTTAAATTATTTTTATTTATATAAATAGGTTATGTATCTATGCAATTTATTTAAGTGATGTATCCTGATTAAGTTCTA
>CAYQOK010000015.1:3451-8343 GCA_964419155.1 Candidatus Woesearchaeota archaeon
AGATTAAGTTCTAAGATTAAGTTCTAAGATTAAGTTCTAAGATTAAGTTCTAAGATTAAGTTCTAAGAAATCAATAAGCCCCCAACTGAAAATGTTTATAAATCCATTATTATTAAGAATTTAGTAAAGATGGTGAAAAAATTAATTAAAAATTCTAAAGAAAATTATATTTTTAAAATTTTATTAGTATTTATTTTTTTACTATTCCTAAATCATTTTATTTTTGCTAATATACTGGTCCTAACCAATAATGGAGAATCCAGTTATTTTTTAAATGAAGATACAAACTCAATAATAAACATTAGTATAACAGATCAAGATACAGAATCAATAAACCTGATAAATATCAGTTTTCCACAAGAGATTAATTTAGATTATTCAAAAAATGGGACAAGTTCAGTTAACTCAACTTTTAAAGTTTCAGATTCAAATGTTTTAACATGGTATAATGAAGAATCATTAGAGCTAATCAGTAGTTCTGAAACAAACTATTTTTGGATAGGTCTTTCAGCAGAAAATCCTGGAAACTATAATCTGACTATTAATGCATTTACTTTAACAAAAACATTTA
Source organism: Candidatus Woesearchaeota archaeon (assembly GCA_964419155.1). Taxonomy (GTDB): domain Archaea; phylum Nanobdellota; class Nanobdellia; order Pacearchaeales; family GW2011-AR1; genus CAYQOK01. The sequence continues at coordinate 4,023 of CAYQOK010000015.1, forward strand.
ACTCAAATATAACATTAATTATTAATGATATAACACCACCAAACAAAATAGAATTTTTAAATCCCAGCATACAGAACAGCCAAAGTAGTAAATCTCTGATATTTAACATCAGTGCAACAGACAATGGAATAATTGATACAATAAAATTAGACATATTTAATTCATCAGGACTAGTTAACTCAACACCAAACCAAGGATCTTTGTTCTATACTAACATAGAAGATTATCCAGAAGGAACTTATTATATTAATGCAACTGTAAATGATACCTCAAACAACTTAAACTCTACAACAACAAGAACAATAATAATAGACAGAACAATACCAGAGATAACACTATCAGAACCTTCTGATGATTCAGTTATTACTTCAACCTCATATAATTTTACATTTACCATAAGTGATACTAGTGATATAGATAACTGTAAACTAATATTCAAAAATAATATTCTTGAAACCAAAAATGATATAGTCAAATCAGAAAAAATAGGGATCTACACAACATCCCTAACAGAAGGTAAAGATACTTGGTATATTAATTGTACAGATAGTGCAGGAAATACAAAAAAAAGTAGTGCTAGGGTATTAAATATTAGTTTAAGTTCAGAATCAAATGAAAATACAGCAGATAATTCAGATGAAAATACAGCAGAAACAACAGAAAATAATTTCTGGATACTAACAAAATTAGCAGATGAAAATCAATCAAAAGAAGGATATAGTGCTGAGCTAAAAAAGGGCTATAGAATAAGAATAAAAGTTAATGGAGATAGTCATTATGTTGGGGTTATCTCTTTGAATAAAACCAGTGCAATAATTAATGTAAGCTCTGACCCCCAACAAGAAACATTTGATATTAATGACGAAAAAAAATTTGAAGTGACTGGAGATAATTATTATGATATAAATGTTAAATTAAATTCAATTAATGAAAGTATTGCAAATGTTACTGCTCAGGCAATTCATGAACTAAAACCAGAAAAAACAACAAGCTTAAATGCAACTACAACAAGCACTGCATCTGATTCTTTAGAAGCAACAAAAAATGAAGAAAATTCAAATAAAGAATCAAAAAAATGGATACTCATATTAGTAGGGGTTTTAATATTAATCTCAGGAATAACTGGGGGAATTATTCTTTTTATTAAAAAAAAGAAATAGTCTTAGTGCAATAAATTTTATAACTACTAAAAATTATCTAAACCAATGATAAAAAAAGAGATTTTTGCTGATTTACATATACACTCAAGATTTTCGAGAGCGACAAGTAAGGATCTAAATATTGAAAATTTAAATAAATGGGCAAAAATAAAGGGAATAAACCTTCTTGGAACTGGAGATTTCACACACCCAGAATGGTTAAAAGAACTAAAAAATAATCTTACTGAAAAAAATAATTTATTTACTTATAAAAACCAAGAAGTTCAATTTATGTTAACAAGTGAATTATCATTTATGTTCACAAAAGACAGTAAGGGAAGAAGAATCCACTTATTAATCTTTGCTCCTAATTTTAAGGTAGTTGATGAGATAAATAAATATTTAGATACAAAAGGAAGAAGAGATTATGATGGAAGACCTATTTTTGGAATTTCATGCGAAAAATTTGTTAAAGACTTATCTAATATAAGCGAAGATATTGAAATAATTCCCGCACATATCTGGACTCCCTGGTTTGGAATATTTGGAAGTAAGGGAGGATTTAATAGTTTAAAACAAGCATTTGGATCTCAAGTTGAAAAAATACATGCAATAGAAACAGGAATCTCCAGTGATCCTTATATGAATCTAAAAATAAAAGAATTAGAAAACATAAGCATTGTAAGTTTCTCAGATGCCCATAGTTTCTGGCCTTGGAGACTCGGAAGAGAAGCAACAATATTTTATGAATCAGAAGATAGTGAAAATAATTATAAAGATATAATAAATCAAATAAGACAAAATACCTTTAAGGGAACAATAGAAGTAGATCCAGGATATGGAAAATATCATTTTGATGGCCATAGGAACTGTAACTTTTCATGCGAACCCAAAGAAACAATAAAACTAAATGAAATTTGCCCCATATGTAAAAAACCATTAACAAAGGGAGTAGAATATAGGGTTGAAGAATTAGAAAAAGAACAAGACCCAGATAAAAACAATTCAATAAGCATATTTTCAACAAAGCCAGTTAAGGAACCAAAACCCTTTTACAGCATACTCCCACTACATGAGATTATTGCTTTTTCAGAAAAAACAAGTTTAAACTCTAAAAAAACATGGGAAATTTACAATAAACTTATAAAAGAATTTAAAACAGAATTTAACATACTATTAAACATAGAAAAAACAGAATTTAAAAAAATAGATTATATTTCTGAAAACCTTATTAATTTAATAATTCAAAACAGAATAGGGAATATCAAAGTAAATCCTGGATATGATGGTGTTTATGGAACGATAAATTTAATTCAAAAGAGTAATCAAAAAACCCTTTTTTAATTTTTAATTAATTTAAAACCAAACCCTTTTTTCTTAGACTGATCTTCAAAAAAATTAATTATATTATTTAAATCTGAATCAGCTTTTTTAAGATCTTTTGAAATAATCTTTAAAAGATAATTACCAGCACCTATTGTTGTTACAGAACAATTTTCATAACCTTTAATTCCCTCACTAATTATATCCTTTATTCCAGTTATTCCAGATTCAGATTTATTAATCAAAGAAAATTTTTTAGTTAATTCTTTTTGTTTTTCTTTTTTAGAATCTAAAACCTTTATTATTTTTTCAAAATCAATTTTATCTGAAACATATTTCTTTAAAATACCATGATCTTCTTTTATATTATCAAAGAATTCAGTTAAAGATTCAAAATCATCCCGTATCTTTTGAATAATATCTTCAGATTCTTTTAAGTTAGATTTTAATACTGCAAGATAACTTTTTTCTTTTTTATAAAATTCATTTATTTCTTTTTTCTCTTTAAGTTTAACTCTTCTTAAAGATAACTGCAGTCCATTTTTATCAAAATTCAATATTTTACATGCAATTTTTTTTCCAGGAAAAACAAAATCTCTTATATTTCTAATTCGTCCAGGAGAAACTTCTGAAAAAGTAATTGTTCCTTCAAAACCAGAATCTTCTAGCTTAACAAATACAACTGTTCCTACAATCCTATCTACAGTGCATAGAACTATCTGTCCTTCATGTATATCTTTAGACATCTTCAATAATTTTTAATTTAGAACTTCAATTAAACTAGCTTCTAATTTTGCTTTTCCACCTTGTGGTTTTGCTAAAATCTGATCACAGATTATGCACTTAACTTGTGTTGAAGCTGCCTCAAATATAATCTGTTCATTTTTACAGTTCTTACATCTAACTTTAATAAATCTATTTTTCATAAGATTAGTGATTTTTCATTGTTTTTAAAGTTTTTGAATTCAAAAAATCTAAACTAAATCAACAGTTTCTGTTAAACCTAAATTTTTAATAAATTCCGGTTTATTAAATAATTTAAGATCTTCATAATTTTGTCCAATACCTAAATAAAAAATAGGCTTTTTAGTGATATAAGAAATAGAAATAATTGAGCCGCCTTTTTCATCAATATCTGCTTTAGTTAAAATAGAACCATCAATACCAATCATCTCATTAAAAGATTTTGCTTGTTCAACAGAATCATTTCCTGCAATAGACTCTGCAACAAATATTTTTAAATCTGGATCAGAAACCCTGCAAATTTTCTCCATTTGTTTTAATAAATTTTCTTGTGTATGCATTCTTCCTGCAGTATCAATTAAAACAACATCAATGTTATGCGATTGTGCATATTTAATAGCATCAAAAGCAACAGCACTTGGATCTGCACCATAATCTTGGTGAATCACTTTAATATTTAACTTATCTGCATGTTCTTTTAATTGTTCAATAGAAGCAGCCCTAAAAGTATCAGAAGCAGCAAAAACACAAGAGATATTTTCTTTAGATAATAAATAGGCTAATCTTGCAATTGAAGTTGTTTTTCCAACACCATTTATTCCAAAAAAAAGAATTTTAAAGGGTCCTTTTTGTTGTTCTTTAATTTGTTTTATAATGTCCATGGGATCATCTGGTTCAATTAATATTTTTTCCAAAGATTTTTCAAGAGAAGTTTTTATTTGATTTTCTAAATCTTGTTTTTTAATCTCTTTTCCAATAAGCTCATCTTTTAGACATTTTTTTATTTCTTCAACAACTTCTAATGCAACATTATTTTCTAATAAAAGAAGTTCTAAATCTTCAAATAGGTCTTCAAAATCTTCTTGTTTTAATTTATAAGAAAAAGATTTTTGAAT
>CAYQOK010000015.1:8443-15929 GCA_964419155.1 Candidatus Woesearchaeota archaeon
TCTTCAATACTCTCTTTTGACTTTTTTATCCAAGAACTTAATTTTTGCTTTAGTGATTTAAACATAGCAACAAAAACAACCGAAGGTTTATAAATTTAGTTAACATAAAATAATTATGGATAAAATTTTAATAATACTTGACGGAATGGGTGATTTACCTACACCCAGCTTACAAGGAAAAACCCCATTAGAAGTTGCAAAAACCCCTAATTTAGATTACTTAGCAGAAAAAGGAAAACTAGGTTATTTATATCCTATAAGTGAAAAAGTTGCCCCTGAATCAGATACTGCAGTTATTGCTATTTTAGGAAATGATTTTAGAATTTCTTCAAGAGGTCAATTTGAAGCAAAAGGGACTGGAATAAAACTTGAAAGAGGAGATCTTGCACTAAGAGCAAATTTTGCTACAATTGATAATTTAAAATCAAAAAAAGTAATTGATCGTAGGGCTGGAAGAACCCTAACAACAAAAGAAGCAAGAGAACTATCAAAAGCACTAAATAAAGAAATAAAACTTCCTTCTAAATTCAAATTTTATTCAACCATTCAACATAGGGGAGTATTGGTCTTTAAAGGAGGATTTTCAGACAACATAACATCAACAGATACTTATCAGAACATAGAAGGAAAAATCAAATTAAAAGAAGAATTTGCTTGGTCTGAGGCATTAGATGAAGAAGAAAATACAGAGTATACTGTGAATCTTGTAAACTCCTTTATGGATCAAGCATTTAAAATTTTAGAAAATCATAAAATAAATGAAGAAAGAAGAAAAAAAGGATTAATGCCTGCAAATTTTATTTTATTAAGAGATCCTGGAGTAGAAATTCCAAAAATAAAAAAATTTGAAAATGCAATGGGAATAGTAAATATGCCTCTTGAAAAAGGAATTTGTAGTATAGCTGGAATGGATGTATATTCTTGTAGCTATCCTACATTAAAATCTCCAGATGTTTACAAAAACCTATCTGATAGTCTTTATAAAATGATTAAATACTCCTCAAAAGTCTTAAAGAAAAAAAGGAAAAAATATGATTTTGCATATGTTCATTTTAAAGAAACAGATTTACCGGGACATGATAATAAACCTCATGAAAAAATAAGGTTCTTAGAAGAGTTAGATAAAAGATTTTTTAGTTTTTTAAGAAATTATGTTGAAAAAAACAAAATTAAACTATTGATTACCGCAGATCATTCTACCCCCTGTAAATTAAAAACACATACATCAGATCCGGTTCCGGTTTTATTTTATAATCCATTAGGAAAACCAGATAAATGTAATAAATTCTCTGAAGTGCAGATGTATAATGGAGAACTTGGAAAATTATACGGAAATAAAATTCTTGAAAAAACATTATTTAAAAAAAATAGGAAAAATAAAAGTTAATTAATAATTCTGGTATAATAAAGGTTATAAAGATTATCTAATTTTAGTGATAAATGAAGCTAGAACTATAGTAAAATGATAACATACAATGATTTATATGAGGCATTAAGAAAAGAAAGATATAGTGAACAGCTTCAACCGCTAATAAAAGATTTTGTAAAAGAAGTTTCAAATTATGTAAAAGATAAAAAAAAGACTGTTAGTGAAGAAACAGATTTATTTTCTCCAAACACCCAAAAATCAAAAAAACAATTAGAAAATGCAATAGCAATATTTAAAGAATTAATGTTAAGAAGAAAAAGAAAAATATTAGACCTTTCTTTTGTGTCAACAGAAACAGGGGTAAGTAAAAGAGATTTTGAAAATATGCTTCCATTTGAAAAAGAAATGTTTGAAAAAATAATAAAGGCCCTAAATGATAGTGATAAGGAAATGGAAAAATCTCTTCACAGCGGAGATACTGATGAACTCTCTGAAAAAAACAAATTAATAATTTTTAAAGAAAATACAGAGGAATTCTTAGATCTTGAAGGTAATAAAATTGGGCCCTTTAAATCAGGAGATATTGTAAATCTTCCTGGTGAAATTGCTAATATATTAATTGTTGATAATAAAGCAGATGCTGTTGAAGAAGATTAAATTTTTATAGTTATTTAAACTCAAATAAATATGGATTTAAAATCAAAAAAAGAAGATGTTTTTAATAAAAAAATATCATTTATCTATTTTTTATTAGTTTTAATAATTGCACCATTATATATTTTAATTTTTAATAATATTTTTTATGGAATAATTCTTAGTATAGTTTCATTAATTTTAGCAATCATCAGCTGGAAACTTTCAAATAAAATAGATTCAGATAACTACATTGCTTTTGTAATAGTTATTTTTTTAAATATAATTGGATTCATTCCCTATCTCGTATTTTATTTTTATAAAAGAAGAAAAATGTTAAAAGAATTTGAAGTTAAAAAAAATAAAAGTTTTTTAAAATTCATTGAAAAATTAAAGCAATAAAATCTTAAAGAAAATAATTTTAATATCTTGAATTTAATATTCAGAGTCCAATTCTTATTATTCCAACACCTGCTATAATTTTTTATTTTAAACAAAAAAATCGAAAATAACCCTTTAACAGTTCGGACTCTAACCTTGACTATAACCTAAAACTATGAAAACAGACAAAAAAAAGTCAAGCCCCCAGAGGGATTCGAACCCCCGACCCCCGGTTTACAAAACCGATGCTCTACCACTGAGCTATAGAGGCAAGATAAGATTATATAATTAAGTTCATTTAAAAAATTATGTTTTTAATCCCACATAAAAATCTTAGTTAATTTTTCTATTTCTTTTATAGGATAAATTTCTCTTATTATCTCAGTAGGTTTAAACCAAAGTTTAATTTCTTTTTCTGCATTTTCAGAGCTATCAGATGCATGAACAACATTTTCCATAATATTTAATTTAGAATTAATTCTTCCATATTTGCCTCTTATTGTAGTTGGATCTGCTTCTTCAGGATTTGTAGGACCAGTAATTGTTCTAATTTTTTCAATTGCATTTTCTCCTGAATAAATTATCGCAATTACTTTTTTAATATGAAATTGCCCTGTAATATACTTAATGGTTTCTTCAAAAACCTGCGGTTTTTTTAACTCCAGTTCTTTATAATGTTCTCTTGCTAATCTATCTGAAACAGAAATAACTTTCATTCCAATAATTTCTAAACCTGTTGTTGAAAGAGAACTAATTATATCTCCTGTTATTGACTTCATAATACTATCTGGTTTTATAAGAACTAAACAATGTTCAATCATCTTACTCTTTTTTCTCTTTTTGTTTTTTACTTACTCTCTTAATCTCTTTTTTAGTTTCTACTTTATCAGCTTCTTTTAAATCTTGAGAAATTTCTTGAATATCCTCTTCTTTTTTAATTTTTTCTAATTCTTTTTTATTAGTTATATCTCCCTTAACTTCTAAGATTCTTATTTCACAAAGAGATAAAGGATAAATCTTTTTTAATTTTGAACTTAATTCTTTTTGAAAATCTCCTGTTAAAATATCCTTAAACAAAGAACGATTATCTCTTAATTGTGTTTTTTCTAAAATAATTTCTTTTACAGATCTTCTTAATTCTGCTCTTACTGCCCGAGATACTCTTTTTCTAGTAATCAAAAAAGGTTTTATAATAATATTACTTTCTTGAGTTTGAGCCTGAAAAGAATCTTCTATATAACTTATTCTCTTTCTAAGCATATGTTTAATAAAATAAGGCATTAATCTTAATTTAATTGGTTCTACACCTGCTTTTTGGTCTTTTACAGATATTTTAAAGACCATATCAACACTTTTTCCTTTTGCTTTTCTAGTCATATCAAGCTTTATTCTTCTCCCATCCAAATCTTCAATAGCCATTGCATAAGCTTCATGCTTCTCACTTAAAAAATCATTTTCTATTTCAAAAAACTTTTTTCTTTTTTGTGGTTGTGCCATTATTCAAATAATATTTTACTTACCCTCCTTGATTCAGATTGTGTACTCTTTTTACAATCATTACAAGTATATAAAAGGACTTTTCTTGTAGTTGTTTTTGACTTTCTTTTCCATGATTTAACTGCCTTCTTACTACCCCACTTTCCTTTGTTTCCCAAACCAGGCATAGCATGTCTTTTTTTTGCTCTTGAAATAGAACCCCTTGTTAAAGTTCCTCTTTTATGGCCACTGCTAACCAAAGATATTTTCTGTTCTGTGCTTTTTTTACACTTTGGACAATAACGATTTGTTTTTTTAGGTAGTTTCATAATAATCTTCAATAAAACAGGTTTTTAAATATTCCCTTTTTTAAAAACTAATAGGGGTTTAAATTTCTTTTTGTTTTAATTATAAAAAGTTTATTTTTAAGCTATTTATAAACAAAATTCACATAAACGCAAAGGTTAATAAATAATTTTTCCTATTTATTAAAATGAAATTAGATCAAAAGAGGTTCTATTTAAAAGATTCAAAAGAAGTTTTAAAAACATTTTCTTCAAATATTAATGGACTTAATCAAAATGAAGCTGATAAAAGATTAGCAAAATATGGTTTAAACATAATAAAAGAATCAAAGAAATTTAATGCAATTTTCATTTTTTTAAAGCAGTTCAAAAGTCCTTTAGTATATATTTTAATAATTGCAGCAATTTTCTCTGTTTTTTATGGACATATGATCGATGCTTATGTAATTTTACTTGTTCTTCTAGTAAACACCGGAATTGGATTTTTTGAAGAGTATAAAGCAGAAAAATCAATAAATGCACTTAAAAAAACAATTGTATCTTATGCAAAAGTGTATCGAAATAATAATTTAATTCAGATTAATTCAAAGGATTTAGTTCCTGGAGATGTTATCCTACTCAATCAAGGAGATAAAGTTCCTGGAGATGCAAGAATCATTGAATCTCAGGATCTTAAGATTACAGAGTCATCTCTTACCGGAGAATCTCTTCCTGTTGAAAAATCAGAGAAAAAATTAGAGACAGAGGTTAGTTTAGGCGACATTAGTAATATGGTTTGGATGGGAACTTTTGTAGTAGGTGGTTCTGCAAAAGCAATAATAACTTCAACAGGAAATTCAACAATAATAGGTCAGATAGCAGAACAAATACAAGAAGTAAAAAAAGACTCATTACACTTTGAAAAAAAGACAAATTTATTAGCAAAGCAAATGGGATTATTAGCATTTATTGGTGCATTAATTGTATTTATAGTAGGTTATTTTATAAGACATTTTAGTTTTAATGAAACCCTATTGTTTGCTATTGCTGTTTTAATTTCAGCAATTCCAGAAGGACTTCCAGCTGTTTTAGCAGTTGTTTTAGCAATAGGTGCTTACAGGATGTCAAAAAGAAATGCCATAATAAGAACCCTTCCTGCAACAGAAACTCTTGGAGTAGTAGATGTAATTCTTACAGATAAAACCGGAACTTTAACAGAAAACACAATGAATGTTGAAAAAATAATTTTAATTTCTAAAGAATATTCTATTTCTGGAAATGGATGGGAACCCAGAGGAAACTTTTATTTAAATAATAATAAAATAAATCCCTTAAAAGATATTGATCTTAACAAAACATTAAAAATTGCTTGTTTAGGACAAGATTCAAAAGCATATAAATCAAATAAAAAAAATTCAACTTATGAAGTTTTTGGAGATCCAACAGAAGCAGCTCTATCAGTGTTATGTCAAAAAGCAGAATTAAAAAAACAAAATTTAAGTAATGAACTAAAAAAAATAACTGAAATTCCATTTAATCAGGAATTAAGATTAAGAGCAAATATTTTTAAAAATAATAAAGGAATAAATGAGATATTTGTTATTGGATCTCCAGAATCAGTTCTTGATAGATCTGATTTTATTTTAAGATCTGGAAAAGAATTTAAATTATTAAAAAAAGATAAAGAAGCAATAAATAAAAAAATATCTAATCTAACAAAAAATGCAATGAGGGTTCTTGCATTAGCATATAAGGAAACAAAAACAATTAACAAGAGTACACAGGAGAATATTCAAAAATTAGTGTTTGTAGGATTAGTTGGAATAAGAGACCCTCCAAGAAAAGATGTAAGAATAGCAGTTGCAAAAGCAAAGGGTGCTGGAATAAAAGTTATTATGGCTACAGGAGATCATAAAGAAACAGCTCTTGCAATTGCATGTGAGGTAGGAATAATTTCAGAAAAACAAAGACTAGAACAAAAAGCTCTTGATGATAAGGAAATTTCTTCTATGTCAGATAAAGAACTTGAAGATGCATTAGATGAATATAATGTATTCTCAAGATTAACACCAAAATCAAAATTTAGAATAGCAGAGCTATTACAAAAAAAGGGGCATATTGTTGCAATGACCGGAGATGGAGTAAATGATGGGCCTGCACTAAAAAAAGCAGATATAGGGATAGCTATGGGTATTGTAGGAACAGATGTTGCGCGAGAGTCTAGTGATATTGTTTTAACAGATGATAATTTTTCTTCAATTATAAATGCAATTGAAGAAGGAAGATTAGTTTTTAATAATACAAGACAATCCAGTTTTTTTCTTATAACAACTAATTTTGCAGAATATTTAAGCATGTTGGGTGCGCTTTTAATAGGATTACCACTACCACTTTTAGCAAGACAACTATTATGGCTCAATTTAGTTACAGATGGAGTTCCAGATCTTGCACTAGCTGCAGAACCAAAACACCATGATTTGCTAAATGAAAAACCAAGAAATAAAAATGAAAATATTTTATCAAAAGAAATTATCCCTTTCTTAATAATAATTACAATTTTAATGGTTGGAATAAGTTTTTTCTTATTTAATCAGTATCTAAGCCAAAGTTTAGAAAAAGCAAGAACAACTGTTTTTTTAGGTCTTGCATTTACCCAAATATTTAATGCAATAAATTTAAGGTCTTTAAAAAAATCAATTTTCAAAATAGGATTATTTAGCAGCAAACCATTTAATTGGGCATTATCAATCTCAGTTATTTTAACTTTTTTAGCAATCTATATCCCTCCAATAAGAAATGCATTTGATTTTGTAATCATCAGTCTGTTTGAAATGCTATTTATAATAACACTATCTTCTATTGTATTTTTAGCAGGAGAAATTTATAAATTTAAAATAAATAAAAATCGCCAAGTTTTATAAACTTTATATAATAAATAATTATATGACTATAAAAATAAATTTTCTGGGAACCAGTCAGGCAATTCCAACAGCAAAAAGAAATCACACCTCTATATTGCTTCAGTATAAAGAAGAAAATATTTTAATTGATTGCGGAGAAGGAACACAAAGACAATTTAGAAAAGCAAAACTAAATCCGTGTAAAATTACAAAAATACTAATAACTCACTGGCATGGAGACCACATCTTAGGATTACCTGGATTATTACAAACATTATTATTAAATCAATATTCAAAAAAATTATTTATATATGGACCAAAAAGAACAAAAGAAAATTTTGAAAAAATGATAAAACTATTAGTTCCCTACAATAGTATTCCTATTGAGTTTAAAGAAGTAACTGATGAAGTTTTTATTGATGAAAATGAATTTAGTATAGAAA
>CAYQOK010000016.1:0-15858 GCA_964419155.1 Candidatus Woesearchaeota archaeon
TATTAATTCAAAAGACCCTAGAAAAAAGGGGTATCTCATTCAAGTTTTGCATAAAGCGCAGAGTCTTTTCGGTTATTTGCCGGAAGAGGTTCAGCGATTTGTCGCCGAGAAGTTAGGCGTATGCCATTCGGAAGTGTCGGGGGTTATAAGTTTTTATAATTATTTTACGACGCTACCGAAAGGGAAGGTAAACATTAGTATTTGTATGGGGACCGCTTGTTTTGTTCGCGGAGCGGAAAAAGTTTTACAGGAGTTTGAGAATTTTCTTAATATTAAATCCGGAGATATTACTCCCGACGGGAAGTACTCTTTGGATATTTTGAGATGCGTCGGAGCTTGCGGTTTAGCTCCGGTAGTAATGGTTGGAGACAGAGTCTACGGCAACGTCAATCCAAAAATGGTCGGGGACATTATGGCCGACTGTATCAAATTGGCAAACTCTATAAGATATTTTTTGAACTTTTTCAAATATTCCAATTAGTTTTTTATCTGGTTTAAAATGTTTAATGCAATTAATCAACTGAATTTTAAAATGTTCTCCTTCTTTTTCTATTATGCTTACTGAGGTATTTGATTGTTTATATCTTCTAACTAATTTTCCACCTTTTTCTCTGTCTCCAGTTGAAATTGCTAAAAGGTTCAGATTTGTACCTCCATGAGCCACAACTAAAATATTTTTATCAATCTTTTTTATTTCATCGAAGAAAGATATTAATCTATTAACAAATGTTTCTATGCTCTCCTCAGGATGATCTTTTTCTCTTAGTCTCTTGTCATAAATTATCTTAAGTTTATGAAATTTGTTTATTTGTTCAGATGTTTCTTTAGCTCTTTTTAAATCAGAAGAATAAATTATATCAATTTTTTCATCTTTTAACCTCTGTGCAACTTGTTTCGCTTGTCTAATCCCTAATTTAGATAAAGAAGTATCTATCTTCTGGCCTTGATTGATACCTTCAGCATTTGCTTTTGATTCTGCGTGGCGTACGAGAATTAATCTCATTTTAATTCTTTTCCCAAACTTCATTTAGTTTTTTAATTGTCAGTCTTTTTTCAACTTGGGTTAAAAAATATTCAATATATTCTTTAGGAAGATGCGTTGTCTTTTGCAAATTTTCCCACTTTTTATTTATAATTTGCTTTTCAACTTTTTCTTTTTTATTTGTTAGTTCAAATAAATCAACTAAGACAATTTCATTATCAATCAAACCAAAATTAGAATAAACTTTAAAAGTTTTTTCATGAATTCCATACTTCCAGAGTTCAATGATAAAATCTATGCTCTTATCAATTAATTGTTTAATTTCTTTATCTCTTTTTTTCTTAACTAATTTTTCAAATTTATCTTCTAAAACTAATGCTCTCTTTTGTTTTATCTCTCCAGTTGGAAGAAATTTAGAAGAAGCAAGCAATTTTTTTGGAATTTTGGAATTTTTTATTATCTTAACAGACTCTTGAATATCTTTAATCATTTGTTCAGTTCTTTCATTGATTTCTTTTGATTTCCCTATAGAATCAAGGTATCTTTTTATTATCTCATAAATTTCTTTTTTGGTTTTAGGGGTTTTTATAACATAATCTTTATAGATATCTACCCAACATTGCCAACCCCCATATCTTTTTTCTGCAACGAGGTAATTCATCCATTTTTTGTTTCCATTGATTAATTTTTGTTTGTATTCTTCGTAATCTATAGTTTTCCATTCCTTATATAATTCTTTTATCTTATTTTTAGGAAGCCACTTATTTATGAAAGCATCGATTATATTTATCCCACCTTTTTGTGTGTGTCTTTGTATTCTTTTTATATATTCTTCTCCTAAGTTTCCTAAAAAATGAATTATTCCTAAAGCGAGTATTAAATCATAATCCTCTGTTATTTTGTAATCTTCTAAATCATGATTAATTGCATTGATTTTAATTTTTCTTTTTTTAGCTTCTTTTTTTATCTTTTCAATTGCTTTTTTAGATATATCAACACAAGTTACATCAAATCCCCCTTCTGCTAATTTGAGAGATAATCCCCCTTCCCCACAACCCAAATCAAGAACCTTTCCAGATTTTTTTAGTTTTAGTATTTGGTTTAAAATCTCTTTATCGTATTTGAAAGTAAATTTGTAATTGTTTTCAGAGTATCTTTTATCGAAAAATGCTTTGTCCGGAGTCATTTTAATTCCTTAAGAAAAATCAAATCCCTATATCTAATAAATTTAGCAGTATAATCTTTTGGATTATCTTTTTCAAATAGTTTTATAGCTTCTTCTAATTTCATCCATTTAACTTCTATGCCTAAATCCTCTTTTTCTTCTTTTGTTAAATTAGAGCAACCCTCACTTATTACTTTAGCAACATAACAAAATGATTCTTGCTTTTGGCCATATTTATTTTTTATTTCTATAATCTTCCCACTTTCTTTTGTAACTTTTGCTTTGCAACCGATTTCTTCTTGCAATTCTCTTTCTAGAGCTTTTTCTTTATCCTCTCCTTTTTCAATTCCTCCTCCCGGTAACTTATGGAAACCATATTTTTTTGCATTAAGTATGGCAATCTTATTTTCAGAATTAAATACAATTGCTCTTACTGCAGACCTAAAAGAATAAGTTCCTTTAAATTCAACTCCTTCTCCAGTAATTTCTTTGTCTGTTATTGCTGTTAGGAGTTTCATTTAAACATTTCTCCATTCTTTATTTCTCTCTTGCCTTTTGAATCAAAAATCCAAGCAGAATGTTCTCCGATGATTTGCATTTCCCTATCATTTGCATAAACTCCGCAATATTCTGGAAGAGCAATTATTTTTTTTAGATTGTATTTTTTTATGTATTTTAAAACTTCATTATCGATTGAAGGTTCGTAGTGCGCCCATAAATCATAGTTTTGTAGCTCATTTAATGCACTAAAATCTTTTAATCCAACTTTATTTTCATCATCACTTAATGAAGGAATAATTGTTTTAGCAAATATGATTGCCCCGGCACTTCCTCCTGCAAGCGGGATGTCTTTTTCAATTAAATATTTTAGATTTTCATAAAATTCTGATTCTTTGAGTTCTTTCAATAAATAAGGTGTATTTCCTCCCCCAATATAAACACTTCCAAATCTATCTAAATCAATTCTTTTAATCTTTTTTAAATTAGTAATCATTTTTATATTGCTAAAATTAAATTCAGAAAAATATCTTTTAATCCATTCAAAACATTCTGAATAAGGATGTGTTTTAGGATCCATTGCAATTGGGATATATAACATTGGTTTTGATTTATTAACTACTTCCATGAATTTCTTATCTAAACTAAATGCTCTTTTGCTTCCCCCAGATAAAAATAGTTTCATTTTTTTCTCACCTTTTCTAGAAATTTATTTACTGCCCCATAAAATTCCTTATATTTTTTGAAGTTTTCATTTTCAATTTTTTCTTTTTCTTCTAATTTATTATCTTTATTTTTGTTGAAAATCTCTTCTGGAATTACTCCTAATTTGCAGTTTGTCAACCCACCCCATTCATTGTATTCAGGTAATAGAGAATCATTTGAAGGATCAACAATTAAATAATCCCTGTGAATTTTTACCCACAAAAACAAATGGTATCCTATGTCTTCATGAGGAAAGTTTAAGATATCTTTTGAAAACCTCTGAAAAGACCATCTAAATGAGCATAATCCAAATCTTACCTCGTACCCTAAATTTTCTAGTAGTTTTTTTAGTTTTTTGGATTTTTCCCAACAGCGATTTTTTATTACATCTAGGGGCTCGTCCCTTATTCTGTTAAAAGCATCTATTACTTTTCGGTCTGCATTAAAATAATCAAGTTTCATTCCAATTTCTCCTGGATTTCTTTAATCGAAATATATTCAACCAAAAAGCTTAGTTCTTTTGGCAACTCTTCAGAAATAAATTCTTTTAAAACATAAATTTTCTTTTTATTAAAGTACTGAGCACAAGCGATTTCTTTCATTGCACCCCAAGAATAGCCTAAACAGATAAATAAATCGCTTTTTCTGTTAAATTCATCTGCTTGTCTATCCCAATCAATACATGAAATTGTCTCTCCAAGTTTTGTATTAAGATATTTTTCATAATCTTTATTTTCTGTAGGAATAATTAACCATATTTTCTTTCCTTTATTCTTTAGATATTTTTCTCCAAAATATTCTAATAAAGAGTTCTTATCTGGAGTAAGAATTATTTCATTTCCAGATTTTGCTATTATCTTAGCAACTTTATCTATCAGGTTTTTTCTTTCTTCTAAACTTCCTTCCTTAAGAGTATTTGGTCCAATTATTCCTATCTTCATATTAGTCTAAAACTCCTCTTTGATTTAATTACCATATTTTTATCTAGAGTTATTAACTGAATTGATCTAATTGTGGATTTGTAATAAGGTTTTAACATTTTTATTTCTTTAACTTTCCTCTTAAAATCTCCTTTGTTTTCAATAATCCCTATTGTCATATGGGGTGGATATTTCAATGGCTCCTTTTCTCCAAGATCTCTTAATATTTTACCATTCAACTTTTTCCTCAAAAGTAATAATTCTTTTTTTCCTTCTTTTGCAATTAATTGGACAAATGGAAACGATTCTCCTATCTTTTCCAACGAAATTTTGAAAGGCTTAACACATTTAATAGCATTCTCAATATGACCAATTAATGCTTTCTGATCTTTAAATTCAAAGGGATAAACTAAAGTTATATGTGGTTTGAATTTATCGCTATAAGGATCATACTTCCTTCTAATTTTATCTGTTTTCTTATCTAATTTTAATAATATATTTATTGCTTGTTTCATTTGAGAATGAAGGAATCTGATGTTTTAATCTTTTCTAATGACCTCTTTTTTTATGTTTAATCCTTTATCATCCTTTTAATTGAGGAAATTAAAATTTCTTGAGTGTCAATTATAAAATCATTTTTCTTAGTTATATTTGCTAAATCTGTACAAGCAAGAATTATTTTTTCAGCACCTCTTTTTTTAAGATTGAAAATAATTTTGTCTATCTCTAATTTATCTTTTTCATTATAAGATTTTCTTATAATCTTAATGATGGTTTCTGATACTTTCTTCTGCTCTTCTTTTGTCGGATAAATTATCGTTGTAGAAATAAAAGATTTTTCATAGATTTTTGATTCTTTTGTTCTTGTAGAAGCAAGTATTCCTATTTTATTATGTTCTCACTTAATAGTTACACTAATCAAAAGGTTTATAAAGTACGCTTTCGTACTATTTTACAAGATGAAACAAAAATTAAGTATCACGATAGAAAAAGAAACCATTAAATTGTTAGACAGCGTTATAAAAAATGGAGTATTTAGAAATAAATCTCACGCTATTGAATTTAGTCTAAATAAAACATTGAAGGAGAAAGAAAATGGCCAATAAAAAAGATACCTTGCAGGATAAAGTACAGGGATTATGTGGAAGAATTAGTCAGGACTTTTATTTAAATAGAGATGATTTTGAAGCTAATGGACAGAGATATAATTCTGCTTTACTTTTTGGAACATTAACAGAATTGAGCAGAGGGAATATGCTTTTATTTGGAGAGTATGGTGGAGGTAAAACAACCTCTGCTGAATATCTTAATGCAGTATTCAATGGTTTACCACTAGACTTAGTTAAGAGAGTCGCAATTAGAGGTAATCCTCAATTAACTGAAGAAAAAATGGTTGGAAGACCTCATTATGGTAAAATGCATCAAGGAGAAGAAGATGTTGTCTGGCAACATTTTGTAATGGTCGGACCTAAGATATTTGATGAGTTTAATAGAATCCCGGAATCTAATCAGGCAGTTGTTCTTAACGGAGTTGATAGAGGAGAATGGAATTATTTAAATGATTTTGTATCAACAGGAAGACAACCTTTCTTTGCAACTTGTAATTACGCAGACAAAGGAAATAATGGTTTAATTCCCCCAATTTTAGATAGATTTGATGTTGCCGTCGAAGCTGGATTTCCAGGCGTTATGAATGCATTACATATAGCTCAAGATTATCACAATGATAAAGACGAAATTTTAAGAAATCCTGAACTTACAAGAAAAGCTTTAGCCATTCTTAATTCTGGAAAACCTTTTGAAGAAACACAAAAAGAATTAGAAGCAATAGTTCAACAGCAACAGGCAAGATTAAGAGATGCTGGATTTTCGGTTTTGACGAAAGAAGATAAGGCACAAATTGAGCAAAGTGTCAGAGAAGTTTCTCTTGATAGAGATGCAGAACAATATTTTGCTTTCTTAGTTGCAGAAATGAATTCTTCTCAAAAATATGGACAGAAAAGAAGCATAGATAATCCAGAAGGAGATAAACAAAATGGCTTATATCTCAATGCTACTTTTGCTGGAAGTGGAAGTAGAAGGGAAGAAAAATCTTTAGTAAGATATGCAAAATCTTTAGCATGGTTGCAGGGTGAAGATGAAGTTAACTTAGACCATATTAGCCAAGTCGCTCCTTATATTTTGTGGCATAGAATAAAGTGGACTCCTGAAACAGAACAAGCATTTAGAGATTCAGACAGGAGAGACCCATTAGATTTGCATATTGCAAAAACACTTTTGCAAGAAGGAACTCAAGAAATGCCTGGAGTAAAAAAGAGATATGCTGAAAGTCAGGCAAATTATCAAAGAGTTATTGATTTAGTAAAACATGGCAGAGTAGACCAAGCTGTGCAAGAATCTAAAGAGTTCTATGCAGACGGCAAGGGACATCCAATCTTTAAAGATTTATCAACGGACTTGGGAGGTTAAAGATGGCAAATAAAATCAATCCAAGAGCTTTAGAATTTGCAAATAAATGGGGGAATAGTGAAGCTCCAAAAGAAGAAGTAAAACCTACAAGAAAAAATACTTCTCAGCCAACAGGAGCAAATTTAGTTTTTCCAGATAGTGTATCAGACATTTCTATATTTAGTTATGATGGACAGCATAAAGAATTTTATCAAGAAGTAATAGCCAAAGCTAATGAATTATTTAGAGGAACACAAGCAGAGATTCCTGTTGGAAGTTCTGGACAAGTTCAAAATATGTACTCTCTTAAAAGATTTGGATTGATAACTGCAATATATAATAATCCTCAATTAAGAAGTCATAATCTTTTTCCAATTACTCCAGTTCAATCTGAGCATTTATTGAAAGCAGGAGTCCTAACAAATAATGAAGATTATTGGGAAGACTTAGGTTTGGTTTTGTATGACACAAGTTCAAACGGATATAATCCAAAAGAAGCGAAAGCAATCCATGATTCATTAAAAAAACACAGACAAGATTTAAATTTAAGCAATAGCGATTTAGAAAAAAGATTGATTATTGTTAGTCCGGGACTAGAAAAAGATTCTGGAATGCCTCATGGTGTTAAACCTATTGTTCTGCCTGGAATAACACAAGTATATAATCATGAAGTCTTAGAAAAAGCTGGAGAAGACCTCCACTTTGATGGTTATGGTTTGAAAGGTGGACTTCCATTAATTAAACAACTTGACAAAGGAGATAGAACTTTGTATATGCCTGATGAAACAGAAGATATAGGTTTGTGTGTGCTCGTTCGGTACGGGTATTCCGATTTGGGCGCTAGGAACGGGCGTTTGGTCGGCTCTTATGCCGGCGGTCGGGTAAATTTCGCGCCGCAGGCGCGTGCGCCGAAAAAATAGGAGTTTAAAATGACAAATGAAAATTTAAAACAAGTAATGGGAAAAGAATGGCAGAAAGCTAGAAAAAGATTTCATTACCCTCAGTTGCCACAACCAGAATTAGCGGATAACATTTCTAATGGTTGCATTGATATAAAAAATTTAGAAATAAAAGTTAGCGAGCCATTTATACAAGGATTTAAACAACACGGAATTGGAAATGAAGAAGCAATGAACGAAGTTTTAACTCACGAATTGACTCATTTTATGAAATATCCTGGAAGTGTACTGAATGTTTTAAGATTACAGAAATCTGCACAAGGTTTAGCTGATGGACATAAAACAAGTGAGTTAAGGGCTGCATTTACAGAAGCTCAAACAAATCTCTATATGACTCAAGAAGTCCAACATCCAGCAACTGCTAAAATGAGAAAAGCTTACGGATTGCAAGAAGGAGATTCAGCAGGAAGATTAATGTATGGTTTATATCAAGAAGTTTCAGGACAAGATTTTGGAGTTGAATTAACAGAAGAAGAAAAAGGTTTAGTTGGAAAATTAAAAGATATTGATTTTTTAGACAAGAAACAAGAAACTTCAAGTTTCAGAAAATTTGTTCAAGTAATGAAAGATTATCAACCGCCCAAACAAAATCAAGAGGGAGATGGAGAGGGTCAAGGAAGTGGACAAGGCGAAGGAAGAAATTCTAACGACCCGTGTTCTGGAAGTGGAAATGGATTAGAAGGATTTACAGAAAATCAGATTAGAGAAGGATTAAAACAATTTGCTCAAGAATGTTCTAATCCACAGGAGTATGAAGAAATTGTTAAGCAAATATTGAACGAAAATACTGAAAGAAGTGAGGAAAGAAAAGGACAGCAACAGGCATTAGGCAAAAGAGCAGGAATAGGAAGAAGTACAACTGAATTAGCTGATAATTTTTATACAGCTTTAGCTGAAAGATACATAATTCCTATCAGAAAAAAACAGATGCATAAAAATGGAAGCTTATATCCTCATAGTCATACTCCTTTCGAAGTTGGAGATTCAATTACAGAAGTAGATGCTTTTAGCACTCCTGGAATTCTCCCAGGAATAACAAAGAAATGGGTAAGAAAAGAGGGGGAAGTTCACGGAAACGAGGAATCTGTTCCAGATAGTTTCTTAGTTGTCGATAATTCTCCATCTATGTTTGAATCAAATGGAAATGAAATTATATCTCCCTCAAAAAGAATTTATTCTCATATTATTGGAGCTACTGCAATTTCTAATGCTTATCTCGCAAACGGGGCAAGAGTTGCTGTTTATAGTTTTGGTAGTAATGACCATTTAACTAATCCAACAAAAGATAGAAAAGCCGTTCATAGTGAATTAAGAAGATATTCAACTGGCGGAGGAACTACTTTCAATCCAAGATTTTTAGAAGGAGTTTTAAGACAAAATCAAAGAGAATTTGATATCAGTGTTATTTCTGATATGGATATTAGCAACTTAGATACGTTTGTTCAAACAGTTTTAAGCATTCCTCAAACTCATAGAGTTCATTTGTTATATACTGGAGATAGTGGATATGTAAACCATTTAAGACAAACTTTTGGAGATAGAGGCAATGTTGCTATTCTTCCCTTAACAACTGAATCAGACATAGAAAGAATCACAATGGGAGAACTAAAAAAATCAGTTAAATAAAAATGGCAAACAAAATAAATCCAAGAGCTTTAGAATTCGCTGATAAATGGGGAAATGAATCTTTGCCAGAGGATAGAAGAAGTCCTTCAAAACAAAGAAATACTCAAACACCAATTCCAACTCAGTTTTCAGCAAGCGTAGATAGTTCTTTTCTATTGGAGTACGATGATTTTGGCAGAGAACTAATAACAAAATCTAATTTATTATTTAAAGGAACTAAAGCAGAAATACCAATTAAGAGCGGAGGATTATTGAGGAGAAAAAGCGAAGGAGAAGTTCCTAATATGTATATTGCAAAAAGATTGGCGTTGATTACAACAATAGCAAATGACTCTCAATTGAGAAGTGCAAATGTATATCCCATAACCCCTTTACAATCTGAATTGTTATTTAGAGATGGAAAACTTCCTAAACCAAGTTCATATTTGGAAGATTTAGGGTTATTGTTATATGACACAAGTCCAAATGGATATAATTCAAAAGAAGCTAAGTCTTTACATGATAGTTTAACCCAACACAGAGGAGAATTTGGTTTGAGTCAATCTGATTTATCTTCTCGATTGTTAGTTGTGAATGCTGGTTTAGAAGTCGATGCTTCGATGCCCTATGGAGTTAGACCGATTGTTATTCCAGGAATCACCCAAGTTTATCATCCTCAAATATTAGAAAAAACAGGAAATAATTATAAGTTTGAATGTGGATTAGATAACGGGGTTCCTAAATTTGATGAAACTGGAAAAGGGAACAGAACAATCTATATGCCGAGCGAGAATGAAATAGGTTTGCGTGTGCTCTTTCGGGGCAGGGATTCCGTTTTGGGCGCTAGGAGCAGGAGTTTGGTCGGCTCTGATGCCGACGGTCGGGTAAATTTCGCGCTGCAGGCGCGTGCGCCGAAAAAATAGACCTTATGGCATAATTTTTTTAATTTGTTTTCCTTTCTTTGATAACCTATACACAATTCCCTTAACTCCTTGCTCACTTGTTGGATTTAGACATTCAGAATAACCCTTTTCAGCTAACCACTTTAAAGACCGAGAAACTTCTCTCAAGGTTAAAGTTTTTCCATCTTTTGTTTGTTCTATGTTTTTGTTAACTTTCTTTGTTATCTCGGAAACCATATAGGCCATTTCCTCAAGAGCAAGAAAAACAAGTTTATGTTGTCTCCCCCTAAAAATTTCTGCACGCTTAATTTCTAACTTTTCTTGCATACCTATTGCGTATCAAAATATTTTTATATAGCAAGATACACATTAGATACGCAATAAATCATTATAAAAATACAGAAAAAGCAAGATAAATTTAGATTTAAACAGCCTTCTCAAAAATTCTTAAAACATCTTTTCCGTTTTTTGTCAGACCCAAAATAGACCTGTTTGTTTTTGGAACTTTATTTCTTGTAATTAGATTTAATTCAAGCATTCTGTTGATATGAGCCCTTAAACTAATTGCACTCATTTTAAGATATTCTCTCAGCCACATTATTGCAACTTCTTTTTTCTGAGTTATTATCTTCATAATCATAACATCTGCTTCATTAAGAAGTATTCTGCTTCTGTCGCCCTCTTTTCTTTTAACCATATTAAAAAATATCCGCTAAACTATATAAATCTTTATACTACATATTGTTCGATTATCTCTTCTATCTAGTGTAATAGAACAATCTATTTAAATCGTGATTTGGAGATATAATTATAATACCGACGATAAAATGGCAATAAAACACCTTAAAATAAGCCATATTAAGCCCGTATGGAAAGAATTATCCCATAACCCATATAAAACCATTAGGGGCTTAAAACTCAAATAAAGAAGATAAAAAGGAGGTTAAAATGGAGAAGAAAACACAGCCAAAAAAGCTCAATGAAAACAGCCCAAAAGAAGAAATTGAGAAAATACAAAGAGAAATAATTTCATTAAGGTCAAAAAAAGAATATTGTCTAAATGAAAACAAAGAACTCTTTAAAAAATTCGTAGATTATTATAACAATGTTGCTAGAGAAATCTAATATTTATTTTTACCTTCAACCAATTCCTTTGGTTGATGAGACACGTCGTTCCAATATTTGAGTCTCCAATTTCTAAACTTAGGCATCCAATAAATTTCTGAAATTCCTGTTTCGAGTAATCTAAACCGAATGAGATTTTTTAATTCAAGTTCAAGCATTATAGCTAAAATTAGTCTGTTTGTTATTCCATGAGCTATAATTAATATTCGTTTATCTTCATCTGCGCGACTAGTGAAATTTGAAAGAAATTTTTTTAGATTATTATAGTGAATTCTACTTCCTTCATCCCAATCATCTTCATTTATTTTCAATAAGTTTGATTCAAATTCATTTAAACATTCATCTATTATTGGATTTAATTTTATTTCTTCACTGACAAACTTAGTAGTTTCCTTTGCTCTATTAAGATTGCTTGAATATATTTCATCAAATTTCTCTTTACTCAATCTTTTAGCAAGATTTTTTGCTTGAGTTATTCCATTTTCAGATAAGCTCAAATCCCCTTCTTCTTTTATTTTTTCTCCGTGTCTGACAAATACGATTTCCATTTTTTGATATTTTATTAATAAAACAAAGATTTAAATAATTAACTCTATGGATTTTTTTATGTATAATGCACTCAAAGCTAGAAATAGCAATGAGGTGAATTTTTATAGAGTTAACGATAATTTTGGTTATGTTCAAGGACATATAACTTTTTCTGAAGATTGCTCAAATAATTTAGTTTTTTCAGATCAACCCGAGAATAAAATTAGTAATCTATCCAATTCTCTTATAATAATTCAAAATGGAAACGAAGATGTTTATTCTATTAAAAATTTTCAAGAATCATATGAAAAGATTATTTCTCGTTTGGATGAAAAAGAAGTAAAATATAATATTCCAGATAAAGTTTTCAAAAGAGAAAATTTAACAAGAAAAAATCCTAAAGATTTGGAAAAACTTCTTTTAGATAACTATGATTTTCATTCAAAAGAAATGAGAGAAATAATGGGAAAAGTAAAAAAGAACGGAGTCTTTCAAATTTCAGATGGAGAGAAAGAAAAAATATTTAAGTATTTTGGGAGTAATCAAGCAAGAATAGAATCAATATCAAAAATTACAGAGGAACTTTATCCCCTGTTTCCTTTAATCGATAGAACAAACTCGGGAAAACATTATGTTCCTTTAGAAGATGGTTTATATATTTTAGAAGAATTTGTGAAAGGAAATTTTAATCCAGAAAGAGATCTGTTATATTTTAGTAGATTGGGCGAAACTTCTGCACTAATGCACAATAAATTACTTCGATTAATTAGCGGGAATCCCAATCTAGGGGAAGAATTGCTTTCAGATACAAAAGAGAAATTAAATATATAAATTATTAATGCTATTGAATCTTATGAAATTAATAAAAAGAGAAGTAAAATCAATAATCACAAAAAGTAATTTGCCAGATGCAGACTTTGTTTTAAACCCCTACATTGGATGTCAACATGCTTGTATATATTGTTATGCTGATTTTATGAAAAGGTTTACAGGACATAACATGGATGAATGGGGCTCTTTTGTAGATGTAAAAATTAATTCTTCAGAAACAATAAATTCAAAATCAATTAAAGAAAATTCAGTAATTTTGATTGGGTCAGTAACAGATCCTTATCAATCATTAGAATCAAAGTATAGAATTACAAGAAAATGTTTAAAAAGATTATTAGAATTTCAACCAAGATTAGAAATTTTAACTAAATCTCCACTCGTTTTAAGAGATATAGATTTATTAAAACAATTTAAAGATTTAAGAATTGGAATTTCAGTAGGAATTTTAAATGAAAAACTTTCAAAGAAATTAGAACCTTATGCACCCCCACCAAAGAGAAGATTAGAAGCATTAAAAAAATTACATGAAGAAGGAATAAAAACTTATTTGTTTATTTCGCCAATTTTTCCAGAGATTAGTGATTTTAAAGAACTATTAAGGTTATCTGCAGGTTATGTTGATGAAGTATTATTTGAAAATTTAAACATAAGGGCAAATAATAAAAAGAGAATTTTTGAGTTTTTTAAAGAGAATCGGCCGGATTTAATTGCTATTTATGAGCAGATTCAAAGAGATGATTCTTATTGGAATAAGATGGAATCACAAATATTAGAATATTGTGAAAAATTGAATATCAATTATAAAATTTACTTTCATCACAAATATCAGAAGAAATAATTAAGAATGAATTTATATGTTATTCTAGAATCTTATTAAAATAGTTATGAAAAGAGTTATTATAAAATCTAAAAAAACAAAAATATAAGAGATTATCAAAACTTTTTTTGTATTTTTATCAAAATAATATCTAATCATATTAGAATTCATTAGAACAAATAATGGCATAATTCCAAATAGAAGTGGAATAAAGATACTAATCAAAAAACCAATTAAGTAAAAATAATTAGCAATAATTAAAAAATTAACAAGTTTATAAACTCCAAAAGAGAATAATAAAAGTCCTATTATAAATGCAAAAATCCAAATTATTTTAGATTTTTTTTCTATAACAAAACCAACATATCCTATTAAAAAAATAAAGATAGAACCTAATGAGAATATAATTAGACTAATAATTCTATCTTCTGTAGATGCTGGTGAAGCAGTTCCAATAACAAATACTCCGCTAAAAAGTGTAAATATACCCACTGCAAAAAGGATATATATCACCTTGATAATCCAAAAATATTTTTTTAGTGGTCTTTCAGATATTGCTAAATTATTTGTTTTTATTTGAGATTCATTAGTTAATGGTTTTTTAATATTATTATAAGATTCTTTTGAATTTTTTAATCCAATAAATCCCCCAATTATTCCAAAAATACCTCCAAAAAAAGTATATCCATAAAGTAATAAAACTCCAAAGATTAATGAAAGTATTGCCCCTAATTTAAACTTAGATTTGCTTTTCATTAAAAAAGCAGAAATAATTAAGAATGCGGAGATAATAACGCTAAATAATATCATTAGGTATTCAATTGAACTTATTCTATAAGAACTACTACTTGATATAAATGATTTAGATAAGAACCAAAAAACAGTACCTAAAATACTGATTATCCCACCAAAAAGAGAAAAAGTAAAATCTAGTTTTGATTGCATAAACAAAATAGGATTTATTTATTCTTAAAGTTTTGCTTTCTATTATAAAGTTAATTTTAAGATAAATTTATAAATAAAAACTTATTTAATTTAATATGGCAGACATTATTTATACCATTGGAATTGTTTTATTAATTATATTTTTTTCAGGATTAAGGGTTATAAATCAATATCAAAGGGCTGTAAAGTTAAGATTAGGAAAATATGTAAAAACATTACAACCTGGATTAAATTGGATTATTCCAATTTTTGAAAAAATAATCAAGGTGGATGTGAGGGTTATTACAATTGATGTTCCTTCTCAAGAGGTTATCACAAGAGATAATGTTCCTATGAAAGTTAATGGAGTTGTATTTTTTAAAGTGGTAAATTCTGAAAAAGCAGTATTAGAAGTAGAGCATTATAAATATGCAATATCTCAATTAGCACAATCTGCATTAAGAGATATGACTGGAAAAGCTGAACTTGATTCGGTTTTAGAAAAAAGAGAGGAGATTGGAAATCAAATTCAAAGAATAGTTGATAAAGAAACAGATCCTTGGGGAATAAAAGTAACTGATGTTAAAATAAAAGATATTGAACTTCCTGAAAATATGAAAAGAGCAATGGCTCATCAAGCAGAAGCTGAAAGAGACAGAAGAGCAAGAGTTATAAATGCTGAAGCTGAAAAACAAGCTGCTCAGAAATTAAGGGAAGCAGGAGATATTATTTCAAAATCAGAATCTGCAATGAAATTAAGATTTTATCAAACTTTAAATGATATTGCTGAAGAAAAAAATTCAACTATTATTCTTCCATTTCCTGAAGAAATAATTGATTTAATGACTAAGAATAAAACTAATAAAAAAAGATAATTTTGAACATAGTTTTATAAATAATGGGGGCATAATTATAATATGCGTTTTAATAAGTTTGTTTTTTGGACACCAAGAGTTTTATCAATTATTTTTATTTTTTTAGTATTTTTAATGTCTTTTGATGTTTTCAAACAAAATAATTTTTCTTGGAAAATAATTTTAGGTTTTTTAATACATAATATTCCAACATTTTTATTAATAATTTTACTTATCATTTCTTGGAAAAAAGAAATTGTTGGTGGGATAGGTTTTATTTTAGCAGGATTAATCTATGCTGGACTTATTTTAAAAAATATTATTTTAAATGGTTTTAAGTGGTATTATCTTAACTGGATTTTACAAATATCTGGAATATGTTTTTTTATAGGTGTTTTATTCCTAATTAATTGGAAACAGAGATTAATTAAAAAATCTAAAAAATAAACTCTGAATTATTTAATTTATATGAAACAAAAAAATAATAAACAACAAGGAACTTTTGTAATAATTGCTGCATTAATTGTGCTTTTTTCTTCTATGTGGAATCCATGGATTTCTGTTATTGTTTCTATAATTGCTTTAATTATTGTTG
>CAYQOK010000017.1:0-14825 GCA_964419155.1 Candidatus Woesearchaeota archaeon
TATTATGTTTCATCTAAATTTTTATCCTCTTTTTATCTTAGTCTAACTGTTTCTAGGTTTTTTGGAGTTGATGTTTCAATCCTATTTAATTTATATATTGTGGAAGCAAGATCTAAAGATTTGCTAACTTCTCCATGATTAAGTATTACTTTTTTTGGTCTTGGGCTGCATTTATTTATAAAAGACAATAATTCATTTCTCCCTGCATGTGCACTAAATCCTTTAAATGTGACAATTTCAAGTTCAATTTTAACTAATTCTTCTCTTCCATCACTCATCATTCTAGTTTCTCTTAGTCCTTCTTGGATCTGTCTTCCTAATGAACCTGCTCCCTGATAACACACAAATATAAGGCAATTATTTTTATTTGAAGAAAATTCTCTAAGATATTCAACTGAAGCTCCTCCCTGTAACATTCCAGATGTAGCTAGCACAACACAAGGTCCGCCCTCAAAAACTTCTTTTCTTTCTTGAGCACTGCCAATTCTTTTAAATGTCTGTGATAAAAAAGGATTATTATCTTGAAATATCTGATTTCTTATGTTTGAATTTAAAAAATCAGGATATGCTGTATGAATTGCATTAATATCCCAAATCATTCCATCAATATAAACTGGAACTTTTTTCATCATTCCTTTTTTGATTGCATCGTCTAATATTAACATTGTCTCTTGAGCTCTGCCTAATCCCAGCTCTGGAATAAGAACTTTTCCACCCCGATCGATTACCTCAATAATTTTATTAAGTAAAATCTTTTCAGCTTCTTCTCTTGGTGGAAGAACATCATCTTTTCCACCATAAGTTGATTCAATTAAAGCAGATTCAAGCCTAGGAAAATTTGTTACAGCTGAATTTAAGAGTCTGGTTTTTGCGAATTTCATATCTCCCCCATATAAGAAATTATGTGCTCCATTTCCTATATTTAAATGGATCATTGCACTTCCTAATGTATGTCCAGAATTATAAAAAGTAAGTCTTACATCAGGAGCAATATCTGTAACTTCATTATACCCAAGACAAATACTATGCTTAACCATTTCCTTTACATCTGTTGAAGAAAAAAGAGGTTTTGATGCCTGTTTATATGAAACCCCAATAAAATCTAATGCAGTTAATGATGCAAGATCTCTTGTTGGAAGAGTCATATATATTGGACCTCTATAACCCATTTTGAAAAGATAAGGTAAAAGTCCTGAGTGATCTAAGTGAGCGTGACTAAGTATTATTGCATCTATCTCATTTATTTTAAACTCAGAAACATTAAGGTAGGGAAATTTATCTTGCCCCTGGCCTGCAACATCAATACCGCAATCTAATAAAATTTTTGATTGTGGTGTTTGAAGCAATAAACAAGATCTTCCTACTTGTCTTCCACTTCCTAAAAATGTTAATCTCACCCATTCTTCTATTTTATCAGGGCTCCACTCTTGATATATTTTTTTCCCAACTTCATTTAAAAATTTTTTTCTATAATTATTATTTTCATATAGGACTGCCCGTATATTTTCAGTTATTTTACTTTCAATTGCAGGGCTTCTTTGAACATTAGGACTCCAGAAGGTTTTTTGTTTTATTTCTCTTAATAATGATCCCTCTCTACCAATAACCATTCCAGGTTTTTTTGATTCTATAACCACAATACTTCTTTGAGAATCAAATAAAATATTTGTTATTTCAGCTTCTTTTGGAATTAATTCTTTTATTATTTGCTCTGTTTTTTCAGGAGGTTCTAAAAGATTTGATTCAGCTCTTAACTCCACCCTTTTTTTAAATTGATTTACAACTTCCTTTATTTTTGATTCTCCTTCTAAGAAAAAATTAGGACTATTAGTATAAAGAACAATATTAGCCCCTTCAAAATTTGAAGAACCAACAACCCCATTAGGTAATTCTTTTTCTATATCTTTTAAAATATCTGCCATATTAGAATTTATATTAAATGTTATTAATTGTTTTTTAATTCAAAATGTACTTTTTGTTTTACTTCGTGCTTTATTCCATCTTTTGTAACAGTAAATACATCAATACCATAACCAGAACCAATATCTCTTTGGCTTGATGACTTGATTGCATTAATTGCTAATTCTATCCCTTCTTTAACACTAATGTTTTCATTATACTCTTTTTCAAGTAATCCTAATATATAAGGCATACCTGAACTGAAATTAGCATCATAATCTTCAACCCTTGAAACACTTCCTGCAGGTTCAATTGTATAAAGTTCAAAACTTCCATCTTCATTAACTCCAGCAACTAAAGAACCAACAATTCCTTGAACAGCACTAAATTGCCTTATATTTTTATAAGAAATATTTGCAAGAAGATTTGCAGCTTCTTTTACAGTTACTTTTTGTTTAGATCTTAATTCTTTTAGTTTAAGTTCTGCTGCAACTAATTTTTTAGTCATCTGGGCATCAGAAACCATACCAGTCCAAGATGCAATTATGTTTTCATTAATCCAATCAATTTTTGTTTTAGTTTTATTAACTACAATATTTCCGGCAGTTGTCTGTCTATCTGCAGCCATTATTATTCCATCCTTACATACAAGACCTAACAAGCTTGTATTGGACTTTAAAACACTATTTTTAAGATCCTCGTTCATTTTTATTTTACACTACTTAGATTTTTAAAAAATCTTTTAGAATTTATAAGATATACAAACCTTTGGTATTTATAAATGTTTGGGTTTAAACTTCTACCTGCGTTTCATTGTTTTCTTTTTTAAATTTTATTATATTATCCACAAAACTTTCAATTTTAGGTTCATGGCTAACTAATATAATCTGATCCATCTTCAGTTCTTGGAGTATATCTCTCATTTTATCTAATTGGGTTTCAGAAAACCCATCTGTTGGCTCATCAAGTATAATTAATCCTCTTGTTTTTATTTTGCTTAATAAAGAATTAATTACTTGATTAAGCGCTAATCTATATGCAAGAGCTACAGCAGTCCTTTCTCCGCCAGAAAGATATTCGTATTCTAATTCATAATCTTGTTGTTGTATTATTGGTGAAAAATTTTCATCTAACTTAACGCTAAGTGCATCTGAAACTAACATACCAAACCATTTTGAAAAAAGATCTGAGAACTCTTCTCTAAGTTTAATCATAACATTTTTTTCAGTATGCAACATTAATGAAAGAAAATGATTGCTAAGCCAATACTCTACTTCCTTTAAATAATTAACTCCCTCTTTTATTTCTTCAATTTTTTTAATTTCTTGTTCAAGTAGAGATACATGCTCTTGAAGCATCTGAGTTCCTTTATTTATTTCAGCTTTTTTTATCAATAGATTATGTTCTCTTAAAATAATCTCTTTAAGTTCTTGGTCTTTCTTAGTATATTCTATTTCATATTCCTTATAATCTTCAATTTTTCTTTCTATTGCTCTTTGACTTAAAGAGATGTTTGAAATATCTTTTTGAATAATTAATATAGATGATTCTAATTCTTTTATTTTCAACTCTTTTTCTTTTAAGTTTTGTATTTTTATTTTAGCAATCTCAAGTTCTGATTTATTAATTTTAAGAGATTCAATTTGTTTTTTTATTCTATCTTTTTTTTCTTTTATTTCAGCTTTTCTTTTTTCATTTTCTTCATAATTTTGAATAAGTATTTTTAAATGTAAATCAGCATTATCAAGTATGTTCTTTTTATAACTCTCATCTACATTTTGTAAGCAAGTAGGGCATTTTTCTAAACCCATAATCTTATTTTTCAAATTTTTTAGTTCCTGTTTTTTAGAATCAAATCCCCTTAAATTAGTTTCAACACTAATATATTCTCTTTCATTTTCTTCTAAAATTTTTTCTTGCGCAATAATTCTTGAATTTAAAACATTAATTTGTGATTCATCAAAGGTTATCATTCGCCCTTGCATAACCTGTTCTCTAATTAGTTCTATTTCTCTGTTAATATTAACTAAATTATCTTTTTTATTTATTATACTTGATTCTAGTCTAGTTTTCTCATTCTCAAAAAATGTTTTTTCTTTTATTTTTTCTTTTATTAGTTCTATTTCTTGTTGTTTCTTTTCTTTTATCAGATTTACTTCTGATAATTCTTCATTTATTTTTTTAAAAATCTCCTGATGTTCAAGAATTTTTTTTAAATTATCAGAATATCTTTGGGTTTTTTCTTCTAATGAAAATGTTTGAGCTTCCTTAACTCTTGATTCTTGCCTTAATCTCGTTGTTAAAATTCCAATATTTTCTTGTATTTTTTTATACTTATCAATTCCAAAAACATATCTCAGGGTGTTTAATCTACTTTCTTTTGGTTCTGTGATTATCTGTTTCATTTCCTCCTGAGGGGTATAAACAGTAAATTTGTATAAGATGTTTGTTTTTTTTGAAAATTCTTCAGGATAATCTAGAAGACTTAATACTCTGCTTTTTATTTCTGTAACACTTCCTTCAAAATATTCTCCATCTATAGTTATAGAAGATTCATCTTGTGTAATTGATTTTGATTTTTTTCTTAATTTTCTTTCAATTATTACTTCTTTCTCATTAATAAGCAGTTCCAAAACAACCTTTGCCTCCTCCTTATCATTTCTCAGCAAAGAAGAACCTCTTTGACTTGGTTGAAGCCCAAATAATGCAAATTCAATTGCTAAAAGAACAGATGTTTTTCCAGAACCAATATCACCACTTAATAAAGTAGACCCTTTTGGAAATATTATCTCACTAAACTCATGGCTTCTTATATTTTCTATCTTTATTTTTCTTAATATCATTTTAATTTAGGTTCAATGAAAATATTTTATTTGCACTCTCAAAAATTCTTGATTCATATACTATTGACTTTTCATCTTCTTGTTTATCAATATTAAGTGCATCTATTAAAGGAAGTATAGCCTCATTAAATTTACTTTGATTGCCTTTCTTATAATCTTCAATAAAAATTTCCTCTATTTTATCCATTTCACCTTCCTGAAATCTCAAATCAATTTCTTTTTCCTTTGATACAAGTTTATTTGTATTTTTTAAAAAACTAAATGCACCTTGTTTGTCAAGAAATTCCTTTATTTTATTATAATTTATATCTGCATTAGTTCCCTGTTCAAGAATACCTCTTAATCTTAAAAGAACAATTTTATCTTTTAACTCTTGTTTATCTAATTCAGATAATATCTTTTCAGTTGCAGTCAATGCATCTTTTATTTCAATATTAAAATTAATTACTTCTTTAAGTTTTATCTCTCTTTTCTTGATATCTGTATATCCAGTTACTTCAACAATATAAAATCTTCCATGATGCAAATCTTCAAGTTCTTGAAAACTATTTGGGAATATAGGTCCTGAATAAACTGCTGCTCTTTCTCCACCAAGTCTTTTTTCAAAATTTATATGTAAATGTCCCAATGCATAATAATCCGCCCGAGGTATTTCATTTAAACTAACTGATTCAATAGGTAAATCGCCTACTGCTTCTGTTATTGTTGTATGTAACATTAGAATTCTAAAATTATCCTCTTTTTCTTTTATCTCAACTCTTTTTATATCTTCTACTTCAAGACCTGATTTTTTTCCAGGGTATCCATATATTTCAAATGCCTTAAATTTAGAAGGCAATAAAATAATTCTATTATCTGTTTTTTCATATTTACAAATTTCACAAAATCCGCATTTTTCAATTATATCAATAAATGTTTTTCCAGAAACAGAATAATCATGACTTCCTGCTATTAAAAAACATTTTATTCCTGCATCATTTAATTTTCTAAATTCTGCAAAAGTTTCTTTTAATACTTCTATTGGGGGATATGCAGAATCAAATAAATCCCCTGCAATCAATAAAAAATCAACTTTTTCCTGAATACAAATATCTATTGCAGTTTTAAAACTATCTAAGTTTAATTGTTGTAACTCAGGATATCTCCATCCACCTAGATGTACATCACCAATATGTGCAAATTTCATTTTAATTTAAAATATAATAAGTTTATTTAATCTAAAATCTTAAAGAGTTTATAAGTATTTATATCAGAGATTGTCTAATACCCATAAAATGATTCTTTTGTTATTTTTAAAACATATATTTTTTCAAAAAATTCATTAAATTCTTTTATTTCCGAAATTTTATAATTATTTCCTAATAAGAATTCAGTAACTTTAGGCTTATTTGTATTACTGCTTATTAATAAAATTATTACCCCGAAATCTTTTAAAAAATCTTTTGCTTGTTTTAAAAATCTTAATGTTACTTCATAACCTTTTTTTCCGCCAGTTGTATCAATTTCACTATCATAACCTTCTTTATCTTCTGGAAGATAAGGTGTATTAAAAATTATTAAATCAAATAAATATTTTTCAGTCTTTGGTATTTCTGAAAACAAATCTGATAAAAATAGATTTTCTTTTAAAAAACTTTTATTTTTTTTTAATAAATTATATGAATCTAAATCTAAGTCAACTAAAAATAGATTTTCTTTTAAAACACCTGATTTTATACAAGATTCTGCTTGGATTCCAGATCCAGACCCCATATCAAGAACCTTTATTTTTTTTAAATCTTTTTTATTTAGTTTACTTAAATAATCAATAATTTCTTTTTCAAGAATATAAGAATCTTCTGAAGGATTATATACCATTAAATATAAAGAGATTAAGAGATTATATATCTTACTAATTCATATTCTTCATCAGAAATAAAATCTCTAAAAAATTCAAGTATTTCTGCTCTAAAAAGAATTGTTATAATTAATATCATAATTAATATCAAAAAAATACTAATAAGAACTATTAATTTAAAAGGGGATTTTTTATTTTCTTTTTTTGTATATAGTTTATATTGACTTGAAGTTGTTTGATAAACTGCATCAGGCATTTTATTTTTTTTCTTATCTTTTGACTTAATAACAATTAAATAAATTCCTAATGTTAATATTGTAAATAATACTACTAAAAATTTATTTCTTTTTTTTGTTTTATCAGGAGATATGTGTACAGGTGCATGTTGAGGTATATTTTGCTGCATATTTTGGGAAGGTAATGAATATTTTTGCATTGCATTTTCTTGTTCAGAGTAATTACTATCTGTTGTTTGTTGATTGTTTGCTTGAGGATTCATAATATTAAATTTATTATGAAACTGATTAGGGCTACTAAAATTAATTCTCTGAGCTGCATTTTCAACTTCTTCTCTTGGATATCCTGCAGATATAAGAGATTCTACAGCAGAAGAAATATCTTCCCCTCTTTCTGATGCATTTTTTAAAGCAAAAAAAATATCGTCTCTCACCATCTTTATCAAAATAATTAAACAAAATTACTTTAAAAATTTATGTTTATAAAATAATGTTTTTAGAATCTTCCATAAGATGTATTTTTTTATTATTATATCCTATCTCTTTTGCAAGTTCTACAACCGGCATTGTTTTTTTAGGTTCTCCATGAGAGGGTATTATATGTTCTGGCTTTGTTAATAATATTAAATCTCTTATATCTTCTCTTCCACCATGACCTGAAACATGAACATTATCAAAAATTCTAACTCCTCTTTTTTTAAGTCTTTTTTCAAGTTGTTCTCTATTTTGTATATTTATTTCTGTAGGAATTGTTGAAGAAGAAAATATAACCTGGTCTTGAGCTTTAAAATTAAAATGTAATTGGCCTCTTGCAATTCTGTCTAATATACTTCCTGGCTCTCCCTGATGGCCTGTTGTTATTAATAAATACTTATCCCTGTCTTTTTCTACTTTTTTTAACATTTTTTCTATTTGACTTTTATATCTTAAAATTTT
This sequence comes from Candidatus Woesearchaeota archaeon, assembly GCA_964419155.1. GTDB lineage: Archaea > Nanobdellota > Nanobdellia > Pacearchaeales > GW2011-AR1 > CAYQOK01. Next base: position 7,752 of record CAYQOK010000017.1, read on the forward strand.
AATATCATTCCAAAAAGGACACATTTTAACATTTTTCGCACAATAAAGGTATTTATTCAAACTTCTACCCATAACAATTATTTCCCTGTTCATTTTTTTACCAAATTCCACAATACTTTTTAAACGAGCAATATGAGATGAAAAAGTAGTTATAAGTATAGCGGAATTATGATTATTTGTTGAAAACATTACATCTTCTAATAAACTTCTTGCAACTTTTTCACTAGCTGTTTTTCTAGGATCACTAGAATAAAGAGAATCAACAACAAGAGCTTTTATTCCTTTTTCACCAAGTTCTTTTAGTTTTTCATAATTTGGCTTTTTACCTAAAATAGGATTATCATCAAACTTAAAATCATTTGAATAAAGAAAAATTCCCTCTGGGGTATGTAGTGCAATCATTGAAGATTGTATTGTTGAGTGAGTAATGTTAATAAAATCAATTTCATAATTTCTTTTTTTGCCTTTAACAATACAAGTAGAGTTAGGAAGAACAATCCTTAATTTATTTTTAATTTTAATAGTATTATCATCATAAAGGGATTTTAAAACCTCAATTGTAAATGGGGTTCCAATTACTTCTGCATTATACCTATGACCTAAAAAAGGTATTGCTCCAACATGGTCTAGGTGTGCATGACTTGGAATTATTGCCCTCACTTTATTTCTAACTCCTAACTTATCAATTATCTCATCATTTGGAACAGCACCAATACTCCTAAGTCTTTTTTCAGTATAAACTCTTTCTTTTTCTTCAAGTTCTACAATAGGAGGTAAATAAAAACCACAATCAAAAATAAAAGCATCATCTTCTAATTCAACAACAGTCATATTTTTTCCTACTTCACTATATCCGCCAATCGCATAAATTTTCATATCTTATAATTTCAATATACTCTCTTTTAATAATTTAAAATCTTTAGTTTATATATTTTTGTAATTTTAAATATTTTAATTTTTTATAGATTTCATAAATTCAAAACAATAAATTTAATAATCCCTAATTCATTTTAAAATAATGGAATTAAAAAGAAAAAGAGGAATAAAAAAATTTAAAATTAATCATAATAAAAAATTATTTTATTTAATTTTAGGTTTATCTTTAATTCTCCTTTTAATGATTTTTAAATTTAGAGATATTTCTAAACAAGATTCACTTCCTGATAATTCAATAAATAATTCAGATAACTCTCTTAATACCGGAATTGGAAGCATTTCTTATGATTCTCCTATTTCAGATGAAGGTTATTGTAAAACAGATGGTGATTGTGTAACTGTTCAAGCTAGTTGTTGTCCTTGCGAAAGAGGTGGAAAAGAAGTTTGTGTTTCAGAATCTAATAAATATTTATTTGAGCAAAAAAAAGAACTTTGTAGTGAAGATATTTATTGTCCCACTGTTTATAACTGCATTATAAAAAGTTGTGTATGTAATAATGGAAAATGTGAGGCAAATGCAGATAACTAAAATGAAAGCATTAAAACCTAGTCATAGAAACTCTAAACGATATTTATTAATATTTGGAAAAGATGCAAATTTTAAAATTATTGAACAAATTATTTTTGAGTTTATTGGAATCTTAGGTCATGCAAAAGCAAATCCTCAGATAATAAACTCAGATAATCTAAAAAAAGAAGAAATAATCATTTCTGTAAATACAAAAGAATTAGATGTCATAAGAAGTTGTTTTTTATTTTCGGGAAAAGATATTACAATTAAAAGAGTAAGTGGAACCATTAAAGGTTTAAGTAAAAAGAAATAACCTATTCAAACCAAAACCTTTAAAAATCCATTAAACTTAAAAATCTTATAAAATAAATAAATTACTAACTGATTATATCAGTTCTAAAAAGATTTAGTTTTATAATAAAAAATTTAAGATCTAACTTAAAATAATAAATAAAACCTAATTTAAAATAATAACATAAAATGGATTCACTAGATATGCAACATCAAATGATGGGATATGACCGTGCAGCTACAATGTTTTCTCCAGATGGACATATTCTCCAAGTAGAATACGCTGAGAAAACAGTTAGACTTGGTAGTGCAAGCATTGGATTTATTTGTAATGATGGGGTTGTTTTTGTTACAGATAAAAGATTAATTGACAAATTGGTTGTAGAAGATTCAATAAATAAGATTTTTGAGGTTGATGATCATATAATGGGTGTTTCTGCAGGAATTCCAAGTGATGCAAGAATCCTTTCAGAAAGGGCACAATTAGTTGCACAACAGAACAGAATAACTTATGATTCTCCTATTGATGTTTTATCAATTGTTAAAGATATTTCTAATATTAAACAACAGTATACTCAACATCCAGGTGTAAGACCTTTTGGAGTTGCAATAATGATTGCAGGTGTTGATAATAGAAAAAGACTTTATGTAAGTGAAATAACAGGAAATTATATTGAGTATTATGCAACTGCAATTGGAGAAAATGATGATAAAATAAAAGATATTTTAAAAGAAAAATATAAAAAAGATTTAAATACTGAACAAGCAATAAAATTAGGTTTAAGTATATTTAAAGAAGTTTTAGGTTCAGGCTATAAATTAGATAGATTTGAAGTCTGTCTAATTGATGACAAAAAGAAAAAACTTGAAAGATTATCAACAGAAAAATTAAAAAAATTTGAAAAATAGTATGGTAGAAACAATAGCAAGAATAAAAATAAATAATAAACATTATGAGATTTTAGTTGATCTTGATTTAGCAATTAAACTAAGAAAAGGTGAAAATATAAATATAAGTGATATTTTATTAATTAATCAAATCTTCTATGATTCAAAAAAAGGAACAAAAGTTTCATTAGAAGATCTTGAATCTGCATTTCAATCAAGGGATTTAAATGAGATTGCAGAAAGAATAATTAAAAAAGGAGAAGTTCAATTAACTCAAGATTTTAGAGATGATCAAAGAGAGCAAAAAAAGAAAAGAATAATTGACTTTTACTTAAAAAATGCAGTTGATTCAAGGACAAACAGACCATTTACACCAGAAGTTTTATCTTCAATAATTGATCAAGCAGGGATAAATATAACTGAAAAACCAATAGAATCTCAGATTCCCCAGATAACAGAAAGTTTAAAAAAACAAATTCCCATTAAAATTGAAACAAAAAGAATTATCTTAACAATTCCGTCGCAATATACGGGAATTGCTTATAGTTCTGTTAAGGACTATAAGGAAAAAGAAGAATGGCTTAATGATGGTAGTTTAAAAGTGCATATAAACATTCCAATCGGGGTTCAGTCTGATTTTTATGATAAGATAAATTCAATGACACACGGCTCTGTATTATCACAAGAGGTTAAAGAATAATCAAAAATGACAAAAGAAACAAAAGACAAAAGAGAAATAATAATTCCAGGAGAGATAATTTCAGAAGAGAAAAATATGCTCCCTGGTGAATGGACATTTAAATCAGGAGATAAAATAGTTGCAACTAGGTTGGGTATCGCTGAAAAAACAGATAGATTAGTTAAAATGATTCCTATTTCAGGAGTTTATATTCCAAGAAGAGGAAATATTGTAATTGGTGTTATAAGGGATATAACGATGCATGGATGGGTTGTAGATATAAAAGGTCCGTATTCATCATTTTTACCATTAAAGGAATGCTCAAAATTCATACCAGAATATGAAATGGAAAATGTTTATCAAATAGGTGATCTTGTTTTAGCAAAAATAATAAATGTAATAAGATCTAGCGTAGACTTAACTGTAAAAGGAAGGGGTTTGGGAAAAATCGATGAAGGGATTTTAATTGAAATAAATCCCCATAGGGTTCCAAGAGTTATTGGAAGAGAGGGAAGTATGGTTAAGGTTATAAAAGATAATACTAATTGTAAAATTACTGTTGGTCAAAATGGGTTAATATGGATCAGCGGAGAAAATATAAAAGAAGAATTATTTGCCAAAAGCGCAATAGAATATATAAATGATAACACTCTTTCAGAAGGATTAACTGAAAGAATTGAGTCTTGGTTTAAAAATCAGGAAAAATTAAAATAAAATGGCATATACAAAAAGACCAGATCAAAGAAAAATGGATGAAATTAGACCTATGTCTGCAAAAGTAGGTGTGATTCCCAATGCAGATGGAAGTGCAATATGGGAACAAGGAGATACAATTGCAATTGCTTCTGTTTTTGGACCTAAAATTCTTAATCCTAAACATCAACAAGATCCAACAAAAGGACTTTTAAGAGTTAGATATTCTATGCTTCCTTTTTCAGTTACAGAAAGAATAAGGCCTGGTATTAGTAGAAGATCACAAGAAATTAATCAAGTTACAGAATGGGCATTAAGTTCAGTAGTTCTTTTAGAAGAACTTCCTGGAACTGTTGTAGAAGTTCATATTATAATACCTCAAGCAAATGCAGGAACTAGATGTGCGGGCATAAATGCTGCTGCACTTGCTCTTGCACATGCTGGAGTCCCTATGAAGGAGTTGGTTTCAGCAATATCTGTTGGAAAAATAGATGATAAGATAGTTACAGACATAATAAAAGAAGAAGAAGATCATGAAGAAGGAGAAGGTGCAACAGATATCCCTCTTGCATTTTTATCAGTTTCAGAAAAAATAAGTTTATTGCAATTAGATGGAAGAATCCCTGCAGATAGATTATTAGAAGCTGTTGAGGCTGGAAGAGTAGCTGCAAAAAAAGTTTATGAAGTTCAAAAAAAAGCATTAAAAGATATAAAAGTATTGGAGGAGAAATCAAATGAATGAATATTTAAATTTAACTAAAAAAAGGGTTTTAGAAGCAATAAGTCAGGGAGTTAGATTTGATCAAAGAGCATTTAATGAATATAGAAAAATAGAAATAAAAACAAATATTTCAAAAAATGCAGAAGGAAGTGTTAGTGTAAAAATTGGTAAAACAGAAGTTCTATGTGGTGTTAAAATGGGTGTTGGAGAACCTTATCCAGATCATGAATCCGAAGGAACTATGATGACTTCAATGGAATTTCATCCAATAAGTTCTTCTGAATTTTCATATGGTCCCCCTGGAGTAGATGCTATTGAAACTGCAAGAATAATTGATAGAGGAATAAGAGAAAGCGGATTTATTGATTTCCATAAACTTTGTATTAAAGAAGGAGAAAAAGTTTGGAACATATTTATTGATTTAGTAATCTTAAATGAAGATGGAAATTTAATTGATGCAGGAGCTATTGGCGCATTAATTGCATTAAAATTAGCAAGATTACCTTTTTATGATGAAGAAACCGGAAGATTAAAATATGGAGAGTTTACAGATAACCCTTTACCATTAACAGAAAATATGCCTGTAACAACAACAATATACAGAGCAGGAAATCATTTTTTTGTTGATCCCACAAGAGAAGAAGAAAATGCTGCAGAATCAAGATTAACTTTTGAAATATCCGGTATTGGCAAAAAAGATGTTATTAATGCAATGCAAAAGGGTGGAGAAGTTCCGTTTACAAAAGAAGAGCTTAAGGAAATGATTGAACTTGCAAAGCAAACAGTTAAAAACATAAATAATATAATAGAATCAACAATTAAAGATTCGAAAAATAAATCAAAATGATAGAAAAACTAGAAGAAAAATTTACAAAATATGAGGTAGCTAGAATATTGGGGGCAAGAGCATTACAAATAGCAATGGATGCACCATTACTCCTTAAGATAAGTGAAGAAGATTTAGATTCAATAAACTATAATCCCTTGGAAATTGCAAAAAGAGAGTTATTAGCAGAAGTTTTACCAATAACAGTTAAAAGGCCTATGCCCCAGAAAAAAGATTCAAAAATTAAAAAAGTAAGTAAAGAGTATATTGAAGAATTAAAGAAAAAAGAATCTGAAATTTCATCAGAAGAAGATAAAAAAACAAAAGATATAGAAGAAGAACAAAAAAGAATAGAAGAAGAAGCTGAAATAATGGAATTAGCTAAACCTGAAGATGAAATTGAAGAAAATTTAGAATCTTCTGAAGAAGAACTTTAATTTTTAATCTAAGTCCCAAATTAAATCAAATTATATTTTATAAAGTATTTTTCTGAATATATGAATTTTTAAAAACTTAAATTATATCTGATAAGCATGCAGGATAGGTCAAGATTAGAAGAAATAGGAATAACTAGTACTCATGATCTAAATAAAAATACAATAAGTTATAAAATAAACACATCAGCTGATAGATTTTCAGAGGCAATAAATCCCCTGGAATTTAATAATGCTACAAAAAGTGTAATTAATGCAATATATAGAGATTCTAAAAAAACAGGAGGATTAGAGAACACCTCAATAGAGCTTTCAGGAAATCTTCAAAACCAATTTATAGATTCATTAAGAGAATTGAAAAATTATTCTAATTCCCAAGAGACTAATCTGGAGGATTTTAAAGAAAAAGTAACAACAGCTGGAGGGACCTTAGGCGCAATAATCTTAGGTGCAGTAGCATATCATTTTGGAAGCGAGTGCTTTACAGATATTGCCAATAAAATGAACAACCTGAATGAATATGCTCATTATTTTGCCCCTATAACTGGTTTAGTTCAATTTTTTGGAACAATTTTAACTCCAGGTATCGGAACAATTGTAGGAGGTTTAGGTGGTGGAACAATAAGCTTATTGGGAACTAAAGCTTATTCAAAATTTAAATATCCTTTAGCAAATAAACCCCAATATATAGAGATATTTAAAAAATTATCTGAGAAAGATGAATTTAAAGAAAAGCAAAATTAAAATCTAAAAAATATTATTCTTTTTTAATTATCTTATTAATCTCTTTAACGAGATTATCAATTTCTTTATCACTATATCCATGAGCAATCATTCCTTGTTCAATTGTTTCAAACATTGCAGCACCACATCCAACACAATGTAATCCAGAATCCATCATTAATTCTATGATTTCATTTGCTTTTTTAGGATATTTATCAAATATCTTTCCAATAACCATTTCTTTATTTATTCCCTGCTTTTTATTTTTAGATAAATCCATTTTTTATTAAATCTTCCCATTTTTTTATTCCAAGGACAACTAAAGATTCCTTAAATGTTATAACTGGTTTTTTTAATTCAGATTTAAGATAT
>CAYQOK010000018.1:0-13642 GCA_964419155.1 Candidatus Woesearchaeota archaeon
GGTCGAACCACGTCTTGCAGACTTTCGCTTCGCTTAGGGCTAAGAACAGGGCTTATGTCTAATTCAGAATTCGGGCTAAAAGATTAAAAGATAGAAACCGAAAGATTTATCCTCGTTTGGTCATTCTTATACTAAACCAAGGATCATTAATTGATTTATCTTCAGGATTCTGCCATTGAAAAGTATATTCATAGAACTTTTTTCCTCTTCCTACTCGAAAAGTTACTTCTGGACTTACATTAGCCATATCACCAAAATCTTCTTGAGTAACTTTTGGTTCTACATAATCTAAAACATAATCTTTAATAGAATTCATATCACCAAAAGTTTGTGTTGTTATTTCTTCTCTTAACCCTCTAATTATTTTTCGGTTTAAAAGATCTGACATAAACCTACACTTTTTATCATCTGGAGTAGTTGATTCTCTTTGTTGATATGGAGGCCATTTCGATTCATAGTGCATAACTTTAAACTTTCTTTCCACTATGTAAAGTCCTTTTTCAGTTTCAATTGCAGATTCTAAATCATTCATTTTTAATATCCTTGTATTAGATATTAATAGCAGATTTATAAATCTTTCGGTTCTTTTACTACTTTAAAGTTAATATTGAATACGCCCGAATTCTGAACTCAAAATCCTTCGGATTTTGCCCCGCTGCGCTCTCCTCCTTTCAGTCGTCGGGAGACATAACAGGAATTAGTAGAAATAATTGCCCGCCGCTCAACGCGTTATAATTAGCTGTTCTAATTCTTCGAGCATCTTTTTCACCTTTGGCTGTTCAAAATGCTTTCTTGCTGGCTCAAGAATTTTAATTAATTTTTCAGATACTGAATTTTTTAAGTCCATTGGATGAAGCTTCTTTTCGGCAAAATCCTTTTCTAATTCTTTGTAAGATGTGTATGTCACACCCCCGCCAAATTTTTCTGGCCTCTTAATTTCTAATTTTGAGTCTGCATCTCTAAAAATAAGATATTTTACCCAATCAAGAATTGGATTAAATTCTGTTTCGCCCTCAAGACAAAATGCCTGATTTATTTTTCTTTTAATTTCTTCGGGCGAATCATGAATAAATATACAAGTGTCTGGTTTTGATTTACTCATTTTTAGAGCAGACCATAATTCTTGTAATTGTTCTTTTGGCACAGGCCAAACAGGAGGCTTCCCCAATCCTAAAATCAAATGATGATGAACTGCAACAGGTTTCATTTGATTTCCGTCTTTGTCCAACAATGGTTTAGTTTTAATTTTTAATGCAACATCTCTTGCTATTACTTGGGCTTTTCTTTGGTCGATTCCTGCATGAGGTAAATTTATCCCCTGAATAAAAATATCTGCAACTTGCATTGGTGGATAAATTAATTTTGCGAAATCGACAGAACCGCCCTCTTTTCTGCCCATAATAGTAATACTTCTTTGCATTCTCGCAAGAGATGTATTTTTGCTTACATCTACCATTGTTGCCCAATAATCATCATTATTGTGATATAAATCAGAACCTAAAATAAATTTTAGTTTCTCTGGGTCGCCTCCAAAACATTTCAAACTCGCCTTTAATCCTTCTTTGAAGTATCCGCCTGCGACTCTTTTAATTACTTCTCTATCTCCGCCGAGTTTGTCATTTATCCAACTATGCCAATCGGCCAGAAAAATTGAACAATCAATTCCTGCATCCATAAAGTCCTTGACTTTAGACATACACATCAATCCAGTTCCTAAATGGATTTTGCCTGAAATTTCAAAACCAATATAGTGCTTTATTTTTGTTCCACTATCTAAAAGAAGCTTCAAATCTTCTTCTTTCATAATTTCTTCAGTATTATTTTTGATTAATTCAAAACGCTTTTGAACATCCATATTAATATAGTGAAAAAGATGCTTATTTATAACTTTTGCTAATAAAACGCGGCGGGCAATTACTCTGCGGAAAATCAAAGATTTTCCTTGCCACGCTGCGCTCTCGCCTATCGGCTCGGGGCAATTAACAGGAATTTAACGGAAAAATGCTCGGCTCGCATTTTTCCCAAACCGCCTTCGGCGACTTCGTTAAATTCCGATGTTATACGCAATCGAGAGCCAAAGATAAAGAGTAAAAAGTTAGTAAAGAGGACACTTTAGAACGGTGGGTTCCGTCTGTAAAACCCATTAAATGAGAGATGTGTGCTTTCCTTTTTGTTTCTTTTTTCTAAAAAGAAAATTAAATTTTTTGGGGTGGAGAGACTCGCTTTTGCTTCTTTTCTAAAAGAAGAAATTTAAAAAAATCTACTCTAAATAAACTTCTTTCTTCTCATCTCTCGCTAAATTTTTATTCAAATTGATTCCCTCAATTTTCAGATTATTTTCTTCTAAGCCCATAATGGAAATAGAGCAATTATTAATTGTTAAAGATTCCCAAAGATTTTCTTTGCTTTTTAACACTTTGTTTAAGTAATACCGAATAATATTTCCATGGCAGAAAATAGCAACATCTTCTCCTTTTTTCAAAATCTCTTCAAAAATCTCATCTGCTCTCTTTTTATCGTTTATTTCTCTATTCTCACTAGTCCCGATTTTTTCAGGACCTCCAATTAAAACGCGATAAATTTCTCTTAACCTTTCATCACTAACTGCTTCCATGTCTGAATTCAATTCCAAGTAAATATCGGCAGTTTGTTTTGCCCTCAATAAATCACTAAAATAAATCTTTTTAAATTTATAATTCAAAAGTTCATTTGCAACTATTCTTGCTTCATCCAATCCTTTTTTTGTTAACGGAACCCCTTCAATTTTTGAATCTGCTTCCCCGTGTCTTATCAAATAAATTTTCATCTTTTTTGTAAAATTTTACACTATATAAATTTGTTGAAAGGTTTTTAAATATCTTTACATTGAATTTATTATGGTAAAAGTTGTCGCTTTTCTCCCAGTGAAGGGAACTAGCGAAAGAATAAAGAATAAAAACGTTCAATTATTAGATGGAAAACCCCTTTTTTTATATACTTTAGAAAAATTAATTTCTTGTGATTTCATTGACGAAGTTTATTTAGATTCAGAATCGGATAAAATCTTCGAGTTAGCTTCAGAATTGGATTTTAAAAAAATTAAAAGAGATAAAATCTTGGCTAACAATAAAACCGATGGTAACAAATTGCTTATGAATGAAGTTTCAAAAGTTAAGGGAGATATTTATATCCAAATCTTATGTACTAGTCCCTTTATCGAAATTGAAACAATCAAAAAAGGTGTTGAGTTGTTAAAAAAAACAAAGGAATATGATTCAGTAGTTCTTGTAAAAAAAGATAAACAATATTGTTGGAAAGATGGTAAGACCGTTTATGATATTGATAAAATACCTAATAGTAAAGATTTGCCAGATACAATAATTGAAACAATGGGCTTATATATAATAAAAGAAAATGCTGTTTTAAAAACGAAAAGAAGGATTGGAAAAAAACCTTTTCTTCTGGAAGCCTCCCCTTTAGAAGCAGTTGATGTAAATTACCCCGCAGATTTTAGATTGGCAGAATTAATCCAAAAAGGTAAAAAAGTTGAAGAGAACCTTTTTTATAAGAATATTAAAAATCATTTATCAAGTGCAATGTTATCCGACATACTGGATGAATTAGGAATTAAGGGGGTTATAAAAAATCTTAAACCAAATTTCCCATCAAAAATATTTGGTAGGGCTAAAACCCTCAAGCTGAGAAATAAAAAAGATAATGAAGATTATAAAAAAATTTATGAGGCATTAAAAAGTTATGAAACCATTTCAGATAATGATATTATTGTTATTGAAAACGAACTTCCAGATTTTGCTTATTTTGGAGAGATGAATGCTAATCTGGCTACAAGGGCAGGAAGTTCTGGAGTAATCATAAATGGGAAAACGAGAGATACTTTAGAAGTATTAAAATTGAACTTGCCTGTTTTTTCGAAGGGATCAACTTGCGTAGATGTTAAAAATAGAGCGGTATTAGATTCAATAAATAAAAAAATTACTATCGAAGGAATTCCTATTTTTCCAGAAGATTTAATTTTTGGAGATTCGGAAGGAATAATAGTCATTCCTAAAAAAAAGAAGGACCAAATATTAAAGAAAGCATTTGAAATTATTTCTAAAGAAAAAACAATTCTACAGGACATAGCATTAAATTTAGATATTGCAAAAATCATTAAGAAAAACGGATATTTCTGAGATTCAAAAGATTAATATATTCTCAATTTCTAGCGACACTATGAAAATTATTTCAGATTTGCATACCCACACGAATTATTCTGATGGCAAACTAACTCCAGAAGAACTAATTGTCAAAGCAAAAGAAATAGGGCTTAAACAAATATCAATCACAGACCATAATAATCTTGGGGCAATAAAAAGTGCAAAAAAAAAGGCTAGAGAGTTAGGAATGAATTATATTACTGGTGTTGAAATAGATGTAAAAACAGAATTTAAAGGAGAACTATTTCATAATCATATTTTGGGATATAATTTTGATGAAGAAAAATTAAAGGAATTTATTTGTGAGGTTAATTTATTAAACAAAGAATATTTTGAAAAATTGGTAAAAAATCTTAGAGCATTTCTGGCTAAAAAGAATTTTATTTTTAGTGAATCTTTAATTAAATTTAAAGAAGACATTGAGGTAGAGGTCATTAATTCTAAATCGATAATAAGAGACGAATATAAAAGAAAATATTTAAGAGAGTTGGATACTGAAGAGCTTAGTTTTATTTTGTCTAATAAATCGATCGAACCAGAGATTATTTGTAGATTCATAAAAAATAATCTTGTGAAGAATCCGAAAAAAATAACAGACACATACCCTACAACGTGGAAGAGGTTATTTTTTGATAATCTTAAAGAAGTGTTCGAAGTTCCTGGAGTCTTTTATAAAACTGCACTAGAAGCTATCGAAGCCATAAAAAATTCTGGAGGCATCCCAGTAATTGCACACCCCTTTTTAGATGAATTGTTTTGGAATGAAAACAAAAAAGAAATTTATATTGATTTTATTGGGTATCTAACAGGTAAGAGCCTAAATGGATTGGAAATTTATTATTATTCTAACGACCGTTACACAAAAGAAGAGCAAGAGATTCTAAATGAAAAAACACAAGATCTTTGTAGAAAATATAATCTAATTCATACTTGCGGATCAGATTGCCACGGAAAGAACATTTTTTTAGGGAAATTTGGAAGTGCAGAGATCATCTCTTTTTAAGAATAACTTTCCAAGAAGCAATTGGAGCTCCACTTCTTCCAAAATACTTTACTTCGCTAAATTCTAAAATGTCTAACTCTAATGGAATAATTGCTTCTAGAGAATGCCTGTTGAAATGGACCCGATTCTTACCAATGTGTTCTAAAAAATAAGTTGATTCTTTTATCTTAGGCTCATTCCCCCTTAGTGAAGAGTCACTTCTTGTTAATAGATATAATAAACCCTCTTTTTTTAGGATAGATGACCAATCTAATAAAGCATACTTAGAATCTGCATAGCTTTCATGATGAAGACTCATTGAAGAGGTAATAAGTGAAAAGAAATTTTCCTCAAATAGATTTCCAAGATTATAGATATCTCCTAATAAAAAATTTATCTGAGAAAATTTATTTCTAGCCAAAGAAACTGCATTTTCCGAAAAGTCAACACCAAATAGATCGTTAACCCCTTTTTTATATAAAATATTTAGCAATCTTCCGTCCCCGCATCCTAAGTCTAAAACTGGCGAGCTAATTTGATCCTTATAAGTTTCAATAAAAGATTTGAAGAAAACTAAATTAGGATTATTCTCAGAAGTTGTTTCTGCATAATGTTTTTCCCAATAGTCTTTATTTTTCACTGAAATTACTCCTATGCTCATTTAGATCTTCAATTATTGAATTTGTAAGTTTGTCCCTATTTTTATATTTATTTTTTTGTTCTGATTTACAAAACTCGCTTCCATTTTGAATCATCTCCAAAGCTCTTTTTGGGCTTATTGACTTTAAATAAGACATCAAATCATTTAAATTTAACTCCCCCTCACATTCGTTATAAAATCTTCGTGCATCTACAAAATAATCTTCACTTAATCTTTCTTCAACATCAGGCATACCAAGATAGATTGGTATTGCTCCCGCAGATAACGCGTCCCAAAATTTTTCTGTAAAATAATTTTTCATGATACAGTTCTCTAAGCAAAGCACATAAGTAAATCTATTTGAAGCTATAAAGCCTATTTTTGATTTTCTGAAATTATTTCTTCTTCCAGGAGATTCATTAATCTCAAGGTCAGCGTTATCCCATTCAGAACCGAATATATAAGAATTATCTAATCCAATGAGTTCTTTAACCACCTTCCTTCTCGCGGGATAAAGAGAAGAACATTTTGCCTCTGAAAAAGTTTCTTTACTAATTTCATCATCAATTCCATTGCCAAATCTTCCGAAAAAGGCGAGATTTCCTGTTATCTCATTAAGTGAAGGAAGAAGCTGAATTCCTTCTTTTGGCATCCAAAAATAATAAGGATCCTGAGCTATCTGCCTACTATTTTGAGTGTTTAATACAGTACTATAAACTCTATAAAACTTATTCCTAAAATGAGGTTCATAATTTTTTTGATATCTCTTTTCCAAAGGAGGCTCATGAGATAAAAGAACGGTTTTGTGTAGTTCATTTCTAGGATTATGAACATCTCTTTCTAAAATAATTTCCGCTCTAGAGATATTTTCTACAAAATTAAACCCTTGTTTTTCTATTTCCTCCCAATCTATAAATTTTGGCTTGCGAATTTTATTAATATAAATATTCATCTTAAAATATCCTATTTTTCAATTTTGTGCATATTTGTACATCTTATGTCTTTAACATAATATTTCTAGCAAGGATAATGCTTATAAAATTAACTATTCACCAAATAATATGGGGCACTTAAAAAACTACAAAATTAAGAAACCTATTTTTATTGTTGGCACAGTTAGAAGTGGAACAACAATTCTATCTGAATATTTAAGTAAAAATAAAGAGATAATTAGTCCAGGATTTGAATTAAGAAGAGAATGGCATAAATTAACTGGGATAGAAATTGCCTTGCCAGAATCTAATCAATCTAATAATTGCCCCCCTTATAATCAAAATGATTTTTCTGATGAAGAATATTCAAAAATGAGAGATAATTTTTCACAATTTTTCCAAGAAAATGGGGGAAGTAACAATTTACGATTATTAAATAAAAATCCTCATTTATTTAACAAACTACCTTTTGTAAAAAGGTTATTTCCTGATTCATACTTGATTGTCACAAGTAGACCAATAATCAATACTGTTGCAAGCACAAAATGGTTATGGGAATGGATTTATAATAAATTTGGAGTTAAACACTATTTGCCCCTTAGAAACGAAGATTGTTGGAGCTGTTCTCCTCCAGCAAATGAAGCGAATTTCGAAAAGGAGAGAATTTTTCCGGGAGGGGATGTAAAAACAATTGCAGAATATTGGTTAAGAGTATACGAAACAATAGCAATTCATAGGTCTCTTTATGAAGGGGCATTTTTCCCAGTAAAACATCGGGATTTTCTCAATTCTCCCAAAAAGACTATTGATGAAATATGTAATTATGTTGGTATAAAAACAGATTTTTTTAATTTCCCTCGCATAGATCGCGGAAGAGAAAATAAAAAATTGGTAGCATTAAATAAAGAGGAATTATCAGGGTTAGAAGAATATATTGAGCGTCAAAATTCAAGAATTGTAAAATTAGATTTTGTTGATCAAACCCTAAGTTTTTAACAAATTAAATTTTTTTAACAAATTAATTTTTCCCTCTAATCCTCTTGTCCAATTAACATGCATAACTGCAGGAGAAGCATTATATTGAGAATATTCTTTATTTTTCTTGAAATAAATAGAACCATTGGGAAAAAGGAGAGGGTCCAACAACTTTATATTCAAGGGTTCAATTGTTTTTTTTAATCTGATATCTGAATAGGGAGTTATATTTTCTTCAGATAAAATACTGTTGAAAACACTCTGATCATCTAGGGGAGGATTAGACACCATCCCATTAATCCACTTATCCAAAAAAATTTTAGATTGTCTTGTAGGAGATATTAAAAAGAATCCAGTATTAACAAGACCATATTCCTTTTTTGCATTTAAAAGAATCTCTTCAACAGTAAAATAATCAGGGTTATCTGTTTGCATTTGTATGTCCGAAACATCATCAAAGTGTGGTGCGGGATTTTTTAACCATATTGTATCCACATCACTAAATAGAAAAGTCATATCTTCGTGTATTAAGTAACGAGTCAATAATGGTTTTAAAAAGGTCAGATCAGAAAAATTTTTAGTTCCAAAATTTTCAGATTTATCTGAAAATGCTCCTTCAACATTTAAGAAAAAAGTTTTTATTTCAGAATAATTAAGTGATTCAAAAGTATCTCTATTTGTAGTTATTATCAAATAATTGTTCAAATTTAAGCGACTCAAATACCAATTCCAATTTCTTGCTAACGGTTCAAACGATCTATTACAAAGAGTAATTATGGGGTATTTGTTATCTCCTTTTGTATCTTGGACTGTTTCTAAAAGCCCTTCTAAATTTCTTTCAAAGATACATTTTAATTCTTTACGTTTCATAAAAATATAACCGGCAATTACATTTTAAAGATTCTTATTTGACAAATCTTCCTTTCATGATATAATGAATTATCTGGCTTGTGGATTCTTTAATTGTTTTTGTAGTATCTATTACCTTTGAATATTTGTAATGCTCTTCTTCTCCATTAAATATTTTGGGCTTCTCATTTAGTCCTACATAATGATCTCTTATTCCCCCCGCCTTGTCTCTTTTTTGTCTGATTTCTCTTGGAGCGTGTAATTGAAAAAGAAGAAACTCATAATTATTTTTTGAACAAAATTTGATATATTCATCTATAGTTTCTTTATACCTAAAAAGACCATCTATGATAATTACCTCATAATTGTCAAGTTCCAATAACCGGTTTATAACATCAAAGATAATCACACCAGAATTTATGTGGGCTCGTTTATCTGCAGCCTTGTATTTAAATTGCATTTGCTTTCTAAAATTATCTTCTGAGATAAAGGCACAATTAACTAGGTTTTCCTTTTTTAATTTTAAGAGCAATTCATTAGCAATTGTTGTCTTCCCAACTGCAGAAGGTCCTCTTAACAAAACTATTAATGCCATGATTGAGAGAATCTTTTTTATTATATAAATTTAATCAATAGTTGGGCGTTGCGTATGAATTCAAAAGATTTAAAAGAATATTGTCCCTAAACAGTAGTATGAATAAATTAAGAAAAAACCAGTATATTAATAAAAGGTGTTTTATAGTTGCAACTGGTCCGAGTATTGCTAAGAAAGATCTGTCTTTTTTAAAAAATGAATTTATAATTTCATTGAATCTTTGTCCATTAACACTTGATCTACATGATATAATTCCAGAAATAAATATTACTGCAGACAAACTTCAATATCCCAAATATAAGGAAATTTTTAGAGAATTAACATTCAAAAAAAAGATAAAAAAGATAATTGTTGCTAGTGCTTGTGAAACATTTCCAGAGGAGTTAAAGGATAAAAATACCTTCTTCTTCCCAAAAAAGTTACAGCAAGAAACTCCTGATTTCTCAAAGAATCCTATTAAAAAGGGTTTTTGTAGAGGAAAGACTGTTGCATTTGATGCAATTCAATTAGCTTTTTATCTAGGTTTTAAGGAAGTTTATATTCTTGGAATGGATTTTGGGAAAAAGTATGCTTGGGGAAAAAATGGACATTCATATGAGATAGAAAAAAATCCTAAATTTAAAAATGTAAAATTTGCAACCTTTAAAGATAAAATGATAAATAGGGGTTTGCCAGGACATCCAGAGTATTGGGAATATATTAAAAACTGTATGAAAGAAGCAAAAAAGGCATTTGATGAAGAGGGAAGAATAATTTTAAATGATGTCAATAGTGAGTTAGATGTTTTTGATAAAGTTGATATTTTTAAGAAATTTGGAGGGAAAAATGAAAAACGCCATTAGGAAGATCTGCTTTATTGAACCAAAATTTTTGAGGAGTATAGGAGGGATTGAAACACATAGTTATGAATTTGTTAAATACTTTATGGAAAATAAAAAATATAAAATTGATTCAATAATCTCTAAAAAAGATATTAAAGACGGGATTAATTTGAAAATAAGAAATAAAAGATTTGAAAAGATAACAAAAAGGATATTGATTGGAAATATCAAGAAAGATGCGAAAGCTATTTTGAAAAATAGCATAAATTCGGAAATTTATTTCTTTAATAGCCCTAATTGGATTTTGACTGCAAGACATATAAAAAAAGAAAAGCCAAATTCAAAGATATTTGTTCGTTCTGGAGGGAATGATATAATTGCAGGATGGATTCTAAATGAAAAGGATAATTTAAATAAACTAGAAGATAACCGTAAGAAGATTGTTGAGATTATTAATAATTATGTTGATAAATTAATTGTAAACAGCAAATATTCCAGGAAGAGAATGATTTCTGTTGGAATAAAAAAGAAAAAAATAAAAATTATCTCAGGAGGGGTTGATTGTAAAACATTTTCCCCAGAAATTAAAAGAAACTTTAATGATAAAAATATTGAAATAGGTTTCTGGGGAAGACTCGTTGAGTTTAAGGGACTTGAATATTCTCTGAAAGCAATAAATGAGGTTTATAAAGAATACAAAAGTATAGAATTTGATATAATCGGAGATGGTCCAGAACGTAAAAAAATATTAGATTTAATTTCTAAAATGAATCTGAAAAATATTGTAAAATATAGAGGAATAATGGAATTTAACAAAATACCTTTAGTTGCTAGAGATTTTGATATTTTTTTACATCTGCCAATTTATTTAAAAAAAATTGAAAGAGGATCAAATTATATCCATACTGAAACAATGGGAAGAACTTACTGTGAAGCGAGTTCTATGGGAATTCCATCAGTTATTTCAAATGTAGGAGGAGGTCCAGAGATGATAATAAATAATAAGACGGGATTTATAGTAAAAGAAAAAGATTATTTAGAAGCTTCAAAAAAAATTTTAAAACTGATAAATAACCCAAGGTTAAGAAAGAAATTGGGCAGAAAAGCAAGAAAAATTTCACTAAAGAGATATAATTGGAATAAACTAATAAATAAATATGAAAAGGTTTTTCGAAAATGATAACAAGATTACAATTAGGTGCTTCAAGATTAGAAAAGTTAACACAAAAACAATTAAATGTTTTTTTGAATAAATCATGGCTCCATTTAGGTGAAGAAAAATTAGAAAATCCTAACAATCGCCCCTTAATTGATGCAGATTATTCAAAAACAAACTTTGTACCATTTTATTTTAGAAAAGGAGATAAATTAAACTTTAAAGATAATAGCTATAATTTTATTTTTTCAGAACATTTTTTTGAACATTTATATTTGGATGAAGCAATTGATTTATTTTTTGAATGCAATAGGGTTTTAAAATTAAAGGGGGTAATGAGAATTGTCGTTCCAGATGCTGATTTGAGACCGATCCCTGAAAAAGTAGGTTTTCCTAGCGATGAATATGGATGGGACCATCCAAGAAAACATAAAACAAGATGGTCTTTGTATTCATTGTCTCCTGCATTAAACATAGCAGGATTTGAAGTTTTACCAATAAAAAATTATTTTCCTGATGGTTCATTAAATGATTTGACAGAAAACCTCCCCTTAGAGAGACATAAAAATCTTTTAGATAGAGAAATGCTTTCACATGTAGATTATATTAAAAGGAGGAACTCGTTAATCGTAGATGCGATAAAAAAATGAAAACATATATTGCAAAAAGAAATTTCAGAAGTGAGGAAGAAGCGATAAAAGAGATATCCCAAAGATTTGGATTGGCAAGGGTTTTGGAAATTGAGAAAGACTATTTATTGGAAGAATTTATTAATTTTGAGAAAATTGATCTTTCACTTGGTCAATTATCTTATTTATTGAAAAATATACATTCTGTAAAAAATAATAGTGGAGTTTCGTTAGTTCATGGAGATTTTAGCCAACATAATACTACTCTTTTTGAGGGCACTGCAAAATGTTTTGATTATGAATATTGCCATTTTGGGAATGTTTATGCAGATGTTGGAAGAGTTTTATTAAGAGAATGTGGAAATTTTGAGGATACTGAATTATTTTTCAATATTTATTCGGGTGGCTTTCCAAAAAGCGAAGAACTAAAAGACGGACTAATTTATTTTTGTAATTGGCAACATGAATTAAGAAAAGAAAAAAATTTGCCTTACCAAGATATTCCATTAATTAGAAGTAAAAGAATAGAAAATGTTAGTAATAAATTAGAGGATATCTTAAATGCATTTAAATCCGAAGTTAAAAACAAATGAAAGTTATTTTGATTAGTCAAGATTTTTATCCCATAACTGGGGGCATTGCAACTTATCTTTTGCAGATTTATAGAAATTACTTCAATTTAGAGGATTTTTCTGTTATTGTTCCAGAGAATATCTCTAAAAGAGAGGATTATAAAAAATTTAATTTTAAGGTGGATAGGGTCAGATTCTCTCCTTTTGAAAGTCCCACTAAAAGAAAAAAAGAGAATAAGAGATTATTGGAAATATTAAAAAATGAAAAACCTGATTTAATTTTGTTTGGATATTTAAGGTCGCATTCAGAGATTGGAGAAGCATATAAGAAAATTAATCCTAAATGTAAATATGGAATAGTTCTCCATGCAAAAGAAGCATTTTTAGATTCATCAATAACAAAAAACACAAATAATAATGGGAAGCAAAAAGGATACACAGAAGAAGAGGTCGTACATTATAAAAAAATCCTAAATCAATCTGATTTTCTAATCACTGTGAGTAGGTTTACCAAGAGACTATTAAAAGAACAGGGAATTAAAAATAGGTTTTTTATCATTAATCCTTTACTCGATGAAATTCCGAATCTAAAATTTAAATCTACTTCAAATAAAGAATTTAATCTTTTATCTGTTGGAAGATTGATAAAAAGAAAGGGGCAAGATTCTGTCATAGAAATTTTAAATGAATTAAAAAATAAAATTCCTAATATAAAATACTTTATTGTAGGGGAAGGAGTAGAAAAAAATAATTTAGTTAAATTAGTCAAAAAAGAAAAATTAGATAAAATTGTTAGTTTTGTCGGAAAGGTGAATAATAAAAGATTGAAAAAATATTATTGGAATTGCGACCTTTTTATTCTTCCAACAAAACATATTTTACCTAACGATGTCGAAGGATTTGGAATTGTTTTTTTAGAAGCAGGGTCTTATTCAAAGCCAGTAATTGGAGGAAAGAATGGAGGGGTAGTTGAAGCGATTAAAAATGGAAAAACTGGCTATTTAATTAAAGAGGGAGATAAAAAAGAATTAATTAAAAAAATTTTATATTTGTATGAAAATCAAAAAGAAAGAGAGAGGTTGGGGAAAAATGGAAGAAAAAGAATTGAACAAGAATTTTATAAAAATAAAAATAAATCTTTTGTAAATTATTTGAATAAAATTAAAAAAGATTCTAAATAAAATCTCGGCGAAGCCGACTATCTGTTTTTCTGAAAGAAAAACCGCGAGTCTCTCCTTGGGGTGGGAAAAAATTTAATTATAAATTCAAAATCTTTGATTTTGACTAAATGTGCG
>CAYQOK010000019.1:0-12698 GCA_964419155.1 Candidatus Woesearchaeota archaeon
TTATTCTCCTTTCTTTTGGTAAATAATTCACTAGTCTTTCAAAGGTTAATTTTCCAGAACCAATAAATTCATTATTATATTTTATTAATTTAAATGTCCTTTCTTGTTTTTCAATGTTTGGATTAAGTTCTTTTAACTTAAATATTTCTATATCTTGCCCTTTAAACCATCCTTCTAATTGTTCTTTGTTTAGTTCTATTACTTCTGTTGAATCTTTTATTTGTTCTCTTAAAATGTGTGCTGCATCTACTGAAATTCTTATATCATCAGGGTATTCGTGAAATAAGTAAATTCCTGCTAATAATATTGGAACTTTTTTATTTAATTTTTTAAGTTCATCAGGGGTAAGATCTCCTGTATATCCTCTTATTTTTTCTTTTCCTGTTTCAATTAAAGTAAAATTTAAATTATTTATATTATATTTATTTAATTTTTCAAGTATTCTCTTTTTATCTGTTGAATATATTATCTTCATTTTTTTATCTGTCCTTAGTTTTATCGCTTAACTTCTTTATTTTGCAAACAAAAAATCCTTCAGTATTATTATCTTGCGGATATATTCTTGAACATTTTTTTATCTGTTCACTAAATTTTTTATTTTCCCAAGAGTTTAATCCAGGTCTTGTTTTTAATGGAAGTTCAGTTTTAAGAATTTCTATATCAAAATTATCAATTAAGAATTGGATTACTTCTTCATTTTCTTCAGGGGCATGGGTGCAGGTTGAATAAATCATTTCTCCACCAGTTTTTAATATTTTTAATGCATTTGAGGCCAGGTATTTTTGTTTTTTTGAAAAAATTTTTATCATTTTAGAGTTCCACATTAATAGTGTTTTTGGAGATGATCTTATTGTTCCTTCTCCTGAACAAGGAGCATCTACAAGTATTTTATCAAAGTAAAAGTTTGCTTCTTTTAGTTCTTTACAAAGTCTTTCACCAGTTCTATAAGTTATTAATGTATTAGATACACCACATTTTTCTAAATTTGCTGCGAGAATTTTTATTCTAGATAGTTTTACATCATTTGCTATTAGGACCCCCTTATTCTTCATTTTTGCTGCTGCTTGAGTTGTTTTTGAACCTGGGCTTGCACAAACATCTAAAAAATAATCTCCTTGTTGAGGTTTTAATGATATTATTGGAAGCATAGAGGATATTTCTTGTATATAATAATAACCTAATAAATGTTCTTTTGATTTTCCTAATTCTCCTGGTTCAAGTTGATTTTCAACAATAAATATTTCTTCATATCCTTGTTTTAAGAAAGGTTGATTTATTTTCCAAGATTTTTCTTCAAGTATTTCTTTTAATTTCTTTGGGCTTATTTTTAAAGTATTGCATCTTATTGATTTTTGTGGAGAAGTTCTTATTATCCTCCAATAATTTTCTTGATCTGAACCTTTTTCTAAAAGAGAATTCATTCTTTTAATGAATAATTCTTTTGGTTGATATCTTTTATTATGCTTCATTTTATTTAGAACTATAATATAAACAAGGTTTTTAAACTCTTTTTGTTTTTTTATTATATGATTGAGTATTTTAAAAGAGTTTCTACAGACAGGAAAATAAAAAAAGTGCAAAGTTATTGTAATAATTGTTGGGTAAATCTTTTAAATCCTAGTGAAGATGAAATTGATTTTGCTGTTAAGGAGTTTAAATTAGAAAAAGATAATGTTTTGGATGGGCTTGATGTTTTTGAGGTTCCAAGAACAGAAGAAGAAAATAAAAAAGCATATATCTTTCTAAGAGTTCCTTTCAATAAGGAAAGACAGCATACAGTATCTTTTTTAATTATTCTTGATAATCATAAGATAATCACAATCTCAAAAGAACCTGTTAATGTTTTAAATAAAATAAAAGAGAATAAAATTAAAGTTTTTACAGATAAAAAAATAAATTTTTTAGTTAAAATTCTTTCCTATATTTCGAAAGAGTATAATGCTAGTGTAAGAAAAATAATTAAAGAAGTAAAAAGCGATCAAAGAAATTTAATAAAATTAAAGGAAAAAGATATTAGTGATTTAATTTTAAGAGAAGATGCACTTAATGATTATCTTTATTCTTTTATTCCTTTAATAAATCTTCATAAAAGAATTGTAAAATTAAAGGCAATTAAATTTAATGAAGAAGAAAAAGAATTTGTTGAAGATCTTATTATTGATTTAGATCAGACTTTTTTAAATTGTAGGACTACCTTGAAAACACTTTCTTCTATGAGGGATTATTATTCAGCATCTCTTTCAAATAAAATTAATAGAACAATTACTGTTTTGACTATTTTTACTGTTTTTTTAACAATTCCTACTGTTTTATCAAGTATTTATGGAATGAATGTTCCTCTCCCATTTCAGGATCAACAGAATTTTATTTTATTTTTTTTAATTATAACAATTGTTTTGTGGATTATTGCATTTATTTCTTTTAAGAAAATTGAGGTATTTTAAAAATCACCTAAATTTGTTTGTTTTTTACCTTCAGTTATTTCTTTTAAATTCACTCCAAAAACCTGAAAAATATTTTCAACAGCAGGAATTATCTGATGATTAAGATAATAATCTATATTATACTCTTCATCTTCATCAGGAAGTCTTACCATATCTCTTATTAATTGTTTTTTTTGGTTTGTTTTTGCAATATAATATTCAACTAAACCCCCCTCACTTATAGGTATTTTTCTTTCTTTCATTTTTTTAGCAGCAACCACATGAGGAGATATTGATTTATAATCACGAATTGCTTTTTTAAGTTGAGTCTTTATTAATAAGTCCTTTTTTTCTACTTGTCTTGATTTTATTTTTTTAATAATTTGTTTTATAAATTCTAATGCTTTTTTTTCATTACCTTCTTTTAATATGTATTCAATAACTTTATTTTGTGTTTCTCTTGAAAGTTTGCACCAATCTCTTCTTACTGTTTCAAATCCTCTTATTTTTAATTTTCCTTGTTCATTGATTAGAGCATATTTTTTCTTTGCCCCAAATTCTCCGGTTCTTTTTGTTACCCAAATACCTCTTTTATAAAAATCTTCTAAATCTAATTCCATTATTCCTGGAAGATTTTTATTTAATTCTTTTAATAATTCTAATGATTCTTTTTTTGTTTTATTGTTTCTTAATAAAGCAAGACTATCTGTATCACCATATACTGGAGTAAATCCTTTTGATTCAGATATTTCAATTGTTTTTTTAATAAATTCTCTTGAAATTGCAGTTGTTGATGCAGATGCTTCTGGACAATAATATCTGGCCCCAAAAAACCCTTGATACCCATAAGATGCATTTGCTAATAATTTAAATGCATTACTTCTTGCCTTTAATAATGGGCTGGGTTTTTCTTTAAAATCTTTTTTAAATTCTTTTCTTTTTAAGATAATTTCCTTAAGCATTTCTGGAAAAAATTGTTCTCTTTTTGAAAAATAATATGTTTTTTCATTTACTATTACCTTTAAGAATTTGTCTTTATTAATTTTTTTTGGTTTTCGTTCTCCTAAAAATCCAGATCTCGATAAATTAAATGATGCAATTATGCTTGGCCAAAAACTTGTAAAATCAAACATTACAATATCTTCATATAATCCCGGTTTTGGTTGAAATACAAAAGCGCCTTCATATCTTTCTCTGTTTATTCTTTTTGAAATCTCTTTATCAAATGGTTTTTTTTCAATAATCTCATTAAATCTACTGAGATTATGTATAATATAGTTTTCAACATGGGTGGACATACTTTCTCTTGATACTTCAAATAATGGTTCGGAGATTACTTTTGTAAATTCCATTAAATCTGGCCATATTTTTTGAGATAATTTATAGGTTAAAACTGAATCTTGAAGGTTATACTTAAAATAAGTTTCCCACTCTTCATTATTTAATGTCTCTGATTTAGCCTCCCTATTAAAATCCACTTTTTTTTCATTTAATAATTCAGAAGCAACTTCATTTAATGAAAGAGTTTCTGATTGAAGATATTGTGAATAATTTGTTTTAATAAATTTGAATACATCTAGATGAATAATCCCATTAATTTTTGCTGTTGGAAATTTTCCTCTTGAAAATTTTGGTTGTGAATTATCAATCCCAATATTTAATCTTATTTTATTTTTTTCAGCTCTTGATCTAAGATAAGGTAAATCGAAACCATCTGAAAAATATCCTGATAAAATATCTGGATTTTGTTCTTTTATGTGGTTTACAAATGCTTCTATCATATCTTCTTCATTTTTATAATACTCAACAAAGTTTAATTTTTTAATAGACTCTTTCCAAGTTAAAACTTTTTGAAAATTATCTGAGACAATAGAAATCATTAATATTTCTCCTTTTCCTATTTCAACTTCATCTGTTTCAATGTCATAAGACATTATTTTCGGAGTAAATTTTATTTGTTCTTTGGATTCTTTAATTTCTTCTGCATAAATGCAAATATCTGTTTCAATTGCAGAATCTATATTTCCAAATCTTTTATCATTATTTAGAATTTCTCCTTTAACATTATGCCAGATTAGTGGTTTTACTTTTTTTTCAATAATATATCTTGTTATAAAACTAACATCAGATTCTCTTTTTTTTATTATTTCTTTAAATTCTATTTCATCTGCAATATCATTAAGGTCTTTTTGATTTGTGGCATAAATTTTAATTGCCTTTACTTTTCTTCCTAAAAATCTTTTTTCTTTTATTTCTGTTTTAATTACTTTTGAAAGTCTTGTTGAAGATTCTATTTCTATTTTTTCTATTTTTTTTTGAATATCTAAGATTCTTTTTTCACTAATATTTTTTTTTAATATTGCCCAGAAATAAATATCACAGGTGTCTATTACACATATTTTTTTGTTTTCTTTTGTTTTTCCAATTATTTTTATATAATTTTTTCCTTGATAATCAAAGAAGCTATAATCTAATGGAATAAATGTTTGTTCAGATTTCATTACTTAAAAAAGGTGTTCTTATTTATAATTGTTTTTAATATTTTTTTGTTTTTTTATGTTTATTTTTATAATTAATTAGTAGTTACAATAGAAAGTTTTAAAAACCATAGGGGTGTGATAAGATAATGTTAAATCAAAATTTAAATAATTTTAGAAAGCCATTTTTAATTAGTGACTATTCTGGAAATTTGGATGAGTCTCTTAGGCATTACTCTTATTTTTTATCTGATAAACTTAATCATAAAGAGGATTTTGCATCTGGAAACATTTCTCTTTCAGAAGATATAAGAGTAAATGATTCTGATTTTTTTAATATTCATTTTAATTCAAGGGTTTATTTAGAAAACTCTAAAAAAGAGTTTGAAACTAATCTTTATTTTTGTGTTTCTGCGCCTAAAAAAACTAAGAATAAAGAGGTATTAGATGATTTCTTTTCTAAAATGGCTTATTATATGAGGTCAAACAATCTTTTTTTATTTGAATCTGATTTAGAAAAACAAAAAAAAGATTGTTTATCTTTTTATATTCTAACAAGGCCTGCTGTTTTAAGCAATCAAAAATTTTATTAATGCTTTTTTCATTTTTCTTTTATGGGGTTACAAATAAGTGATATTGTTAATAAAAGAGATATTGATTTCTCTGAACTTAAAAATAAGATAATTGTTGTTGATGCATTTAATGTTATTTATCAATTTTTATCTACAATTAGACAACCTGATGGAACCCCATTAATGGATAAAGATAAAAATATAACAAGTCATTTGTCTGGTTTATTTTATAGAAATATGAGTTTGATTCTTGAAGGGTTAAAATTAGCATATGTTTTTGATGGAAAACCTCCTGTATTAAAATCAAAAACAAAAGAATTAAGACAGGGATTAAAAGAAAATGCTAAAGAAAAATATGAATCTGCTAAGAGTAAGGGGGATTTTGAAGGCATGGGAAGATATGCAAAGCAGTTTGTTAGTATCAATAGACAAATAATTGAAGAATCCAAAGAATTACTATCTGCAATGGGAATTCCAATAATTCAAGCACCGAGTGAAGGTGAATCTCAAGCAGCATATATTGCAAGAACAAATAAAGATGTTTTTGCTGTAGCTTCTCAAGATTATGATTCTTTAATTTTTGAAGCACCAAGAGTTATTCAAAATCTAACATTAGCTAAAAAAAGAAAAACTATCTCAGGATATTTAGATATTAATCCTCAGTTAATTGAATTAGAACAAGTGTTAAATTCACTTGAAATTTCTCAGGATCAATTAATTTGTTTAGGAATTCTTGTTGGAACAGATTATAATCCGAAGGGTGTTTATGGAATCGGTCAAAAAAAAGCATTAAAAATAGTTAAGGAATATAATACTCCTGAAGAAATTTTTGAGTCAGAAGATATTAAAGATAAAATAGAGTTTAATTGGAGAGAGGTTTTTGATGTTTTGAAAAATCCAGAAGTAGATAAAAATTATAGTCTTAATTTTAATTCTTTTGATTTTAATAAGATAAAAGAAATGTTATCTAAAAGAGGATTTTCAGATATTAGAATTAATAGTCAGTTTGATAAATATAAAGAATTAAGGGAAAAAGCAAAACAAACTACTTTGTTTTAGGTTTGTTCTGTAACTATTTAGTAATAACATAGTAGAAACATTTATATAATCTAAATTTTTAATAATTTTATGGATAAATTAAAAGGTGTAGTTAATAATCTTAATAGATTTTCAGATTTAGAAAGTATTTTATTAGAAATAAATAATTTTCCTGAAAAATTTATTTTAGATTTAAATGGAAAAATTGCTATTAAACATAATTATACTTATGGTCAAGATGTTTCATTAACTAGGTCTTATGTTCTTAATCCTAAAAAAAGTAGAACTAATCCAGAACAAAAATTTAATGGGGCAGTTTATCAGGAAAATTTAATTATGGATTTATCTGATTTTCATAATCTTAATTTTAATGAATTGGTTTTAAATCAAGGAATAAATAATTTAAATTTGCTTTTTTTAAATAATTTAAATAATTTTTTCGTTGTTCCAGATTATTTATCTAATTTAAGTTCTGATTGTTTTTCAAGAAAAATCAAAATTAAAAAAATTAATAAAAAAAGGTATGATAAATCTGATTTTTGTTATGAACTTATTAAATTAGATGAGCTTTAAGATGAGAAAAAATAAAAATTCAATAAATAAAGAAAAAACAGAGTATCTTCAATCTAAAAAGAATTATATTAAATCTTGTGAATATAATCCTGAACTTGATAATTGTTCAAGAATTTTTTTAAATTCAATTGAAAAATTAGATTCTGAAAATAAAACTCTTTTTAAAGAAAATGAAAAATTTAAAAGAAAAGCTAAGGAAATTAAAAGAAAAAAAGATTTGGGTGCAATAGTTGGAGGTTCAACAGGACTTTTAACTGGAAGTTATTTTTATAATAATTATTCTGATTTTTTAAGTGGCTTTGGAAGTTATATTGCAAAGCAAATAAATTCAGTTAGTACAACAGATGAATTTAGGCCTGCAAATGAGATTGTAAAAGATTATGCTTATTTATTACCTGAAAATATTAAAGAATCTTATCTAGCTAATACAGATATTAGTATTTTAGAAAATTTAGTTAGGGAATCCTATAGCACCTTAAGTCCGGTTTCAGGAGAAAGGATGCAAAGAATTCAAGGTTCTGTTTCAGATTCTAAAAAAGTTAGAGAATCCCCTTTAATGAATCTTATTAGATTAAGACAAAAAATAAGAAATACTACAAAAGCACCATTTGTTTCTAAGGAAAAAGAACAAGAGATTAAAATAAGAGATAGTTTTGAGTATGCTGATAATTATTATAAATTAAATGATATCTCAACATCTATACTCAATAAAATAAAAGAAATTGATTTAGGTATTGAAAAAGTTGCTTTAAAAATGAAGGTATATGAAACTGAAAAAGGATTATTAGATCCTGAATATGTCTCTTCATATAAGTCTCTTGTAAAAGAAAGAGTTGCACTTTGTGATTCATTAGATCAAATAAGAGAATTTAAGGGCAATACTGAAAATATTGAGGATATTTATCTTGGGAAAAATAGTATTGAGTATAGTCAATTAGTTAATAAAACAAAAGGTCTTGCTGAAGAATTTGATCCCTCTATTTATGGGGATTCAACAGCATTTTTAGGGAGCTTTCTTGTAGGTTACTTAGCTTATAAAATATCAAAATCAATTACTTGCGGATTAAAGGGAGCTTATGATATTATTAGTTCTTTAATTAAATTTAAAGATTAAATCGAAAACATTAAATACCCTTAAATTATTTAATATTATGGAAAATCAAAAAATAAAAATTCAGGAAGTTCTTACTTGTTTTGAGGATGATAATATTAAGTTTATCTCTACTAAATTAAAAGAAAAAGGTGAAAGAAGAATTTTTGTTGTTGATAAAGAAACTAACTTAATTGGGGTAATTACTACAACAGATTTGGTATATAAAGCATTATGTTCTGATAATAGCGGTGAGAGTCTTTTAGCAAAAGATGTAATGACAACTGGAGTTAGATCAGTAGATATTAATGAGGATATTAATAATGCACTTGAAGTAATGAATGATTTAAAGACTTTTGTTTGTCCTTTAACAGACAATAAAAAACTTTTAGGAATTATTAATTATCAAGACCTTATTGAACATCTTCTTTTATCTATGAAAAAAGAATAAAATGGAATTAGACGACCATCTTTTAAAATATATTAATAGAACTAAATCTACTTTAAGTACTAATAAAGATAATTTTATGGATTATTTAATGAAATATGAACTAAAATCTTATTTTTCTGATTCTATTCCTGAAAATGAAAAATCTAGATTAAAAAGTAAACTTGAAGAAAAATTAAAAGGTTCTTTAGATAAGTATGATTCTGAATTAGGGGGATTAGTAAGAAAAGCAGGATCTAAAGGTTCTATGGGCCTTGCTGTTCTTAATGATTTATCCTCTTATTTGTCTAATGTGCCTACCTTTGGGGTGGATTTATTAAGTCTTTATTTATTTGGTGCAAAAACTATTGCTGAAATTCCATCTTTAGTAAATTATCTTAAAAAATCAAAAGATTGGTATGGGGTTACAACACATTTAGGATTAAAACCAGCCAGATATTTAATGCCTGTTGTAGGTCCTGCTCTTGAATCAGGTGCTTTTGATAGAATGGTTAGAAAAAGAGTATTAAAAGAATCTAAATATGGTTTTATTAAAGATGTTGGTGATTATGAATCTTTTGAAAATAGGTTTAATAATAAATTAAAACAACCTATTTCAAATATAATTGAGTTTCCAGGGGCAAACAGAGAATTTCAAGATGAGCCTAAAAGAATAGCTGCTTAGTTGTTTTAAAAGAGTTTTTAAATTATCTTATTCTTCTTAGAATGGTTATATAAATAAACTTATCAAAGACAATTAAGATTAAACTAATAATTATGTTTGCTAAAATTAGGGGGTTATTACTTTGTATTTCAAAATTTTTTATATAACTAATTGTGTAAAAAATTAAGTATAGGGCCCATAATAATCTTCTGGTTAAACTATTTAATTTTAAGGTGATTAAAAAAAATATAATAAATATAGATAGTGTTAAAACTATCAAACTTAGCAGATTATAAGGGATTAATAAAAAGTTTGTTATTAGATTCATTTTTATATAAAAAGAACCTAAAAGTGCAGTTGTTATAGACACAATAATCTGTGCTCCCTTATTTGATTTTAAAAAATTAATTTTTTTAGTTATTTCATAAACTGCGATAAATATCATTAAAAAAAATAAAAATTTTATATATATCTCTTGACTTACTGTGGGATTATAACTGTTTTTTAAATTTTCTAAAAATGTCATCTTACTTATTTTTTTATTTTGTTTGCATATATTATTATAAAGTAACATTTATAAAGTATTAGATTTTATTTAAAATATGAAAAAAATAGGTTTGAGTTTAGTATTATTTTTATTAATAAGCTCTTTTTTAATTGGAGTTTTAAATATTAGTTTAATAAATGCTTCTTCTTTTTCTGAAAATATTAAAGCTTTTTTTTCACCTTTTAATTCTCCTGATGATATTAATGTTTCTACTATGTATTTAAAATATTTAGTTTTAGCTTTATTGATTGTTTTAATTTATTCTGCTTTAGGAACAGCTAATTTTCCTGAAAATGCAGGTTTAAGATTGATTTTAGCAATTATTGTTGGTTTATTAGGAACTATTTATTTTTCTAGTTCAGAAATTCTTTCAATTATGGAGTCTTATAAGGCAATGGGACTTGCAATTACTTTATTTTTTCCTATTTTAATTTTAGCATTTTTTACTTATTTTACTGCAACAAAAGGTAAAGCTGCTGGAATTTTAAGTCAGAGAATTTTATGGATGTTTTATTCTATTTATTTATTTGTTAGATTAGTTGGTTTAATGGTTGTTAGGTGGTTTGGAGAATCTCTTAATGAAAATACTTCAGTTTTAAAAGTTATTGAGTTTTTATTTGGAACTAGTGGTTATGAAGATGCTGCTAAAGCTGGAGATCCTATTATTATGATTATGTTAGTTGTTGCAGCAATAACTGTATTTGGGATTTTTGTAATAGGTAATAAGAGAGTAGTTCAATTTTTAATGGCTGAACAAAGTGAAGTAGATGCAAAAGTTCTAGAAGATGAGATTAAGAGACAAGATGCTAAAAGAAAAGCAGAATCTGGTTCTACAAGAGGTTAATTTTTTATAGTTTTATTTTTTAATAATGTTTTAAAACTCTGATTTCCTTAAAAACTTATGAAAAAAGAGTGTAGGTGTAATTATAATTTAAAATCAGGAATTATTTTGTCTTTGTTATTGGTATTAATTTTTAGTTTTTACAGTAATCTTGGTTTTGTAAGTTCTGTTGAAGATCTTGATAGTTTAAATATTAAAACTAAAACACAACTAGAAAATCATTTAAAAGATGATTTTTTTAGTAAAAGCGTTAAATTATCTTTAATCGAACTTGCAATTGAAAGAAATATAATTGAAGAACAAGATATTTTAGGGTATTATCAAAAAGCATATATCACAAAGGAAGAAAAAAATGATTTTTTAATAAAATTAGGGGCTGATTTAGATATTGTAGATTTTGGCGAATTAAATATTAATTCTGCTGAAGATTTAGAAGAGATTTTAATAAGTGATGTTTATGGAAAAAGAATTAAAGAATATGCAATAGAACAAGCAGTTATTGATAGACTAATTTCAGAAGAGGATTTAAATTCTTATTATAAAAAAGGGTATATTACAGGAGAACAAAAAAATAGTTATTTAGAAGATTTAAATCAGTGGAAATTTTTAAAAAATATTAAAGATAATTTTTTAGGTTTTTTTAGTAATGTTGGAGATAGTTTAGAAAATCAAAAACTTTTAATTTATGGTGTTAAAGATGAGGAAGGGGATTGGATGTTAATTTGGAACTTAGATTATATTAAAATAGTCTTAGATTATATGTTCTTTTATGTATTAGTTGTTTTCTGGAGTCTTTTGTTTGCATTATTTAGTATTCTTACTCTTATTAATCCCTTTAAAATTTTTCAGATATATAAATCCAATAAAAGAGTCGAGGAATTAGGAATTTTTAACCAATTGGTTCCTGGAAGGATTATTCGTTCTAAAGACCAACTTAGAGATAGATTTAAGCCAAGGGCTATAATAAGATTATTCAGGATTGAAATTAAATTTATTACTAAGAGGGGTGTTAGATTTTTTCCTTTTTACCTCTTTTCTGTTCTTGCACCTGTTTGGTATTTCTGGATTTATCAAATTCCAAGTGCAAGTAACTGGTTTTTTCAGATAATTGCAGGGATTTTGAAATTCTTTGCTTGGATTGTTCTTTTTGTTTATAGAGTTATTTTACCAATAATTACTTTTAAGATTTTATTTGTTAATATTTTCTTAAGATCTTTTATTTTCGCAGTAATAATTAACTTTGGAAACATTTTTTATAAAAGATATCAAGATTATAAAAAAAGAAATTATTATTATCAAAAAGAACTTAAAGAACAAGCAATATTAGCTGCTCAAAAAAGAAGAATGGGTATTTAATAACATATTTAAACTAATTTATATTTAAAATAAAATGAAAAAAGAGATGAATTATTTTAAAAGGGTTCTATTTTTAATTATTTTTTTATTTGCAGTGTTAACTATTTTTCAAAATAATTTAATTTTAGCACAAGATCCCCCCGAAAATTTAAGTAGGACTAATTCTAATTCTAGTGGGATATTTAAAATTTTT
Source organism: Candidatus Woesearchaeota archaeon (assembly GCA_964419155.1). Classification (GTDB taxonomy): domain Archaea; phylum Nanobdellota; class Nanobdellia; order Pacearchaeales; family GW2011-AR1; genus CAYQOK01. The sequence continues at coordinate 12,202 of CAYQOK010000019.1, forward strand.
GAACCTATAAGAAATAATTTAGGAAATATAAAAAACTCTGTTGTTAATTTATTTAATAAAGGATTAGATTTTGGGGGTTGGGCCCTTGGTTTTGATGAAGGGGCTTATGAGTTTTTTTTTGATGTTCTTATGGGGCTTTTAGCTGGGTTGTGGATTTATCTTATTTATGTTTTAGCTTCTTGGGAAAGACTTTTTGTTCGTTTTTCTTTATTTAAGGCAAGTTATGATTCTTATAGTACTAATCTTAAGGCAAGTTGGTTGGGCTTTATTGGTTCTCAACCTTGGAAAATACTTGTTGTTGCAGTGTTTTATGCAGTGATTATGCAAATTCCAATTTTAAATAGGTTTATTCAGATTATTACTTTTGAGTTTTTGCTTGATTTAAAAGTTGTTTTAACAGATGGTATTATTGTTACATTTTTTCAAAATATTTTTACATTTTTTATTAAATCTTTTATTTTAGCATTTTATATAGGTTTATTACCTACAGCAATACA
>CAYQOK010000020.1:0-4818 GCA_964419155.1 Candidatus Woesearchaeota archaeon
TGGTAAAGATAATAAGGGGATGTCAAATATTTGTAATAGTTATTTGAATTGGAATGATTTAGGTGTTGAAGAAGGTTGTAAGTTTAAATGTAACTAACTAATTAGATTTTTTTATTTTTAATTAATTTCAGAAGGACAATGTAGTGAACATGGTTCTGTTCAGACTGAGAAAAGAGCAATTTTAAATTTTATTTTAGATGATGGAACAGATACAATTAGGGCAACTCTTTTTTGGAATCAAATTAAAAAAATTGCACAAATGGATGAGTTAGATGATCCTGAAAAATTTCTAAAAAAAAGAGATGAGCTTCTTGGAAAGGAGATGATTTTTGAAACTTCTATACGGAAAAATCAACTTTATGAAAATCTTGAAGCGATAATTAATGATTTAAAAGAAGTGGATTTAGATGAAGTTATTAAAGAATTAGAATCTCCTCAGAAAAATTAGAAATATTTATAAAGTCTTAAATTCTCTTTTATAGATTATGAAAAAAGGGTGGATAATTGTATTGGCTATTGGAATAATTCTTCTTGTAGCTATTATGGTAATTCTTTTGACACCTGAAGTTACACCTTCTCAAGAAGAAGTTGAAGAAGAGATTATTAGAATGGGATTATCTGGAATGGTTATTGGAGTTGGTTCTTCTTCAGGTAACACAGCAATAGGAACAACCAATACTGGAATTGGAAGTTCAAGTTCAACAACAAATCAAAGAATGTTTTGGAGTTCTTGTAATGATTCTGATTCTGGAGTTAATCTTTATTCTTTTGGGGAAATTAATGCTTATAGGACTATAAAAAGTATTTGGTGGTTTAAGAGACCAACTATTAGAGAGTATTCTTTTGAAGATAAGTGTGTTGGTAATAGTGGAGGATTATATGAATTTTATTGTGATGGAAATAATCCAAGAATTAATAGAACTGTGTGTGATAGTGGTTGTGAAAATGGGGCTTGTATTTTAACTATTAATTATCATCCTGCAGATATTAATCAAGATTTTAGAATAAACATGAGTGAAGCAATAGGATTTACTTCTAATTATGAGAGTTCTATAAATAATTCAAATAATTTTTCAAGTTCATTAAACAATACTAATTCAACTGGTTATTATGATAATTCAAATAATTTATCTTCTGAATTAAGTTTAGAAGTAATTTCAGCTTTAAGAATTTGGCAAGTTGCATTAGATTCTTCTTATTCTGAAAAAAATGGAATTTGGATACCCATTCATCCTGCAGATTCAGATAAAGATTTAATTATCTCAGATTCAGAAATTATTGATTTTGCAAATACATCAGGTATTTTAAATACCCCAAACTATAATAGAACTGTTGTAATATGGGGCTCTAAATTAGAATATACTTATGATTATAATCCTAATGTAGATTATTGGATTATTGATTAATTTTTTAAGTATTTTAATTTATATAAGTAATTTTTTATAGTTTATTTTTATTTTTTAAATATGATGACAAAAACCCATTTAATTTTTGGAATATTTTTGATTTTTTGTTTTATTAAATATATTGATAATTTTTTTATTTTTATTCTTACATTATTAATAGCAAGTATTCTTCCTGATATTGATTCAAGGTTTTCAATTATTGGTAAAAGTAAGTTTTTTAGGATTTTTCAATTTCTTTTTAAACATCGTGGATTTTTTCATAGTTTATTTGCTTTATCTTTATTTACTTTTTTAATTTATTTGTTTTCTCCTTTAGTCTCATTAGGATTTTTTATTGGATATCTTTCTCATATTTTTTTAGATGCTCTTACTAAAAGAGGAGTTGTTCTTTTTTGGCCATTTAAGCAAAGAATTTCAGGCCCTATTCTCACAGGAGGTTTTATTGAAACAACAATTTTTGTTATTTTTCTATTAATTAATCTAAGTTTATTTTTTATTATGTTCTTTTATTAATCTTCAATTTTAAGGTAATATATTCTCTAAACTCATAATACTTATAAACATAAATAATCATTTTTGAACATGGTTGAACCTGAAAAAGAAACAAAAACAAAAGAAAAAAAGACATTAAAAAAAGAGCCAAAAAAAGAATCCTCTGAACTAAAAATTTCTGATCTTCCTGGAATTGGTCCAAGCGCAACTCAAAAATTAGAAGATGCCGGAATTTTTGATTTAATGGGTGTTGCTGTTATGGGTCCAAAAGAATTATGTGAAACTGCTGGAATTGGAGAAGCAATTGCGAGAAAAGCTATTCAAGCAGCAAGAAAAATGATGGATTTAGGATTTCAAAATGCATCTGTTTTTGAAGAAAAAAGAAAGGAGATTATTAAAATAAGTACTGGAAGTAAAAATGTTGATACTCTGCTTGGTGGTGGGGTTGAAACAAAATCTATTACAGAAGCATTTGGGCAGTTTGGTAGTGGTAAAACTCAATTAGCACTTACTTTAGCAGTTAGAACACAATTGCCTCTTGAGATGGGGGGGGCTAATGGAAAATCAGTTTATATTGATACCGAAGGAACATTTAGGCCTGAAAGAGTTAAACAAATTGCAAAGGGGATTGATTTAAATCCCGAAAATGTTCTTAAAAATATTCTTGTTGCAAGGGCATTTAATAGTGACCATCAGATTCTTTTATTAGATAAGGTTGCTGAACTTATAAAAGAAGGGGAACCTATTAGATTAGTTATAATTGATTCTTTAACTGCGCATTTTAGAGCAGAATTTGCTGGTAGGGGTCAATTAGCAGATAGACAACAAAAATTAAATAGATATATTCATAATTTGATGAGGTTAGCAGAACAATTTAATTTAGCAGTTTATGTAACTAATCAGGTTATGTCTAATCCTGCAATTATGTTTGGAGATCCAACTACTGCAATTGGAGGAAATATTGTTGGTCATGCATCTACTTATAGAATCTATTTAAGAAGAGGTAAAAAAGGAAGTAGGGTAGCTAAATTAATAGATAGTCCTAATTTACCTGATGAAGAAACAATATTTTTTGTAAGTGAAAAAGGTGTTGTTGATGAGGAGTAAGGTTTAAATAGTTTTTTTTATTTTATCAAATATGAAAAGAGCTTTTATTTTAATAATCACTTTAAGCGCTTTACTTTTGCTTTTTGTTTTTGGATTGTTTCAGTTTTCAGGAAATGCAATTGTTGTTCCACAAAAAGTTTCTTCAGATCAAATAATTATTTCTTGGGCTTATTGTGAAGATAGTGATTTTAATAATATATTTAATTTCGGAAATGTTTCTGCAGGCAAAAATATAAATAGATTCTGGAAAATTTTTGGGACTCGCGTAAAAGAATATGTTTTTGAAGATAGGTGTGTTAATAATACTATTTATGAATTTTATTGCTTAAATGTTTCTGATTCTGTCTCTGTTCCAAGAGTAAATCCAACTATCTGTAAAGATGGTTGTGAAAACGGGGCTTGTATTTTTTTAGTTCAGGAACTAAATAATCAATTAGATTTTAATAATTCTTCTTTATGAAAGTTTAAAAAGGTCTTAAATATAAACTAGTATGGATAAACAAAAAAAATCGTTTAAAGAGCTTAAATTAAGCCAAGGTTTATTAGATATAATTAATAATCTCAAATTTAATGAGCCAAGTGAAATTCAATATAAAACAATTCCATTAGCATTAGATGGAAAAGATATTGTAGGGGAAAGTGCAACAGGTTCTGGAAAGACACTTGCTTTTGCAGTTCCGATTATAGAGGGAATCTCTTCTGAAAAAGGTGTAAAAGCATTGATTTTAACACCAACAAGAGAATTAACAGAGCAGGTTCTTAAATCATTTTTAATATTTTCTAAACATAAAAAATTAAATATTACCTCTATTTATGGGGGGGTTTCTTTTAATCCCCAAGCTGAAGCCCTTGAGAAAGCAGATATTGTTGTAGGAACTCCTGGAAGAATTTTAGATCATTTATCAAGAAATACATTTAGTTTATCAAAAATTAAATTTTTGGTTTTAGATGAAGCAGATAGGATGTTAGATATGGGTTTTTTTCCAGATGTGAATAAAATTATCAATCAGTGTAATAAGGATAGACAAACACTTTTATTTTCTGCAACTATCTCTTCAGAGGTTATAAATCTTTCAAAAAAATATATGAAAAATTCTGTTGAAGTACATGTTAATTCTTATGTGGATCCCTCTAAACTTAAACAATATTATTATGATGTTCTTCCTGGAGAAAAATTTTCTCTTTTAGTTCATCTTTTAAATAAAGAAAACTCAAAATTAGTTATGGTTTTTTGTAATACTAAAAGAAATACAGACTTTATTGGATTTAATTTAAAAAAGATAGGTTTTAATGCTCTTTCTTTACATGGAGATTTAACTCAACAAAAAAGAAATTCTGTTTTAGAGCAGTTTCATAAAAGTTCTAAATTTATCTTAGTTTGTACAGATGTTGCAGCAAGGGGCCTTGATATTCCAGAAGTTTCTCATGTATATAATTATGACTGTCCTAAAACTTCTGATGAATATCTTCATAGAATTGGAAGAACTGCAAGAGCTGGAAAAGAAGGAAAAGCAGTTACAATACTTGCTTCAAGAGATCATGATAATTTTAGAAGGGTGATTAAAAATAGGTCTTTAAAAATTGAATCTTTAGAAACTCCTGAAATTAAAAAAATATTTGTTAGTGATTCTAATAAAGGTCCCAGAGAAAAATTCCCTGGATCAGGATATTCAGGTTCTAGTTCAGGGGGGTATGGTAGTAGTTCTAGATCAAATTCAGGAAGAACCAGCTCTAATTCAGGTTCAAGGTATGGCAGTGGTTCTAGATCAAATTCAGGAAGAACCAGCTCTAATTCAGGTTCAAGGTATGGTAG
>CAYQOK010000020.1:4918-12400 GCA_964419155.1 Candidatus Woesearchaeota archaeon
GTAGTTCTAGATCAAATTCAGGAAGAACCAGCTCTAATTCAGGTTCAAGGTATGGTAGTAGTTCTAGATCAAATTCAGGAAGAACCAGCTCTAATTCAGGTTCAAGGTATGGTAGTAGTTCTAGATCAAACTCAGGAAGAACTAGCTCAAATTCTGGTTCAAGATATGGTAGTAGCTCTAGATCAAACCCAGGAAGAACTAGCTCAAGAAATAGAAATTCAGAATCTAATTCAAGAAAAGGATTTAGAAGTAATAAAAGAAGATATTAGAAATACTTAAAAAGAATATTTTTCAAATTCTTTAATGGTTATTGAATTAATTACTAAGTTATTATCTTTTTTTATAATAATAATTTTATTTTTAGAATTTTTATTTATTTTTATTTTAATATTTAAGATTCATATTAAATCAATTAAAATCTCTAGAATTTTTAAAAAAATTAAAGAAAATTCATTATATCTTATTTTTTTAATTTCTTTTTTTTCTGTTTTTGGAAGTTTATTTTTTTCAGAAATTGCAGATTATTCTGCCTGTAATTTATGTTGGTATCAAAGAATTTTTATGTATCCCATATTTTTAATTAGTTTTTTTAGTTCTTTAAAAAAAGATTTTGGTGTAAATTTTTATAATTTTATATTAGCGTCTTTTGGATTTTTAATTGCAAGTTATCATTATATTACTTCTACATTTAATATTTCAGATTTACTAATTTGTAATATCTCTAATTCTTGTTTAGTTGAATATTTTAAAGAATTTGGATTTGTAACACTTCCATTAATGTCTGCGGTTTCTTTTGTAAGTATTATTTTCTTAAGTTCTTTTTATTTTTTTAAGAATATTAATTTAAATTAATTTTATTTTCTTACTTGCTGGTTTTTTAATTTTCTTACTCCTTTAATATCTTCTACAGTATAAAATGCATTTGGACTTACTTTTTTTATTATTTTAAATATTTCTTTTAATTCCTTTCTTTCAACCACGCAAAAAATAATTTTTACAGGGATATTCTTAGTTCCACTTTTTCCTTCGGTTATAGTTATCTGATAATTATTTTTTTCTAATTCTTTGATTAGCTTACTATGGTTCTTTCTTATTATCACTTTTATTACAGAGGTTCCTAAAGAAATTCTTTCATCTAACCAGATTCCAAAATAGTTTCCTGTTGCAAAACCTCCTGCATAAGCCAGATAAATCCAGACATTAGATAAGTCTGAAAGAACTTGTTTTACAGCAACTAGCCAAATCATAACTTCAATAAAACCAATTAAAAATGAAAGACCTTTAAATCCTTTTGATACAAAGATTATTCTAATAGTTCCTAAACTAACATCAATTACTCTAGATATAAAAATTAAAAAAGGAAGTATAATGTAAGCAAATATATTCTCCATAATTTTTATTTCTTTTTCTTTTTAGTTTCTTTAAATTTATACTCTGCTTCTTCTGTTGATTCACAAGATTCCGCAGCAAGATGTGTTGCTTTTTCAAGATTTCCTGCTACGCCCACTAATTTTTTTCTGTTTACTCCTTTTGAGGATTTTGCAACAACAATTACTTTTTCATAAGCATGATCTGTTGCTTCTTCTGCTTCTCTAATTTCTTTTTTTGCCTTTTTTATTGCAATATCTATTTGTTTTGAGTGGTCTTTTGTTTTTTTAACAACACTTTGTTTTTTGGTTATTTTTTTTATTGTCATTTTTCCTCCTTTTATTTTTATATTTTAAATTGTTTTTTCCAGAGTCCTGTATTTTTAAATAATAGATATAATGCCTCTAATGCATCGCTTCCAATATATCCTGCTATAAAACTTATTGGTGCACTATACCCTACAAGGGCCCCTATTATTGCTCCAGATAAAATTGAAAGTTTTATTGTTCTTATGCTATAACCTATTTTTATTTTTTGTTTTCTTGCTTTTGCTTTGAGCATTCCTATTAGGCTTTTTGTAAAACCCCCTATGCATCCAATTATAGCAAATTGAGCAGTTTCCATTTTATTTTATTCCAGTTGAACCAAATCCGCTTGATCCTCTTTTTGTGCTTGATAATCTTTTTACAAGCTTTACTTTTACTTTTGTTATTGGAATAACTATTAGTTGAGCTATTCTCATTCCTTTCTCAATTTGAATCTCTTTATCTCCAAAATTAATTAGCAAAACAGATACTTCTCCTCTATATGCTGAATCAAATGTTCCTGCAATTGTATGTACTTTCATCTTACTTACAATTCCTGCTCGATCCCTTATTAATCCTACATGATTTTCAGGTATTTTTATTATTAATCCTGTATTAACTACTTTCTGATCTAGGGGTTTTAGATTAATTGTTTCATTTGCTCTTAAATCTAATCCTACATCAGTCTCAAAAATTGATTCAGGAGGATAAACTTCTTTTGAAAGTTTCACAACTTCTAAAACCTTTTTCTTTATTAATCTTTTTTTTAATTTTTCTTTCATTTTATTAATCTTTTAGTATAGAATTATTTACCTTTTAATTAAATTAATAATGTCGTATTATTAAAAAACCGGAAAACTTTTTAATAATGCTTTATTACTAAATACATTTTCTAAATTGATTAGAAAATTAGAATTTTCTTTTGAAAATTTATTTCTTTCTTTTTTAAAAAAATTAAATCTCATCTTAACCTCTATTATTTAGATTTAATGAATTAAGTATATAAATCTTTCTAAATTTTTTTCATTTTTTAATTTTATTAAAGAAATGTTTTAATAATTAAATTTTGTAGATTTCATTATTTATTTTTTTTAAAAATTCTAGTCCTTCTTTTTTCAACCAATTTTCTATTTCTATCGGGCTATGATTAATATGACAATCAGAACAATCCCAAATCTTTTTTAAGGGAAGATTTACATGGTAGTACCATTTTCCATGCTTACTATTTATTTTACAACCTCCCTCTAATCTAGTACTATCATAATTTGGACAAGGGCATAACAAACAATTTAAATCTTTTATTTCTGGATGGCAACTGCTTGTATTAGAATCTTCTGAATTATAATAAGGACACTCATTTAAATCTTTATATCTGAATTTTTTTCTTCTAACTTTAAAACTAGTTTCATGGATAATCAAGGGAATATTTTCAACAATTAATTCAATATTTTTTTCTTTTAATTCTCTAATAATTTTTTTAAAGTGATTTCTTTCCCATAATTGCATATAATTTAATTTTTTCATTAAAAAACTAAAAAATTAATATTTAAATGGATTATTATGATAGAACTTGATTATGGATAGATTAATTATTTTTCTTATAACTAATTTAAAAATCTTTATACTTCCGCCTATTAAATAAGTTATGTTTGATAGATTAATAATAAAACTTTTGAATTAATATGTTTGATTAAGAATCAAAGATTTTACTGTCATCTAATTTTTAAAAAAACTATGGTGTATGGAATAAATGTTTAAACATTTTAATAAAACTTAGGGATAGTAAAGACATCTTTTAAAGATGCAAATTAAAAAAAATAATGAATTTTTTCTACTTTTTACAACTACATCTTTTGCCATATTGACAAACCATCATAGAAAGAGCAAAACTTTTTACATTTATTCCACCGCACTCTTTGCAGGTGAATGAATCTATTGATTTCTCAGTTTCCAGGATTAAGTCTTGTTTTGATTTATCCATAATAGTAATAGTAGTAAGAGATATTAATATTTTATGATTGAGAAATTCAGTATAGTGAATAAAAGTTCAGATTAACTAACTAATTCTTCTAGAGGTCTAAATTTTTTATCAAGTGGCAATACTTCTTCTTTTGCCTTCCCATTTTCTTTATAAACCCTATATGCCTTTGCATCTTTTAAAGATGTAACAATTCTATAAGTATCATCTATGATCTCTATAGCTGAACCATTTTCTAAAGCTACAGCAACACCCCCATAAGCCCTAACCATTCTTTTTAGTGTTGGTCTTCTAGATTTTTCTTGATCATAATGCGGACATGCCATTAAATTAACAAAATCTAATCCTTTAAGTTTGATTAATTGAGAACTTTTACTTGCTCCAAATTTCATGGAATCACTATTACCATATTTAAACCAGCAAATTGCTCCAGCACTTATTCCAGATAATATAGTTCCTTTTTTACCTGCTCTTTCAAGCATCTTGTCTACCCCCAATCTTCTCCATACTTTTAACATTCTAAGAGTATTACCCCCTCCAACATAAATTATATCCACTCTTCTTATTCTATCTTCAATTTCTTTTTTTGAAAGTTTTTCCTTTATTAAGTAAAGAACATCTGTTTTGCACCCTAGCATCCCTCCATAATATCTTTCAAAAGTAGGATAATAGGTTTCTGAATCTCCACTTGCAGTAGGTAATAATAAGGCAGTCGGATGAGCTTTACCAGTAAGTTTGATTATTTCTTTGTCTATTGCTCGAGTTTCAATAGAATACCTTCCACCTTCACTTTTTGGTCTTCCTATCTCTCCTCCCCCAATCGCTACAATTCTCATAAAAATATTAAGAAATCATATTTTATAAATTTATCAAAATTCATTTTATTGAATAAAAATTTAATAAAATGATGGAATGGTATTGATAAATGAAAAATATGCGAGATGTTTATATATTTTTTTATTATCTTGGGTTGATATTCTTTGTTATTTATACAAGTTGTTGCACGCCCCCTCAAGGACTTGAACCTTGGACCTACTGCTTAGAAGGCAGTCGCTCTATCCAACTGAGCTAAGGGGGCTTAGATATCTTATTGTTTTTTTGTTTATAAAACTTATTATATGTTAAAAATAATTAAATTTATAATATTTTAATACATTAATTTTATACTGGGCCTGTAGTCTAGTGGTAAAACATATCCTTGACGTGGATAAATCCGCAGTTCGATTCTGCGTGGGCCCATTTATTTTTCTACAGAATAAACTCTAAATGGCATCATAATGACAGAACCTTCTTCAATTGTGATTTCTTCTCCAATTTCATATGCATTACAATTATTTATTCTTGCAACCAACCCTATAACTCCCTTAGGTGTATGATTGTCTTCTATCTTTCTTGTTTTAAAATAAGCTTCAATGGGCCCTACTTTTTTAATTTTAAAATCTCCTAACTTTGATTCAAAATAAACTCCTTGTTTAGGGTTTATTTTTAGTTTTCCTGAAATAAGATTGTTATAATAATTAATATCTTGAGATGTAAATCTAACTAAACTACTTTTATTACTATAATCGCTTAAAAATTTCCCCCTAACCATGTATTTTAATAGATTGGGTATTTAAAACAATTAATGTATTGAATTATATCTTTTATTTATTTTTTAGCTATATGTTAAATGTATGAAAAACATTTATATATCAACTTTTCCTGATAATTTTATAAAAATAGGTGCTATGGAATCAAAAAAATCTCAGATAACTATCTTTGTAATAATTGCAATTGTTTTGGTTATTGGGATTATAATATTTTTTACATTTAAATCTAATCTTTTAGGTGAAGAAGTTTCAAAAGATCTTCAGCCAGCATATGATTATTATTTATCTTGTATTGAAAATTCAGTTAAAAAAGGAACTGTTTTATTAGGTACTCAAGCAGGATATCTTGAGGATTCAATTGCACTTGAACAAGGGTCTTATCGTTTTCCCTCATCTTCTCATCTTGAATTTATGGGATTTTCAGTTCCTTATTGGTATTATATTTCTTCAAATGGCCTTATTAAACAAAATGTTCCCTTGAAAAAAGATTTAGAGAGAAATTTAAATAGATTTGTTAAGGAGGATATTATGAATTGTGATTTTTCTGGATTTGCAAAACAAGGTTTTATTATTCAGTTAGGGGAGGCTAATGTAAAAACAATTATTCTAGATAATAAAATTGAGGTTTTAGTAAATCAGCAATTAAAATTAGAATTTAATCAATCAAAACTTTCAAAGAAAAAACATAATCTTGAAGTAGATTCTCAATTTGGAAATCTTTATGATAATGCAAAAATTATTTTTGAACAACAAAATAAATTAATGTTTTTAGAAAATTATACTACAGATGTTTTAAATTTATATGCTCCTGTTACTGGGGTTGAGATATCCTGTTCACCATTAACTTGGAATCCTTATGAAGTTATTTCTGATTTAAAAAATGCGCTTGAGATAAACTTAGCTTCAATAAAATTAAATTCATTAAAATCTTCTGATAATGATTATTTCTCAGTTAAATTAGAAAAAGCAATTGATTTAAAAAATGCAAATGTAAATATATTATATTCTCCTGACTGGCCTTCAAGATTTGAAGTATGGCCTACAACAAATAATATTATGATTGCCAATCCTATTGGAAATCAACAAGGATTAGATTCATTAGGATTTTGTTATGTTCCTTATAAATTTGCTTATGATCTTTATTTTCCTGTATTAATTCAATTATATAATCCAAATTCTAATGAAATTTTTCAATTTCCTTTTGCAATATATATAGAAAAAAATCTTCCAAGACAAGCTTCATTTTTAGAAGATATAGAGATTCAGGAAAATCCTGAAATCTGTGAAAATGCGAATTCAGAAATAGAAATATATACTTATGGTCCTGATTTAAATCCAATCTCAGCAGATGTTCAATTTAAGTGTTTAAACACTATCTGTCCATTAGGAAAAACCAAAATTGATTCTAAATCACAAGAAGCAGTATTAAAAACACAGGTGCCTCAGTGTGTTAATGCAGTCCTAACTGCGAGTATTGAGGGATATTCAAGTAAAAAAGAGTATGTATCAACTAATGAAGAAAATGTTGCATTTATTGTTTTGGGAAAAGAATATGAATTACCTGTTGAGGTTTATGTTGATAATCAAAAAACAGATAATATGGCGATAATAACTTTTAGAGATTCAGAAAATCTTGATGAGGTTTTACAAACAATTTCATATCCTGAAAATAATCTTATTTTAACTCCTGGAGATTATTTAATAGATATTAAAATTTATGAACAAAGTACAATAATCTTACCCCCATCTTCAACAACACAGTGTATTGAAAATCAATGTTTTGATCTTACAATTCCAGAACAAACAATCTCAAATGTTCTCTATGCAGGAGGTTCAATTCAAAAGAAAATATCAGGGGAAGAATTATCTTCTGGAACATTGAAAATTTATACAACAAGCTTACCAAAACCTAAAACACCAGAGGATATTCAGCAAGCTTATGATATTATTGATGTAAGGTCAATAAGGGTGGAGTTAAAATGATTAAAAAAATAAATTATATTTTAGAGATATTACTGGTTGTAACTATTTTTAGTTTATGTTTAATAAGTTCTCAAGAGAGGTTTTCTGGAACAAGTACACAGGTAGTTACAACTCAAACATTTTCAAGATTTCCTTCAAATCCTTATTCTTCTAGTTATTCTGGATTGTATTTTCAAGGGGTTTCTGAAAGAGATGATGAGGGATTTTTTGATTTAATGATGATGATTCCTCCAGGGGGATGTAAGCCAGGAGTAGTAAG
>CAYQOK010000021.1:0-12219 GCA_964419155.1 Candidatus Woesearchaeota archaeon
TTTAAAGAAGTAACTGATGAAGTTTTTATTGATGAAAATGAATTTAGTATAGAAACTAAATCATTAAAACATAGTATACCTTGTAATGCATATAGTTTTTATAAAAAACCAAAATTAAGGTTACACAAAGATAAATTAGAAAAATTAAAAGTATCAAAAGAAGATTTAAAAAAATTAAAGGACATTAAAAAAGGAAAAGACATAAAAATAAATAATAAACTAATAAAATCTAAAAATTATACTTATCTCACACAATCTAAAAAAATTAGTTTTATTTTTGATACTGCTTTAATAGAGAACTGTTATAAAATCTCTGAAAAAAGCGATTTATTAATAACTGAAGCAGTTTATACAAACAAAGAAAAAGACCTCGCTAAATTACATGAACACCTAACTTCTGAGCAAGCAGCAAAAATAGCAAAAAAAACAAAATCTAAAAAATTAGTTTTTGCTCACCTATCTCAAAGGTATGACAATAGTGAAGATTTAATTTTAAATGAAGCTAAACCTATATTTAAAGAAACATCTATTGCAGAAGATCTTATGACTATTCAGATCTAATATTCTATAACCAATAGAGCTCATGCTATATTCTTATTGTCGGAGAAAAACTCCCGGCGAATCTAACAGGAAAACGCCAATAAACTTATGCTGTATTTGAACTTGCAGGAGATATAAAAATAATTGTATCTCCCCTTACAAAAGTAAGGCCAATACTTTTCTTTACTTCATTGTTTTGAAGTACTTTTGCATTATCTAATACCACATTTATATGTATATCAAATGCAAGCAAATTGCCTACTATCTGTTCGTCGTTCTTCAACTGCACAAGTATTTCCTTTCCCTTAGAATTGTTTAGCATATCTAAAGGTCTTTCAATACCATTAACCATATTTTCTTTTTGTTAATCAAGTTTTTAAATCTATGCCCAAGAAAAAATAATAAATGAACTTTAATTATATTTATAAATAGAGTAAGATAAAAATAAAAAAAAATCACTCTTTTAAAACAAAACTACCAATCATTAGCTTCTGAACCTGAAATTACGATTTCTTTTAATTGTTCTTCTTTAACTTTTTCAGATGTTCTTTTTTCAAAGTCAACTAAATGTGTCTTTCTAAAATAAGCATTACCTACTTGCATTTCGTATTTTCTTCCCCCTAAATGTTTTAATCCCAAAATAGCTTCAACATCCCATTCATGATAATACTTTGCCCTATAACAACCATAACTAGAAACAACAACATCTGCTTCCCCATCATAAGCATTTATACCCTGGAAATTAGAAACCCCTCCTCCATAAGTTCCTCCCCTATGCCAAGTACTTCCCATAAGCTCATAAGCAATAGCCCTTTGATCATCTGAAGGTATGACTTTCCCAACCCCTCGAGAATCGTATCCACTATCATCCCTAATACCATTCTTAGAGACTTTATCTCTTACTTCTTCAACCATTTGTTCAACTGTTTTTGTCATTTTTCTTCACCCCCTTTCAATGCATCTAAAAACTTGTAGAGTTTTGAAGCATCTTTCGCTGGAACAAAATAATCTGCACCCAATTCAATTGCTTCTGCCTCAAATTCAAATCCTGATTGGGCAGTGTAAAGAATTTTCTTGGCATTATTCTCTCTTAATTCCCTAAGAACCTCATATCCCTCTCTTCCTTTTGGAGTGTATTGCAAATCACTAATAATCGCATCATAATTTTTATTCCTTGCCATTACAATAAACTCTAGAGGGTTGCTTGCTAAATCTACTTCATACCCCCTAAGGATTAATTCTTTTTCTAGCTTAGATCTGTTCTGTTCTTCATCATCCCCATAAAGTATTCTTTTCATTTTACTCATTTTCAGGTTGTGTAATCAGTCTATTTTTCTCCTCTGAATTTAATTTGTCTTCAAGCCCCCCTTTAGGAAAATAGGATTTATCAATCCAATTACCATATTCCTGCATCCTTTGTTCTTCGTATTCTTTATCTTCCATTTTATCTTTTCCATGCTCTTTCAAGCACAACTAAAATAGCCTATATGAATAATTATAGTTAATCCTCCCTTAGGGGTAGGGTAAAAGGAAATATTTTTAAACCAAATCGTACTTAGATAATCATGATAGATATGCCCCTTAGAAAAATAGGACTTACAGACTATGAAACCAAAGTTTATCTTTCCCTTCTGGAAATAGGAGAAGGTACTTCTGGAGATATAATAAAGAAAGCAAAATTAAAAACTGGAAAGATATATGAAATTCTTGAATCTCTCAAAGATAAAGGACTTATAAGCGAAGTAAAGAAAAATAATATAAGGCATTATAGCGCAACAGAACCGAAAAGAATTTATGATTATCTGAATATTAAGAAAAAAGAATTAGAAAAAACAGAAAAAGATATTTCCATAATAATGCCCTTACTGCTTGAAAAAACAAAATCTGTTAATAAAAAAACAATGAAAATAGAAGTATATACCGGTTTTGAAGGATTTAAAACTGCATTTTCTAAAGAGATAAATAAATATTCTAAAAATACAGAAGTTTTAGTTTTTGGAATTCAACCAAAGATAAAATACGACAAAAAAATAAATGATTTTTTTACGCATAAAATCTATCCTGAAAGAAAAAGAAATAAAATTTTAACGAGAAAAATAAAAGATATTTCTACAATAAACCAAAAATCAGATTTCTGCTATCCTAAAAAAGTTAAATACCTGAATTACAAATCTATGACCATTATAGAGGTATATAAGGATTTAACGTTAATTGAATCCTACATGGAAAACCCCATAATACTTGCAATAGAAAGCCATGAGGTATCAAATAGTTTTAGAGACCAATTTGAGATATTATGGAAAATGGCAAAAAAATAAAAACTAATCAGATTAAACAGAATATTTATAAACCAGGGGAAGCTATTTCCACCATGAATAAAGAGGATGAAATCTGGATAAATAAATCAAAATTGAGAATTGATTTAAATCGTTCTTTACTCGTTATTTGTTTCACACTTCTTACATTAATCTTAGCAATTAATCCCCAAATTTTAAAAACAGATTTGTTTCTAACCTTAGAGTTAGTCTTAGCAATACCTTTATTTATTTCATCTTCTCTAACAAGAATGAAATTAATATACTCAAAAAAACGAGAAAATTGGGATAAATTTGGATTTATATCTTTTATCATTGCATATGGTTTCTTAATTAATGTTATAGGTATATTTCTTACAACATTAATTAATTTAAAAATAAGCATAATCTTCTTTGGAGCAAATATATTAATGGCTTTAGTATATTCAATCATGGAAATAATAGAAAATGAGGAAAGATTCAGATCTAGATTTTATAAGGACCTATTTTTTATAATAGTTTTAACATTTGGGGGAATCCTTCCTTCAGTAGGGGTTTATTAAAATGGTTGAAAAAAAGAGCAGGATCCAAGGATTATATTTTGATTGGATGAGGGAGCATAGCCGAAATTGGGCAGATGAAGAAGGAAACAGAGAAAAATTTTTAAGATATACTCTTAATCCTGTTGAGCAGGAGATGAGATATTCTCAGGATATAAAGGGCCATGAAGGTCCTAGGGGTCGAAAAATTTCTGCAAGGGAAGCGTATGATCTATTTCAAGAATTAGCCAAGATACAAGAAAATAAAAACCACTTAATTGATGCTTCAGAATCTTGGTACTTTGCTGGTAGAATCGCAGAGATGGCCAAAACACCAGAAGCTTCAAAAAGACTTTTTCTCAAATCAGCAGAAGCATTAGAAAGGTATTATGGTCCAACAACTCATGCAAATCACCTTTTTGATAGACAAAGAATGTTTAAACGTAGTGGAAATGCCAAAAGATATGCAGAAATTGTAGCCAGAGATAATAAATATCTTAAGGATAATGACGCTGAACATGGTCCGCTTAGTGATAGTACTCCTCACGTTTACTACGAAGCAGGAAAATATAGTCAGGCAGCAGATTCTGCCCCCCACACTTCGACAATTGGAATGAGAAGTTTGAAAAAAGCAGGAAGATACGAAGAGTTAGCCAAAGCTTATAATTCTATCGCTGAAAATTATGCTCGAAGAGGAGATAAAGAATTAGCTTCAAGATTCGAGATTAACGCAAGAAAAATAAGGCAGAAAGGTTTAGAAAAAAAATTAATGGGCTTTGTTTCGGGTTTAACTTTAATTGGGGGTTTATTATTTACTTCGGCTAATATGACTGGAAATGCAATTGCAGATTTAACTACTCAAAATACCTCTTTTCTTGGGGCAGGTTTACTAATTATCAGTTTAGTTACAGGCTTCTTTTGGTTGAAGGATAGAAAAAGATAATCCAAACTAAATAAAGTTAGTCAAAATAAAATCACAAAAAAAATTAATTCTTAAAAAATAAATAAAAGATATCAACATTATAAATTATCAAACCAAAATTTAAACTAAAGAGATAAATTAACTTTGTAAATCCCTACTAATTAAAATTTAAAAAATAAAAAAGTTGTTAACTGTTTTTCATATACTACGGTTCAAAGCATAAACAAAAAGATATTTAAACCCCTATTATAATAAATCTTTATGAAACTAGGAAGAAAAATAACTGGCGGAAGATATGTTGCTAAACGGAAAAAGAAAAAATATGAAAGAAAAGGATTAACAAGAGTTGTAAAACTAAATCCCGTTAAAAAGAAAGTACTAAGAACCAGGGGAGGAAGTAATAAAACCGTATTATTATCTGGAAATGAAGTTAATTTAATACAAAAAGATAAAAAATGTGTAAAAACTAAAATTAAAAATGTTTTAGAAACTTCTGCAAACAGATTCTTAGCACGACAAAATGTTCTTGTAAAAGGAGCTATAATTGAAACTGAGTTAGGCAAAGCAAAAATAACAAACCGACCTAGTCAAGAAGGAACAATTAATGCCATATTAATAGAAGAAAGCAAATAATTCTAAAATCAATAAACGAAAGGTTTATAAATTTCATTTTTCTAGTTTATTTATAAATTTAACGAAAGATTTAAAAAAACAAAATATCTGTTTTTAAATCTTAGCTATTACTCAATATGAGTTATATTAAAAAATGTCCAGATTGTGAAAGTATAAATCTTTATTATGATGAACAAACTGGAGAAGTAATTTGTAATGATTGTGGATTAGTTGTAGAAGAAAAAGTTGTGGATACAACACAAGAAACAATTGGAAATACTGATTCTGGAGAAAAAAAGGGGAGGGGAGGAGCTCCGTTAAATATTCAAAAATTTGATAAGGGACTTACAACAAATGTAGGGGAAATTTCAGATATTTATAAATTAGGAGCAAGTGAAACAAGAAAATATCTTAGATTAAAAAAATGGCAAGAAAGAGTTACAACAAGTATTGAAAGAAATCTAAGACTTGCTATGGCTGATTTAAGAAGAGTTGCATCTTACCTAAATCTTCCTTCTGTTGTAAGAGATGAAGCTGCAAGAGTTTATAACTATGTGTTACAAAGAGGATTAGTCAGAGGAAGAAGTATGGAATCTGTAATTGCAGCATGTATCTACTCTGCATGTAGAAGCTATAACATTCCAAGAACACTTGATGAAATTTCAAATGCATCTGATGTAGAAAGAAAAGAAATAGGAAGAACCTATAGATTTATTATTAGAAAAATGGGTGTTAAGGTAACTCCAAGCTCCCCAAAAGATTATATTTCAAGATTTGCAAGCATACTAAACCTTAGTCCGAAAACACAAAATGAAGCTTTAAAAATATTAAAAAAAGCAGAAAGTTCTGAACTAACATCTGGAAGGGGCCCAGCAGGAATTGCTGCTGCAGCACTTTATGTTTCTTCTTTATTAAATGATGAAAAAAAGACACAGAGAGAAGTAGCTGATGTTGCTGGAATAACCGAAGTAACAATAAGAAATAGATATAAAGAATTATTAGATAAATTAGAGTTAGAAGATAGATTAAAAATCAAAGAAGCAGAACAAGGAAAGAAAAAGAAAAAATAAATTCAAAAAATTTTAAGTGGTATAATCCTCAATTTTTCTTACAGAATTAACTACATTATCTTTTAGTCCTTCTCTAAGAACATATATTAATTCTTCCTTATTTAAATCCCAATCTATAAGTTTTACAAAATCATCTATGTTTAACCACCTATAATCAACTACCTCAATATTATCAAGATTAATCTTTCCTGAGTTTACAAATGCAATAAAATAAATTTCCTCATGAGTTTTACCTTGCCAGTTATATCTACAACCCCATTTTAAATCAAAAACACAATCAGTATCCAAGTTAGTTTCTTCTTTAATCTCTCTTTTTACTGCTTGTTCATGGAATTCATTTTTTTCAACACTTCCAGTAACTGTAAACCAATGTGAAACACCATGCTTTTCAGGTTCATCTCCATTTGTTTTAAGAATTAAAAATTTCTTTTTCTCTTTATTATAAATAAATGCAAGTATTTTTTTGTTCATATTAATCTCGTATATTTTTCTACTATTTCAAGATACCTTTTATCTTTTGTTCTTAAATACTTAAATAAAAAATCAAGAAATAATTGATTATTCCTAACATCTCTTTCTTTTGCTGAATATTCTTCTTGATTCTCAATCGGCTCACAATAATCCCCTTTTAAAACTAAAACAGTATTTGGAATCTTACTTATTTGTTTTCCAGATTTATAAGGATAAGCAGTTATCAAAACAATTTTATCATTAACTAAAACAATTTCATATTCTGGTTTTGCTGGTTCATCTTGATAAAATTCAACATCAATATCTGAAAAGTCTTTAAGATTTTTATTTACTGCAGAACCCTTTATTAGTATTGTTTCTGCCTTAGAATATTTTTTATTTATGTATTCAAATACTTCTTTTTTTAATTTGAACAATCTCATTTTTAATCTATTGGAAAATCCAATTGTTCTTTAGGAATTCCCAATAATAATCCATAATCAACAACAGGTTTCCATTCAGATTTATTATTATAATCAAATTCAAATTTCTTGTTTTTGAATATTGCTATAACTTTTCTTCCTTTCCAAAAATGCATATACCATTTAGGTTTAATATTTTTAGAAAGTTTATTTATATCTTCTTCTGTAACTTTAACTGTATAAAGATGCCATCTATCAGATGGATTTTCTTCTTTTGAAACTTCAACTTCTAGGATTTCCAAATCATTTAAAATTCTATTGTCGCTTAAACTTTCTTCAACAATTATTCCTTTGTAATCTTTTATCATTTCAAAGCCTCTTCAATTTCTGAATAAATTCTGTTTCTCTCTTTATCTTCATATTTAAATTTTGGCCATGCGTCAACACCATCATTCTCGAATCTTGGAATTAAGTGAATATGAAAATGTAAAACCGATTGCTGTGCTACCTCGCCTGATGAATGTAATAAATTAATCCCCTGAACATCCCAATTATTTTTTAATTTATCTGAAATCTTTTTTATAGTCCCCATTAAATTTTTTAAATCTTTTTCAGAAATGTCAAAGATGTTTTCATAATGTTTCTTTGGGATTAATAACATATGCCCTTTTGATTCTGCTTCTTTTGGAGCAATTACTAAGCTATTTTTATCTTCGAATAGTTTTGTTAATGGAATTTCATTTCTAATAATTTTACAAAAGACACAATTATCCATTTTTATATTCCTCTTTCAATAGACCATAAATATATTCATCCTTAATTTTTTTATCTGCTTTGCATCTACAGGCTTTTCTTTTCAAACCTTCTCTTTTTGCACCAAACTTTTCAAGCAATCTTCCAGAAGAAGAATTTCCTACGAAAACTCCTGCTTCAATTCTTCTTAATTTTAATTTTTTAAATGCAAAATCTAAAACTGCTTTAAGGGCTTCACTTCCATAACCTTGGTTCCAATACTTTTCATTTAGCCAGTATCCTACGCCTGCTTTTCCCTGAAACTTATCTAACTTATCTAAGCTTATTCCCCCAATTACTTTCTTTTCAGATTTCAGATAAATAGCAAAGTGATATCCTTCTATCGTTTTCTTTTTTCGTTTTTCTTTACAATAATTAATCCACCCAGTTGCATCTTTTAGTTTATAAGGATAAGGCACTACTAAAAGCCATTTTGAAACATTAAGGTTATTTATTCCTTCAATTGAATCTTTCTTGAATTTGTCTTCCCATTCTCTTAAAATTAATCTTTTTGTTGTTAGTTCCATATTTAACTAAGTTAGTTTTGGTTTTTTAAATTTACTATTTATCTTTCTCATTAATAGGATTCCAATTTAACCTATGAAATATCAATATCCTTGTTTAATCCTGAGAAGATCTTATCTTACTATTCTCTTACTGTGATTGACTTCTTTGCTTTCTTCCGCATTTTTAAGTGAATATATTTGTTTTTTGATAGCTCTTTTACATACAACTTTCTAACTATTTCATTTTCTTCTATTCTTCCATTCAACCATTCTGGCATTTTCCAATCTTTGCCCCAATCCCAATTAATATAACAAAAGGCTTTGCAAACAGGATGATCTTCTATCCACTTGAAATATGGTTTAAACCATTTATTCCAGCTTTCTTTTCCTTTATCTACTCCTGTTCTTGCAGGACTTGATTCTCCAATCAACAAAGGTTTTTTATGTTTTATAGCTTCCTTAGCAAAATCTTCTGTAACATTATCTTTATTATCTGCAAAATGTCTTGCTCCAAAAAGATTATTTCCAAACCAATCGATATAATCATCTCCAGGATAATATTTCATAATCTCTTTGATATCTCTATTAAATGCTGTGCAAGCATCCCATACAAATGCAATGTTCCATACTTTATTCTTTCTAAACAAATCTACAATATGCTTCCAGGCTAAGATGAATTCTTTAGGCTTATAGTTGTGGGTTGGATTATTAAATTCATAGCCTATCCTTAAAAAAATTGGATTCTTGTAATTTTTTATAGATTTAATTAGCTCTAAGATTTCTTTATCATGTCTTCCTTCTGAAACCTGATTACATTGCTCTCCGATATTTCTTGCTTTCAAATTTAAACCAATTTGTAACATTAAATCTGGAGAAATCTTCTTTGCTTCACTAACTTTATTCTGAAATTTCTCTTTAATTTCATTTATTCTAATATAAAGCATGTAAACTGATGGTTTATAGTTCTCAACAGCATTCCAGTATTTCTTAAACTGTTCTGGATTTTGTCCTGCTCCATGAAGAACTTTTCCTGCAGGAGGTTCAAACTTTTGTTTGAAATTTAGTTTATTTTGCATTTTGATTAGACTAACTCCTTGCTGTTAAAATAATGAATATAGTCCAATTTTGTTCCTTTAAATCTTACAAGGGAAATATGACAGTTATGATAATCATATTTATTGATCTGGGAATGAGTAAATTTCATCTTTTTTCCAACGATTCCTTTAATGACATTTCCATGAGCTACAATTAAAATAACCTTACCTTTATTTTCTTTAAGTATCTTATCAAATACTTTAATACTAAGTCTATGTTTTAAATAATGTTTCCAGAATTTATGATAATAAATTCTATTATCCCAAACAATTTTATTAAACTCTGAAATCCCTTTGACAACCTTTGGTTTTTTCCCAATTTCTTTTCCAATAATTTCTGCTGTTTCTATTGCTCTATTCATATCACTAGAGTATATCTTATCAATTTCTTTTTTTATCTTAGAAAATTTCTTTGCAACTTCTTTTGCTTGCTTTTTACCAAGAAAACTTAATCCTGGACCACCAGTTATAAGCCCTATATCTTTACTATTAGGAATATGAATCCTATCTCCATGTCTAACAAAATAAACAATTGTTTTGCCTTTTTGAAATTCATTTGGATTTTTTAAAGTCATATTATTTTATTACCTCCTTCATTATCTTTATTTGTTTAATTCCTAGTTTTTTTCCTAGATTAGTATAGAATCTTGCTTTATTGATGTTTGCTCTTAAGTATCTAAAAGTATCTTCTTTAGTTCTGTTAATTTGATTTCCATATTCCAGAGATTTTTTGATTCCTTGCTTTCCAACATTATCAAGCATGTTTGCATCAAAAACAATCTTTTCTTCTATTAATTTTGGTTTTTTGTTGTATCTAAGAAGAGATTTAATATAATCTTTCGGAAATTTATCTTTATTACTCTTAATATAATTTTTTAGCCCATGAAAATTTACTAAGAATTTTAATAATTCTTCATCAAATTCTTTATAATATTTTCTTAAAATATTCACAGTTCTCCTTAATCTCAAAATATGGCTATAACTATGTGGTCTATCTTTATTAAGATATAAACTCTTTATATTCTTTAAATCTGTTTTCATAAAATCAAGGCAATTTAGGTGGTTCTGGAATTCCAACAACATTTCCACTCAAAAAGTTTGTTTGTTGGGCTAAAAGATATATTAAAAATCCCAATAACATCAAAGATGCAATTGCAACCAAAATCCAAAGAAACTTTTTGCTTTTTTTAGTTTTCATTTTAACCTCCTATTTATTTGATGTATAACTATTTATACATTCTTCTCTTTTTAACATAAACTCATTATAAAGAATCGGATTTTCTGAAAAATAAAGTTCTAAAACCCCTTGCCAACTACCAACCTCACTTTCTGCATTATTTAAACTTAAAATATCTTCTTCTTTAATAATCTTAGAAAGTTCATTACCACTGCACATTACAGATTCTTGACAATCTTCTAGACTTAAATAATCATCATATCCTTGCTCTTCACATTCTAAATAAACCACATTATTATAATAAAGCTCTGCTAAATTACTCCTCTCTTCAACAACTCTTTCTAAATAATTAATTTCAATAGAATCATCCTCAGGAAGAATATCTGTAAAACCATCTTCAGGATTAATAACTTCAGAATCAAACTGAACACATACACCATTAGAACACCCATTAGGACAAGAAATAACTTCAAAATTACCTAAATCATCTAAACAATAAGATTCTGCTAAATAACAGTTACTATCTAGATTATCGCAACTTTCAATAGAATCATAATATTCATTATTAAACTCAATATAATATCCTTCTTGAGAACCTTCTAAAGTTTTAATAACACAATTATCTTTTAAACCTGAAACTTCAAAATCACCTTCTTCAATTATAATCTCTCCTTTTTTAAAATAATTTTTCCCCCTATCAGTATCATAACATTTTTTAGGATTTTCATTTGAAATATCTATTCCAGGTAAAGAAGGAGGCCCCCCTTGATTAACCAAAGATAAACTACAATCTTCACTAACATCAATAACAATTCCCTTCCATAAATCTTCTTTATTTAATGGGCTAATTAAAATATCTTGCCAAGAATCTCTCCAACCATTTCCATAAGTATAAGCTTTTTTAATATCACAATTTCCTTTTAAATCATTAATAGAATATCCATCAGTCATTTCAGGAGTGACTGAAATAAAATTCCATCCTTTTTTTAAAGTAAGATTTTCATATGCAAGAGGTTCATATAATAAATCAAATTTAAAAGAAAATTTCTTTAATGAATAAACCCACATAGCAGAATTCACTATTAATCCATAATCCTGATTATATACTCTGACTTCAGATTCATCTGAAAAATCAACATCAGAACCATCTAATCTACTAATTAATGAAAAAAGTTTAGTTGTTTCTTTTTCAGGATAAGCTCTTAAATATTCTTTATTAAGATTATCAAACCAATATAATGCCCCTATTTTGTCTAATTCCTGAAGATTTAAATCTCTTGCAACATCGCCTAAAACAACAACACTTACAAGATTCCAACCTTTGTTTATTTTAAGTTCATATTCTTCAGCTATAACTCCTGAAACCAAAATATTAAGCAATATTACACAAAAAACAAAAATACCTATTTTTTTCATAAATAAAATAGATTAAATTAATTTAAATAGTTTATTATAAAGTTAAAAATAATTATTTATAAAAACTTTAATTCAGAAACTTTTTTATATAGGACTTTCTTAAGATTTTCATTATGCGGAGATGCCGGAGTGGTCAAACGGGCTGCGTTTAGGCCGCAGTGGTTTAGTACCTACAGAGGTTCGAATCCTCTTCTCCGCATAATTAACTTCATAACAACAAATTTTATAAACTTAAAAGATTAACTATTAAAACAATGAAAAATCAAATTAAATATACAATTGGATTAATAGGTGCAGGATTACTAGCTACAGGTTGTGCTAAAAACAATTCCCTTTATCTTGTTGAAACTAAGTCTTTTTATCCTGCTGAAACAAATTTAGCACC
>CAYQOK010000022.1:0-12135 GCA_964419155.1 Candidatus Woesearchaeota archaeon
AGAAATATCTTTGAGTAGAGGTGAAAGGAGGTTAAAAAATTATGAAAAAAATATACGGACTACTAATTGCTTCAATATTTGTTCTTTCTATAATGCCAATGGTTTTTGCAGTTAACCAAACTTTTAACGGAGAAACAGTTAGTATTAGTGTAAATAATCTTGATTTTGGATATATTTTCGGTGGAACAAGTACTCCTCAATTAACTACATTTACTGTTTTACCTGATGGAACAGCTGATAATCCTATTACAACTCTTGGATTATATGTTTCAGAAATTTCAGTAGTATTTACTTCTGGAGAACTAACTAATGCAAATGTTGTTTTTTGTGAAACAGAAAATGGGACTTATTCAGGGGTAGGAACAGATGGTGGATTTAAAACAACAGGATTATTAAATCAATATCCCTTATATGTTAAATTAACAGGTTTAGCAGAAAATCCTGAAAGTTCAACAGAAGTAGCAGGAACAATAACCTACACAATATCTTCTGGTTTTAAGGCATAAGGATCATAAAATGAAACCTAAATTTTTATACTTTTTTTTATTTATTTTTTTTAGTGTGAGCTTTGTAAGTGCAACTATAATACCAAATCAACTTCAAATAAATTTTGATTTGGTTAATGGAGAGAAAATTTGCAAATCGCTTTCTCTTTCATCTAATGAACCAGCCTCTGCAATAATCACAGATGTTTGGGCAGAAGAATATAATAAAGAGAGAAGTTTAGACAGATTTGCATATTCTGCAAAAGAGCATGGATTAGAAATTGATTATGAAAAATCATTAGAATTTACAGAACCTGATAGTATGGATGTTGATATTTGTATAAGTGCTTCTAATATTGGAAAATACCAAGGAGCACTTATTTTTTCTTCAGAAAATAAAACAGGAAATGTTCTTCAATATTCTACTTGGTTAAGAGTTATTGTTAGTGAAAAACCAATTATACAAAATACTATTTCAGGAAGTTCAGGTGGTTCAGATGGTTCAGGAATTTCTGAACCTACAAATTCTTCAAATCTAACAGATATACAACTAAATAATGAAACTCTTGTTAATAAAACAGAAAATTTAGTTTATGATGATGGTGAAAGTAATGAGGGTAATGAAAATAATGTAAAAAAAACTAATGGGATTTCAGGTTTAGTTATTGGAAACTTAGGAACAGAAGAATTAATAAGTATGGGCATCTTGGTTTTTATAATGTCTTTAATTATATTAAGTGTTTATAAAAGAAAATCAAAAAATGAAAAAATATAATTTAATAATAACACTGGTTTTTGGAATTTTATTAATTGGAATTATAAATGCAGTTTCAGTTGAACAGTCATTTAAAGGAACTGTATTACCAATTCTTCCAAACTTAAGTATTTATTCTCCAATTAATAATGGTATATATGATAGTGGAAGAATTGTGTTTAATTTAACTGCATTAGAAGGAGTTGATTCTATTTCTTATATAGATTGGAATGATAGAATACCTAGGGAAATTAGGTTATGTAGAAATTGTGATGAATATGGAAAACTTAAAAGAAAAATAAAAACATTTAGAGATGGAGAACATAATTTAAGTTTTATGTCAAATAAAGGAGATAAAACAAAAAATATTAACATTTCATTTTTTATAGATTCAAGAGAACCAAGAATTTCTAAAACAGAACCAAGAAGAAATTCTTTTACAAATGGTTCTGGATTTTATATTAGGGTTAATGAAGAGAATATAAAAAACATAATAATAAACTTTAGTTCTTTAAAAGAGTTAGATTTAGAAAGTTGCATTGAATCAAGAGGATATACAGAATGTTATATTGATTTAAATTTAACAGATTATGAAGGACAGACAATTGATTATTTCTTTAATGTTGAAGATATTGCTGGAAATACAGATGAATCTAGACCAACATCTGTAAAAGTAGATACAATTCTTCCTAATCTAACAAATCCAGATTCATTTTGGGCAAGAGGAGAAGGAAGATATTTAGATTATATTTATTTTAATCTAAACATAGAAGAATTAAATTTTGATAAAGTAGTATTAACTTATGATTACAGGGGAAGAACAATTGAAAAAAGATTGTGCAGTAATTTAAGATATGGGAAATGCACATATAAGTTTAGATTAAATAATGCATACAATAATTTTCAATTAAAAATACAAGATAAAGCAGGAAACTCAATACAAAGGGAATTAAACTTTAATCCACAATAATTTTACTTAATTAAAAAACTTCTTTAGCAATTGTTGTGTTTCCAATCACAGAAGGTCTTCTTAACAAAACTACAATTATTCTAACATCTAAAGTTTTTATTCTCATATAAACTTAACCAATAGTTTAATAGTCTGCAATTCAGAGATTTATGTTCTATGAATAGAAAATTATTTTTCACCTAATTCTTTTCTTAGTTGTTTTTCCTATAAATCTTCTAAGTGAGGGTCTGTTGTGTTCTCAATCACTTCTTTTGGAGATTTTCTTCTTTTCTTTAGCATAGCTCTTATTTTTATTCAATTTTATTAGCAAACTGCGCTACAGATGTGTGGCACAGATTGAAAAGTTTAAGTGTAGCTTTTATTTCTGTTAGCAGACCAAAGCCCATAAGATTTCAGAGCCCCTTAAGCTTGGTTCAGCGAACTGAAGAAAATATTTGATTTCGTAGTGATCATTTATTCTTTTTGAAATTAAAATTGTCCAATATTTATTTTCTTTTTTTGTTCTTTTAATTCATGATGGTCTCTGGGATGAGATTTTTTGAATTCTTTTATAGTATAACTCTTATCTCCCTTAAGATGCACTACACCATTTCTTGGAAGTTTATTAAGATGCGTGGCAACATTTACAATAACACCATCCTTAATAATCAAATGTGTACACCCCTCTACTTTTTTCACCATAATGAATTAAATTATTATTAGTTTAAATAAATTTCTAAAAAAATAAATACGCCTAACCTCGCGATTAAAAAACCAGTAGAGCTCAAGTGGAATGTAATGACCTCGTGAGTTTTTTTTTGAAAGAAAAAATTTGGGGAAATCCTGCAAGGCGTGGTGCATAACGAAGTGAAGCAAGTTTCTAATTCTCTTTCTCAATATTTTTAAAATCTCTCTCAGTTTAGGTAGGCTTTTAGCCATCCCATTAAATTTGGGGTGCGTGCCCTTCTTTACTTCTTTCTTAAAAAGAAGATGAGATAATCTTTTTTGGAGGAAAGTTTTTAACCAAATAAATTCTTAAACCAATTAATTATTCTCCAAATTAAACTCCCACTAACACATTGACTATCGACACAGACATTGCTTTTACATTCAAAATTGTTTTCGCAAAAAATTTCTGTTTCTTTTTGGTCCTCTAATGTTTTATTAAGAGAACAATATTTACCTTCTTGTCTTAATCCAATCATTCCACATTCGCTTTGAGAACTTTCTTCATTTATAATTTCCTGTTCATTTTCTTCTGTATCTACTGGAATATTTTCAGAAGGGGTGTTTTGGTCCTCTTCAGTATCTGAAGTTTTTGGGAGCATACAAAATTCAATACTTGTATACATAACCATACTTGCGGCAGAAGGATTTCCTAAAAATATTTTTTCTCCAAAAACTCTATCTCATTAGTGATGAAATAATTTATTACTTTTTCTTCATTTAAATTTAATTTTAAGGTAATGCCACGAAGTTCTTCAAGCATTTCTGGATAATATTTTTTATATATCTCTAGCTGCTTTTTATAAATTTTTGAGTCAAATTTGAAACTATTAAGGTCCATTCCATTCTTCTTATAAATTTCCCCTTCTTGTTTCCCTATTTGAAAGAAATCACCTCTAAATGTTTTAATTTCTGGTTTTTTCATAATAATAAACACTCAATCGATCTTATAAATATTACTTAATAACTTTTAATTTTAAAACGCCCTCTGCAGGAATCGAACTTGGGTACCCCGAAGGGTCCGGATATTTGCGAAACTTAATTCCTAGCAATCCGTTGCAATACCACTATGCGATGCCGCATATTTATTTGTGTTCTTATCAATACTTTAATGTTATTGTTTTTAACTTTTACTAAGTGTTACACTTTTGTAACCTATCTTAGCAAGATAGTGTTTTTACATTTTAAGATATGTTATCTTATATGAATAAGGGGTATTAATTTATAATTTGTAAATTCTTCCTCTTTTATCAAAAACTCTAACAAACAATATTTTTCTATCAAAATCCACATCAATTAAACCACGGTAGTCTCCTATTCTGAATTTATAACAATTATTTCCCTCAAAATGTTCAAGGTATCTAAATGGATCTTCAATAAGGTCTTTAAATTTTTTCTTTATTCTTTCCTTCGTACTTTCTGGAAGTCCCCTAATAAATTTAGTTGCAGGTTTAGAAAATTTTATTTGGAATGTCATAATTGATCAAGGGAAGCATATTCGCTTTCATCTGATTCTCTTGCTTTTTTTAACTCTTCTTTAGCCCAGTCAGTTAACTCGCCTTCATTTAATAGCATGTTTTTAATTAGAGCCACATCTATCATTAATTTTTTTATATCTTCTTTTAGATCTTTTATTTCGGTTTCCATATTTCTATCAATATTTTTAAGCTTAAATAATTATCGTTTGAGAGTTTTTAGGATAAGATAAAGTCAGTTATTTTTAGTTAAATATTAGGAAAATCACAAGTATGATAATCTGTGCTTAAATTATAAAGCACATCTTAGCAAACTGCGCTACAGATGTGTGGCACAGATTGAAAAGTTTAAGTGTAGCTTTTATTTCTGTTAGCAGACCAAAGCCCATAAGATTTCAGAGCCCCTTAAGCCTTGTTTTATTATCTGTTAGGATTAGATTTTAATGCAAGGTTTCTAAGGAAAAAATCAAAGTTTGCCCCTAAACTAAAGGTTCTTAAGCTTACAGTATAATAACAAAAAGGTGCTTGCTAACATTAAATAAGCTCCTATCTTTAGAATTACACAGTTGTAGTAGTTTGTGAAATATTTGGAGCAGTAATTTCCTCCTTGTTTATTTTTCTAAAAAAGAAGTTGATACTTTACTTCAAATAATTAATACACCTTTCTAAAATTTTTTCAAAATCTTTTTCTTTTTTCCATTCAGTTAAAATAAACTCCCTTAAATTTTTATGAGGTTCATATCCATAATCTTTAGCAAACCATAAATCTCTAAATTCAACATTTAACAAAACACTTAATGCTTCTTTTAAATCTCCTGTTTTTTCTTTTCCAATTTTAAACTCTACTTTATCCCAATAAAATTTATGAAAATAAAGGTGCATTATTTCATGACCACAGGTTTGTAGTTGATGTGGCAAAGAATAAAATAAAGAAAACATGAATGAAGGTTCATCAGGATCATAAGGACAAACTCCCAGTGTTGTAAGATAGGCAATTATATCTTTATCAAAAGCTTTTTTCATCAAAATATCCATTCTTTTAAAAAATTCTTTTTCAATTTTCCTCCAATATTTTTCTAAAGAATCAATCTCTATTTGTATGAGCTCGGACTCTTGCAATTTTGATAAATGAGTAGATAATTCTTTTTTACACTCTTCAAATTTTTTTCCCTCACAGATTTTTTTAATCTCTGGATGAATCTTAAAATCTGCCCAAGAAGATTTCCAATTAGATTTATGCCAATGGTTCCATAAATCGTTTTCTTTATCAAATTTAAAAATGACTTTAGGCATCTTGTTTTAAACCTTTTATTTCTTTCTCTGGATTATATTTTAACCAAAAAATAGAACATCCACCAGTGCATGGATTCCAACAACTCCCCTCACTACATTTTTGAGAAGGATATCTTCTTAAAACCTTCCTAAACTTTTGATTTACCTCTTTTGGATTCTCCCATAAATCTCTAAACCTTTCAGAAGACATTATTTTTCCTTCTTCATAAACATTAAAAATCGGATAATTTGAAAAATGCACACAAGGTAAAACATCCCCATTAGCATCTAATACAAAATTTGTCCCAAATAAAATATGGCATCCATGAGAGATTGCTTTGTTTTTTTTCATATCTTTATACATCTCTTGATTTAGAGTACATACGGGAACTGGAGTAACAAGTCTAACATTTTTTCTTTTAGCAGATTTGTAAACTCTTTCAAATAATTTAGCCCCCTTAGATAATTGAATTGTATAAGTAGAATCATCTAAATTACTTACACAGGGGCCACAAATATTAAACAACCGGTGTGATAAATTTCTTTCTTCAAGCAGACTAACAATGTTTTCCAAATCTCCCTCATTTTCATTACACATTGTAGTTTCTGTACAAGTTGGAAAACCATATTTAATAGAATTGTCTATTCCCTTTAATGTTTCGTAAAAACTCCCCGATATTCTCGTAATAAAATCATGGATTTCTGGCGAGCTTCCTTCAATAGAAACTGTTAAAGAGGTTAAGCCTGCATCTCCTAATCTTTGAACAAAATAATAATCTGAGAGCCTCCTTCCATTTGTCACCATGGAAGTCCTAATTCCTTTTTTAGAAATTCTCTTAATTACTCTTTCAAGATTTGAATAAATTGATGGCTCTCCTCCAATTAAAATAACCTTTTTTACATTTAAACCATCAATCAAATCAATAAACTCATTTTCTTTTTTATCATTGAATCTTTTTTCTTTAGAAGAGGTTATTTCAGAAGGAGCATAACACCAGCTACATCTATTATTACATTCATATTGAAGTGGAAACCAAACGGTATTGAATTCTGTCATTTAATCACATTCAGAATCTATGCAATAACCACCACAGTCGCAGTCTCCGCAATCTGCACCATAGCAACAGTCAGAGGCATAATCTTCTACTTTCGCTTGATATGTACTAAAGTCTGAATCTCTAATAGACTCACCTCTTAACTGGATTTTACTCACTTTGTCTAAAAGTGTTTCTACCATAAATTTTATAAGGATTTAATATTTTTAAGCTTTGTTGTTATAAAAAATAAAGTGCTCATCATAAATTCTGGAACGAAGTTTTAGCAAATTGTGCGAAGGACAGAGCAACAACTTCCCCTATTGGGCTAGCGGTTGTGGGTGGCTAATAAAGATTTTAGCTATTTTTATTCTTACTTGAGATTTTGGAGAATTAGAAATTTTGTTGAATATCTGGCTTAAGAGAAGTCTTGACATAGTCGAAATTTGGGATAGCAAAGTGCAATCAAATTAAAGTTTCAAATCATTGTTAGGTTTTTCAAATACCTAAAATTTAGTGTGGTTATTTTAAAACCAAAAATTCAGAGTTTTTTATAATACTATCTGTATAAATCTGAAATAATATTTTTTTGAATGGATATTGTATTAGGATGATATGCCTTTTTGTTTTTTTATAAAAGAAGAATTAGCTTATTTTTTTAATTTCAATAATATCTCCAAGATTAATTCCCAATTTTTCTGCAGAATTTGGATTCCTTACCAGGCCAATCTCAATTAACCCAGACTTTCTATATTCTTCAATATTATCAAATTTAGATTTATCAAGAAGGGAGCTTCCGGGATAGACTATTAAAGCATTATCTTCCTGACTCATCATCCTATTAGAGAATATTCCTTCAAAAATTTTATTTGAATTTACAGATTTAATTATTATTTTATCCCCCTCTTTAAAATTAAAATCATTCATCCTAGCCCAAATTTTTATTAAACCAAAATTATCTATATGTAGAACTTCTCCTTGACAGGGCATTTTTTTGAGAATATCGATTTCTCTTATTGGATTTCCTAACTCTTCTTCACTTATCCCCAAAAGAAGATTTCCTGCAATAACTGTGTGCACATGTAATCCCCCAAAAGGATAGTGTTTTTGATTTTTTCCTTCATATACTTCCTTAATTCCAAACTCATTAAAAAGCAGGGAGAATATTCCTGTGTCTGCGCCTACAAACCAAGTTCCATTTTTTAGTTTTCCAAAAATTCTTTTGGGTTTTATTCTTAATGGATTAACAATTGCTAAGAATAAGGTATTTTTCCCATGAGGGACTTCTTCAGCAATTAGTTTAGATAAAAATAAACCATTATTTATTTGAAATGGATTGGTAATTAAATTAAAGAAATTTATTTTATCATCGGGTAGAATGGAAATTAATCTAGCTTTAATTTGTTCTAATGCTATATCATTACAATCTGTTACTATTATAATATTTTTATCAGCCATATTATTTTATAATTGTTTATTTTTATAAATCTATTTAATTGATAGCTCCTTTATTATTTTTTGAGAAATAAATGGTAAAAAGGGTGTTAGTTGGTTTACAAGTGTTAGATATCTGGAAAATAGATTTTTTTTCTGAATATCAAAATTTCCATTATTCCTTGAATTATTAACATCCTTACTCACTTCCTTTAGTTTTCTTTCCAAATCTCCTAGTACCAGGGGATACTTAAAATTTTCCATTCTTTTGATATAAACTTCGTCATGTGTATCTTGAAATCCTTCAAAAATGAATCCCTCTTTTAAGAACAAATTTTTTAAATTTCCAGTAAGATAAACTAATCTTTTCCCACCTTTTAGTAAATCATCCTTTAATTCTGTTTTTTGTTCGGATAAAGAAAAACATTTTGCAAAAGAATATCTTAGTGAGTCTGAATTAACTCCATTAGTAGTAAGCTTGTTAATTTCCCAATTATCAAAGCCCCCTTGAGGATTAATATAATTATAAACCAAAATATTCTTCATCGGAATGTTTTTTGAAATTGGAATCTGACATAAGAATCTTAACATTAAATATCTTGTTAGTTCTCCCTCTGAAGAAGCCATCAAATCTATTTCTTTATTAAAATACCCCTCAAATAAATTAGAAACTCCAAAAATTGGAGAAATTCCTTCCCCTCCAAAAGGATTTTGAACAGAATATTTTCTTTCTTTTGTAATTCTTATTGGTTCAGACAAATTCCTAATAATTCTTGAAAATTCATTTCTACTCCTGTCTGAGAAAAAATTTATTTCTTGAGAGATTCCTTCTAAATCAAACTTTTCTCTAATTTTTTTTACATCTAAATAAAATGTATTTTCTTTTCTAAATGAGTAACCTCCCTCGTACAATTTTCTAAATATCTCAGTTGCTTGTTCAATTGATTCTTTTGAAGTATCCAAGACATTTCCTGAAAAGGAAAAATTCATTTTATCTCTTAAATTTCCTTTTTTAATCCACTCATTAACATATTTATCTAAATCATCAATTGTTCCATTTAGATTCAAATTTTCTGCTCTTTTACCTAATGCATTTAAACTATATTTTGGGCAAATAACTTTCAATCCTCTTGATTCACTTAAAAATCTTGAATGGATATCTAATAATGTTTGGTAATATGCATACCCTAATGGCAAATCTCCTTTGTAGATCCCACAGGGAGGATTTGCAATAATATATGTTTTCATTTTTTAATCCAAGAAACCTGTGTTTTAAAAGAATTTAATTTAATATTACTATGATTATCATTTGTTTCAACATAGCTAATATTACACCCCAAATTCTTAAGCATTAGATAAAACTGCTTAGATCGATTATAATTTATTGAGACATCTTTTGTACCGTGAACAATTAATATTTTTTTTGTTTTTAATTTTTCTAAATAATCATTTGCATTTAACATTAAACCGGTGGAACAAAATGACCTCCACTGGGATTTATTTAAATTTCTATATACCTTTTTAAATCCTGCAATAAGAAAATCATATAACAAGTCCATTTCTTCTTCTTTATATTCCCCCTTACCTTGGTTTTTATAATCAATTACTGGGGCAAGAGCGATAATTCCATCAATATTTAAATCTGCTCCAGAACAAAGCGCAACACTTCCACCAAAGCTATGACCCAATAAAAAGATTTCTTTTATTTCAAGATTAAAATCCTCATTAAAGATAGTTTTAATTTTATTTTTTTTTAAGGCATCAGTAAAATCAATAATAGTTTTTTTACACCCACTAATACTAAAATTTCCATAACTTTCCCAACTTCCTAAATACTTAGGGTGAATAAAAATAAATCTTTCATTTACATACTTTTCTGCAATTTCAAGATAACTTGAAGTGCCGGGAATACCTGAACAAAAAATTATTATTTTTCCATTATTATCTTTTGGGTAATAAGCATCTGCAATAATATCCCCATATCTTAATTTATTTTTTTTCATAGTCATTATAAATTTGTATGGTTTCATCTAAACTTCTTTTTAAATCTCTGAAACTTCCGGTTTTAGTTTTCAAAAAATAGGATGGCGTAAACACAAAATTATTTTCTTTTCCTCCGATCCAATATCGTCCATCATAAAGAATGAAATCATTTTTTTTATTTAAAAAATCAACAAACCCCTTTGTTGCTGGAGCCACCCTAAAAGAAAAATTATCTAAATCATAAATTCTACCATATCTCTTATTGATCTTTGTTTCATCTAATTTTAATCCCTTATTTTGAAACCAATCTTCCAATGTTTGAATTATTTGCTCCTCAGTAACTTGTTCATTTTCAAGATTAACTTCTTCTATTAGTTTTAAATTAATTTCATTAGAATAACAAAAATCTATTAATTGAGGTATTGTTGGTAAATTTAATTGTGTAATAGGCGTATTAAATTCTACCCCCCCTCCCTCTCTTCTTAAGTAAAGGGTTGTTTGAATTATTTCATCAACTACTTTTTGTTTTTTATCTTTGGTTGTTTTTCTAAATACCTCATAATTCAATGAGGGCATATGTATATGAAAATCTGAAATTCCTGCGCTCAATAATTTTTGCGCATATTCTGGATTAATTTTTGATCCATTAGTTGTAAGTCCAATATCTGTTATTCCATTATTACTTAATATTTCAACTATTTCAATTAAATCATTTCTTAACATTGGCTCTCCACCAGTTAATTGAATATGTAACTCTTTATCTTTTAGTAAGGACGATATATCTCTTATTTGATTCAGAGATAAATCTTTGTACCCATTTTCTGCTTTTCCATCTGAAAAAGGTCCGCAATAAATACATTGATGATTACATCTTCCAGTCAATGAAAGCCTTGCTTCATAAAGGGGCATTGAAACTTCTATTTTATCCATATAAATAAAAAATTTGTTATTATTTAAATATTAGTATTAAAGGCTAGTAATATCATTTATTCCTTCTTTGTTTTAGTCAAACATTCAGTACAGTGGTTTATCAGCTTAAGATTGCTATTTTAAGTATAGCACCATTTTTTGAGTATTTTATTAGCAAACTGCGCTACAGATGTGTGGCACAGATTGAAAAGTTTAAGTGTAGCTTTTTTTGTTAGTAGGAATTGAGAGAAAACTAAAATTATCAATAATTATTATTTTATATGCTTAATGTAATTTGTTGTCTATCGCCAAAATGGTCATAAAATAAAGTATATTTTTGTTTTTGCATATCCAGGGCTAAAGACCATATTGTTTTAACTTCTGGAAAATTCTGACAGGTATAGGAACCCTTTCTTCCAATAATCTTGATTATATCCTTATAATTAAATTTTTCTCTATTAAAATTAACTCCTTGCAAAGTTTCATAATATCTTAAAAATGTATTATGGTATGGGACTTTTTTAAGTACTGTGTCTTCTTTTTTAAGTTCTTCATCTACATAATGGTTTGTCTGGATTAGAAGGTTCTCTTTTGGACGAATTATTTTAAATTTTTTTGAAGTATGTTCCACCATTGCCATATCTCCATCTTTATCTGCAATAAAATAATTTTTTGGGCCACACAATGGAACTTTTTTAAAAATATTGATAGCATCTTCAACTGTTTCACAAGTTTCAGCGATTAGTTTGGTCATATGTACACATGTTAATCCATAAGACCATTCATTAGCATAAGCAAAAGTTATTCCAATGAATAATCCTTTATCATTTATGGCATCATCCACATTATAATAAAAATTTTTTGTATTAAGTCCGGCTTCTCCACCATAAGCACCATCTGTTATAGCAACAAATGAATTCTTTTTAGGATTATGAACCTTATATATCTGAAAGACATTCTCAGATTCAGGAAGCCAATCATAATTTCTTCCAACATATAGGGATTTATCATTCTTAAACCCAAATATAGTGCAGGCTTTACCTGTAATAAATTTTTTATAAAACTCTATCTCATTAGTGATGAAATAATTTATTACTTTTTCTTCATTTAAATT
>CAYQOK010000023.1:0-11826 GCA_964419155.1 Candidatus Woesearchaeota archaeon
TTGGTTTATTAAAAATAGAATAATTAAAACCATTTTTATTAGGCTCTTTTAATCTTAAAATTTCCTCTAAATTACTTATTCCTTTTAAAAGATTCTTACCTTCTTCATTAACTGGAACAACACCCCTAAGCATACTATCGTTAAAAAAATCTTGTAATCCAGATAAAACAGAACCATTGGTTTTTTCAAAAGATTGTAATAAAAGAGGTTTACTATTAATACTAAATTGCATAGAGGTCTTAAATTCTTCTTCTGTAGATCCTTCTGGATTATATGAAAAATAAAGTCCTGTGCTAAGGTCTAAAATATATTTATCAGATAAGAAATACATTACACCCATTTTTTGTTTTTTAATATAATGTTTTAATGCTTTAGCTGCATCTAAAAAATTTTCTTTAAATTCTTCTTGTAAATTATAGTTTTTATTTTGAGGGTCCATTTTAATGTTTTGTTAAAGGATGACTATAGTTTTTAAAGATTATTATGCTAGGGGATAATAATATTAATTTTAAAAATCTATTTAAAAATATAATTCTATATTATTCTACATGGATAAACTAAATGATTGGGATAGTGGATTTGAAGACTGGAAAAAAAGAAAAAAAGATTTAGAAGAAAAACAAAAACAAGACATAGAGATGAGAAAAGCCTTTGAAAGTTTTGATGAATTAAGAATAAAAAAAATAAAAGAATTAAAAATACCAAAAAAAGAGAATAATGATTACAAGGAAGTTGTTATTAAAAAACCCACTAAATATAATGAAAAAAAATTAAGGAAGACTATTTTAATTGTTTTATTTATTATCTTCTTACCAATAATCTTATTTATAATATTTCAAAAAAATATTCCTGAGGTGTATTTTATAGAATTAAACAAAAACAATTCTAATGGAAAACTTTATATTTTAGATGAATTAAATGTACTTGAAAGTAACTTATCTTCAGAATATATGGAAGTAAAAAAATCAGATAGTTTTAAATTATTTTTAAAAAAAGAGATTTCTAAAAACACAATAAATACATTAGAACTTGAATTTAGAGGCTATGCAGATATTTATTTAGATAATAAGTTAGTTTTTCCAAATCTAATTAATTATGAACTTTTTGAAGAATTTAGCGAATTTTATATTTATGGAAAAAGAGAAATAAATAAGATTTTAATAAAAGAACAAAAAATTGAAGATTATCTTAACAATTATAATAATAAAAGTTATTACTCTAATAGTTTCTTAAACATCAAATTAAATAAAAAAAATATTATTGAAAAACCTGATTTTTATGTTTTTAATAAGAAGTTTTTAAAAACAGATGATGATGAGTTTGTATTGAAAAAACCAATTGAATTAAATTCTGAAAATGAGAATATATTTGATATTAGATTTGTTTTTGATAAAAATCCAAGTATTAAAAAAATAAAAGTAACTATTGTAAAGTAAACAATCTTTTCTAATGTATTTAATATAATATATAATTGTTTAAATGTGCATCAATTAATTAATTATTAACAAAATGAAACCCACTATAATTTCAACAGAAAACCAAAGAAAAGAAATTTTAGATATGTTCTATAGTAGAATGGATAGATTAAAAGATATATCTTCTGATAAATTAGAAAAAATAGAAAAAAATAATCAGGAATATCTAAAACAAGAATTAAAGGGATTAAAAAATTATCTTTCTAAAAAACTAGGAAATTATTTAGGAAGAGATATTTGTTTAGATGAAGAAAATATAACTTATAATCCCAATGAGATTAGAATGAGATTTAGTGAAAATATTAATGATTATATTTATGGATTTAGAATAAATACTTATGTGTTAAAAAACTCAAGAAAATACTCTGAATTTATAAATTGTTTAGAATCAATAAAAAATCAAGATTGTTTTGGCTCAAAAATAGTTGATAATGGTATTGATTTAGAACCAAATTATAAAGAAAAATCTAATTTAGGTAAAAAAACTTATTTTGCTTATTTTATCTCTAGAGAAAACTAAGAGTTCTTAATTTAATAAGAATTTGCAACATATGCTTTATTTTTTGTCTTTCTCTTACAAACAATGCATTCTCCTTCAGAACATTCTTCAGAAGAACTTCCAAATAAATCTAAACCCTCTTTTAGAGATTTTATTTTATCAAAGCAATCATCTCTTTCGCACCAATAAATCCTAACAATATTATTTTCATTAAGGAGTTCTTCTGCTTTTTTCAGGTCTTTTGGTTCTTTTAAAAAACTTTTTAATAAATTATCAGAATGTTCTAACATTTGATTTTGTATTAATTTAAGATAATCTTTAATCTCTTGTTTTATGTTATCTAAATCCACTTTTATTTTAGTTTTTGTATTTCTTAAAAAAACAGTTAATTTTTTATCTTCTAATTCTTTTTCACCTATTTCAATTCTTATTGGAATTCCTTTAAGTTCTGATTCATAAAATTTACTTCCAATTGAATCTTCTGATAAGTCAATATCAGATCTTATATCTTTTAATTTAGAAAGAATCTTTTTTGCTCCCTCAATAACTTTTTGTTTATTATTCTTATTAAATATTGGAATTATTAAAACTTGAATCGGAGCAATATTTGGAGGGAGAACCAAACCAGAATCATCTCCATGTTGTGCAAGAACTGCAGAAAGAAATCTCTCTCCGTTTCCAGTGCAAGTCTGCCATGCATATTTTTCAGTACCATCTTTATCTTTAAACTTAATATCAAATTTTTTAGAATATGCTTGACCTAAATTATTTAATGAGCCATTTTCCATTACTCTTCCATTAGGCATTACAGTATAATATTCTAATGAACCCTCTGCTCCTGGAAAACATTCCCATTTTGGTTTTCTAACTAATAGGGGTTTTATAGCAATAAATTCCCATATTTTATCATTCATCTCTTTTGCTAGTTTTATTTCTTTTTCTGCTTCTTCTTTTGTTGAATGAACTGTATGTATTTCATACCAAGGACCAATTTCTCTATCCCTTATAAGTGGTCTTGTTTGTTTTGATTCATACCTATATGAAAAAACAGTTTCATAAACCCTTAATGGAAGGTCTGTATGTCCTTTTATCCATAAAGAGAACATTGGATACATAGCAGGCTCTCCTGTTGGCCTTAAAATAAATTCTTGTTTATTTTTTGTTCCTGCCCAAAAACCTTCTTCTTTAAAATTTTCCCACCAAGAAGCATTTTGTTCTGCATATTTTACAGGAACCATTAATGGAAAATAAAGTTCTTTTATATTATTTTTTTTAAACTCAGAGTCCCAAAAATTCTTAATCCCTAACATAATCTCATATCCATAGGGCATCCAAACAAACATACTTTTAATTTCATATCTATTATCAATTATCTTTGCTAATGCTAAAACTTGGGACATCCACTCTGGAAAATCCTGTTTTTTTGCATTTAATCTTTCAGGTAATTTTTCTTCTTGCATTAAAATATTAAATTAACCTTGCTTAAAAGGTTTATGGAAATAAAAATAATAATGTTTATTTGTTATTTTAAAAGATATAAATGTATAAAAATAATCTCTAATGAAAGTATAAATGAGTATGAGCGAGATTTATAAATATGTTAAATTTGCTTCAGAAGAGGCTTCTGAATTCTTAAATGTACCAAAATTAAAATTTAATGTTAGATTTGGAGATGAATCTGATTTAGAAGATTTATGTAAAAATAATTTAGAGGGTGTTGAACGTTCTGGTTTGGGTGACACTCTTGCTTATTTTTTTCCTAAAGGGGATTCAAATAATATTGTTTTATTAAGCGAGGTTATAAGCTATGATATTCTTTGTCATGAAGTTGCTCATGGATATTATTTTAGAAATAATCCTTATATTGAGCATTACATTTCTAAAGAAAATGAAGGAATGGATGTAGATTTCTCAGATGAAGAGAGTTTATTAGAGTATTTAATTTATGCAGAAGAACAATTAAATTCAAGATTTGAAGTTACAAATTCAAATGAAACATTTGCTCATGCATATCAAAACCACATACTAAGAAAACAGGGAGTTATCACACCAGATTCAAAGAATATTATAGAATATAGTTTTAAGTGTAAAGATTCTAAGGGTAGCTGTCCTTTTGTAGATTTTTTATATTCAATTAATCAAAAAGAAGGATGGGTAACCGAAGATTTTTTAAATTGCTTTAATAGAGGAGATAAAAGGAGTTCTGTTAGGTATGTTAATTCTCTTGCAACAAGAAATTATAGGATTGCAGGAATATCAGGAATAAGAGTTTATAATAAACCTGATGTTGAACCTGAAGTAAACTGGAATATAAAAAAATTCAGAGGTGAAGAAATAATTCATTTTGAAAAAAAGCATTTAAATGGTGATATTGAAGAGGGTGATGAAAAAGTAAAAAAAATATTTCTGGAAAACCCTAAAGAAACATATAAAAGGAATATAGAAGATGTTCACAAAGATAAAAAAGAATTAGAAGAGAGTTATTTTAAAAAAGCAGATTATAGGGATAATATACTAAGAAAGATTTTTTATTTTATTAATGAATTTTAAAATAAGTAAATTTTAGAGACATTACCTTAAAAACTAAAATAATAATCTTTTAAATAGTTCAAATTTAAAATAAATTACTAAAAATTGTATTAAAAACTATAACTTTATTCTTAAAATTTCTGAAAATTTTTGAATATGGGCATTATTTAAATTTGAAAGTTCTGATAAAGAATCTAATAATGGGGTTATTGGATTTGAATTTCTAAATGAAAAAAGAGGAAAATCATTTATCTTAAAATCAAAATCCTTTTTTTGAATAAAATTACCATACTTATCTTTATCTAATAGAGAATATCCCTGAATTAATCCTTCTGCTAATCTAATTATGCAAGAGGATTTTCCAGAACTATCTGAAGAGATTAATTCAATTGGAATTCCTGTTTGAAGATTTGTATAGATTATTTTATTTTCTATGTTATCTGAATCTTTATTTAATCTTAAAAATCTTGCTGATTCATTTTCATTTATTTTAAAATTAATACCATAAAAACTTGAAATAGGGTTTAAACCAGAAAATCCTTTTAATAGATTAGATAGGCTCATAGAATAATCTCTTATATCAGGAATTCTAATAGGTCTTAACTGTATTTTAGGTTCATACATATTTTTAATAGAACTTTATTGTTTAAAAAGAATCTGGTTTTTGAATATATGTTAATTTAATATATTAAAACCCTAAAAAAGAAATTTATTTAAATTAAATAAACTTTATTAATAAATGAATTTAATTAATCCTTACTTCTAATTTCTTTAAATAAATATGAAAATGAAAAATAAAAAAAAATTGATTAAAATTAGTTTTATTTTTTTAATAACTTTACTTATTTTAATTTTAATAGCAGTTTATTTAAAAATAGAATATGGGTTTGAAAATGAACAAATAAAATATCCTGAAAATTATGTTCTTGAGGTAATAGATGGAGATACCTTTATTGTTATGATTAATAATGAAAAAACAAAGATAAGATTATTATGTATTGATGCTCCTGAAATTGATAAAATTAATGGTTATGAGTCAAAAAAATATTTAGAAAATTTAATTTTAGGAAAAATAGTAAGATTAGAAAGAGATTTTTCTGATAAAGATGAGTATAACAGACTGTTAAGATATGTTTATATTGGAGATATTTTTGTGAACAAAGATTTATTTGAAAATAATTATGCTAAGATATTAAAAATAGAGCCTGATGTTTCAAAATGTGATTTTTAAAAAGGTCTATGGACTTTTTCAGCATATTCTTTATCAAATTCAATTAATGTTTGAGAATTAGACCAATCATATTCTTTTGCTATTTTTAAAAGATAAGAGAGATCAGTTAATCCAGGGCCTTTAAAACCCATTTCATTAAGAGATATTTTTTCCTGAGAAATTTCATAAAATGAATCTAATGATTTTTCAAGACAAGAAATTATTTTAGATTTTGCTTCTGTTAAATCATAAATGTTTACCTTTTGCCTCATTTTTAATTCATCAATTAAAGGTTTAAGATTAGTTAAATAAGATTTGTTTAATTGATTAATTATTTTTGTTGCTTTTTGTTTTAAATCATCTGGTTCTAAGTTTATAGGGGAGTTATGACTTTTATTGTAATCTAAATTTTGTTGGAGATTTAATGAAATTAAATCTTTTGATTTCTTATGATTTTCCATAGATTCTTTTTGTTAATTTAATTTATAAGTTTTATTGATTTTAGATAATTTCTAATTTTATTTACTACTTTACTCAAATAAAACTTAGGGGGTAATATTTATATAGAATATTAATCTGGTAATTTTATTAGAAAATGAAAAAGAGCAAAAATAAAAAATTATTTAAGATTCTTTTTTTAAGTATTTTTTCTTTAATGATGATAATTGAATCTATTTTAGGATTTTCTTTTGATTGGATTATTTCAGAACCTTACATTTATCCAGATGAATCTACTTCATCAATATTTAAGATAACTATTGATTCTAAAGAAGTTCTTCCAATTAATGGAGTTTATTTAGAACTTTTCGGACCTGAAATAATTAATTGTACATTTAATGTTTTAGGAAATAATCAGACCGAATGCCCAAATATGAAAATAAAAAGAATCACTAATAATCCCCTATATTTATATGAGATGACAAATCGAAGTGGTGAATATAATGGTCAGATATATGATTTTGGTTATGGGCAAGGTTATTATGGGGGAGATTCTTCTCAAGAGTTAGTTTATAACATAACTTTTAATAGCACAGATATTTTTAAGGGAAAATATTCCACAGAAGTTAAATTAAAAATCGGGGATAGAGAATTTATAAAAAATAATGGTGAGATTCCAATAATCCAAACACCTAAAATTGGAGAAATGAATTATTTTCTAAACTGCACTTATGAAGATAGTAATATTCTTTTAGGTGCAAAAAATATAAGTGGCCCGATTAAAGATGTTTTTATTGAATTTAATAATTATAGTGATACATTGAAAGCTAGTATGATATCAAATCCAGATTATTCTTATGAAACTAAATTAAATGAACTTAATTTGATAATTAACAAGAAATTTAAGTATCGGTTTGGTATAGAAGATTTAAGATCTAATTATTTTTATTGGGATTGGA
Source organism: Candidatus Woesearchaeota archaeon (assembly GCA_964419155.1). Lineage (GTDB taxonomy): Archaea > Nanobdellota > Nanobdellia > Pacearchaeales > GW2011-AR1 > CAYQOK01. The sequence continues at coordinate 7,111 of CAYQOK010000023.1, forward strand.
ATAATGTTTCTGTTTTTAAAAGAACAGAATTAGTAATAATTCCTGAAACTGAAGATGGATTAAATAAATGGTATATTAGCAGACCTTTTTTTAGATTAATAAACGAAGATTCTGATGATATCTACTATATGTGGGATATGGGGGTAAATGAAACTCAAAAATATTCAGGGAAATTTGGAATGGAGAGCATACCAGATTTAGAACCAAATAACTCAGCAGGAATATTTAAATTAACATATTGGTCTGAAAACTCTTGTGGAATTGAAACACAAATATCCGAGATAATTAAAATAGACCTTACAGACCCAAAAATTGAAGATGTTTATCCAATTCCAGAATCATTAATAAAAATAAATAATCCCTTGATAAGTGCATATATTGATGAAATATATCAAGGAAACTCTGGAGTAAATATTAGTAGTATTGAAATGTATCTGGATAATAAAGAAGTTAATCCTAAATTAACTGAATCAGGAAAATTAGATGGTATTGTTAGTTATCAAGCAAAAAATCTGAAAAATGGTAATCATAGTATTAATTTATATGTTGAAGATAATTCCGGAAGATTTACAAATTATTCTTGGAATTTTAGTGTTTTAAAAACTGAATTTAATATAAATGTTTATTCCCCCTTAAATGAAAATTATAATTCAAAGAAAATCTTAGTAAATATATCTCTTACTGAAGAAGCTAATGAAATCAGTTATATTGATTTAATGGAAGATAATGGAAAAATAACTAGATTATGTACTAATTGTAAAGATTATGGGTATTTTAATCAAAGATTTAAAGCTTTTAAAGAAGGAGAAAATAGGATTCTGATAAATGCAATAGATAATGATAATAGGGTTGTACAAGAGAATATAAGCTTTTTTGTAGATAGTAAAAAACCCAAAATAATTAAGGTGGGCCCTAAAACAAAATTATCTGAAGATTTATTTGAGGTCGAATTTATAGAGGAAAATCCATTAGATATTCGGTTATTCTATGGGTCTGAAGAAAGAACTATAAATAAAAAAGTAAAGACTAGTGATTGTGTAAAAGATGAAAATAATAAATATTCTTGTAGTTTATTTGTAAATCTAAGTGAATTTGATGGACAAGAAATAGAATATTATTTTTTAATAAAAGATTTAGGAGAAAATATTGAAAAAAGCAAGGTTTCTAAAATAAATGTTGATTTAAGTTACCCAAAAATAAATGAAATTACCTATGAATTAAATAAAAAAAGAGTTTATTTTAAAATAAATATTAGTGAAGATTATTTAGATTCTGTTAAATACTCCTATGAGGATTCTGAAAAATCAAAGAATATTTGTAGAAAGTTTTCAAGAACCAGTCAATTGTGTGAAGGAACAATTTCATTAAATGAAGGCATGAACAATTTAACAATAACTGCTTATGATAAACTAGGTAATTCAGATTCAAAAAATATTTCAATATTTATTGATTCAATTGAGCCTAAAATTTTAATAACAGAACCAATTAAAGGTTTTTCAAATGGAAGTTTTAAAGTTAAGTTTAAAGAAGAAAATCCAAAAGAACTTAGAATATTCTATAAAAATAATGGGGAAATTAAAAATCAAAGATTAATGAGTGGTGATTGTGTAAAAGATGAAAAAGAAAATACTGAATGTATTTCTATTTTAAATTTAAGTTATCTTGAAAATCAAGAAGTAATTTATTGGTTTGAATTAACCGATATTGTAAACCAAAAGAAAAAATCATTAGAAAGAAAAATAAAAATAGATACTGAAAAACCAGTTTTAGAAGTAGACTATGAAATAACTAATAGAGAAGTTGTATTCAAGGTTAATGTTTCTGAAAAAAATCTTAAAACAATTCAGTATATTGATTTAAATAAACAGGGTGCTATTTTTAGAACCCTTTGTTCAAGAACAAATAATGGAATATGTGAGAAGAAAATTTTGTTTAAAGAAGGGCAACACAGAATACTTATTCAGGCTGTTGATAAATCTCAAATGATGGATGAAGAAGAAATAATTTTTTCAATTTAATTTAGAACATTGAATTTTTTTATAAAGTTCTGGATTTGTTTTTTCAAAACTATTAAAGATATAAGTTGCAGTAGCAAGATCTAAATTTATCATGTTTTTTCCAAAATCATATTCATTTTCTAAAAATATTTTATAAAAACAATTTTTTATTCTTCCAAATTTTTTAAAAAATCCGACAATAGTGTCAGGATCTTCTTTATAAATAGAATCTAAAAGTATCTGATATATATCTGGATTAGGGGGGTCTCTTTCTATGCTTGAAAAATCATTTGCAATTATATTTAATGTGAAATCATTTTCAATTTTAGATTCATTCTTTTGATTAAGATATAATTGTGCTATTGATTCCAATTCAAGATCTTCTTCTAAATACTCTTCAAAAGTAAGAGATTCTAAACTATTATTTTTAAGACTTAATCTACTAAAAGGTTTATTGGTTTTATCTGAAGACTTAAGGATATCATAAAGGTCTGGATAAGAATTTTCGAGATAATCTGATAGGTCATTATATAATTTTTCAATAGGGTACTTTGAGGGATTTCCAAAACTAAATCTTATTGCTAAATGAGAATTTACATTTAATAAATCTGATTTAAAAAAAGGGTCTTTTTTAGTTATTAATTCTTTAATTTCAAAATATCTTTTATCTTCTTTATGGGAAAAAAAGTATTCAAAAAGTTTTCCAAAATCTTTTATTATACGATTGTCCATGAAATTTAAAGCAGATTAGAATTTATAAATTTTTTTAATATAAAATATATATTATTTATTTGAAATAAAAAAATAATTATATTTTTACTACTTAATTTAAATAAATCAGATTTATATACACAAGAACAGTTATTAATAAATTAGGAAATTAAAAGAATGGAGATAAGTCAAACATTATAGTAGGGGGTGATATTAATTAAAATGGATTTTATTAAAAAAACATTATTCTTAGCATTTTCTTTTTTAATAATGGTTGAATTAATTTCTTCTGGAGAAGTAGGTTATATTTTAAAAAATGACCGGCTTGCAGATCAGAATATAATAGATTTGTTTAATGAAATGGGCTTAGAAGTTCATTTAATTGAAGATAATAATTTAAAATTAACAAATTTAAATAATTTTGATTTAATTTTTGTCGGAGATGAAAGACTTAGAAATTTAGAAAATATTGAAATTTCAAAATATCCTAGTGTTATTATGAATATGTATTATGGTCCTGAGTTTGGATTAACAGATGTTGATGGAATTTCTCAATTAGCATCTACAGAACCTATGAGTGTTAAGGTAGTTGGGAGTTCTTTAAATGGAATAAGGCAGGTTTACAAACAAGCTATTTATGATACTAATAGAGTTGCAATACCTTATTATTATTTAGAAGATGAAAATAAAGTGGATACAGAAGTTATTGCTAGAACCCATATTGGAGATTCTTATCGTTTTGGAGATGTTATTGCTTTAATTCCTTCAGGAACTAAATTAAAGAATAATAAAGTTAGTGAAGAGAAAATGTGTTTTTACGGAATATCAAAAACAGATTATTGGACTAGTTATTCAGAAGAGTTATTTAAACAATGTGTTGGGGGAGTTCTTGTTAAGTGTAGTTCAGATAGTGAATGTGAGGATAATAATCAGTATACAAAAGATAGTTGTGTAAATCCTGGAACAATAAATAGTTATTGTAAAAATGAGGAGATAAAATGTATATTTGATAGTGATTGTGGTGTTTCTGAATTAAGCCCTAGATATTGTAATCAATCAAGTGTTTTTGTAGATATTAAAGAACCTAAATGCTTGAATGCAGGAGAAACAAATAGTCAGTGTTCATTTGATTTAAGAAGTGAATTAGTTGAAGAATGTTCAAATTCTTGTTTAAATGGGTTTTGTTCAAACATAAAATGTCAAAAAGATAGTGATTGTGATGATGATAATAAATATACAAAAGATAGTTGTGTAAATCCTGGAACAGAGCAGAGTGAATGTAAACATGAAGATATCTCTTGTTTTGATAGGTCTGATTGTGGTTTGGGTGGACTTGGAATATTTTATTGTTCTGGAAAAGATGTTTACCAAGATAATATTAATTTTGAATGTGTAAATCCTGGAGAAACAAATAGCATATGTGTTGAAGATAAGATATCTAATCTAATTAAAATCTGTGAGATTTCTTGTATAGATGGTGATTGTAGTAATATAAAATGTGAAAAAGATAGTGATTGCGAGGATAACAATGCAAGAACTTTTGATGAATGTGTAAATAAAGGAACAAGTGAAAGTTTTTGTAGAAATACAGAAGTAAATTGTTTAAATGACGGAGATTGTGGTTTTATAGGATTTTTAGGTTCAGAATATTGTAATTCTAATAAGGTTTTTAAACAAATGCAAGAAGCAGCATGTATGAATCCAGGAACATTAAATAGTTATTGCGTAATTAAACAAAGTCCTTTTATGATTTCTAATTGTGGAGAAAGTGAATGTATAGAATCTGAAGAAAAATATTGCCTTGAAAATAATGTTTACAAAACCCAAAACTGTTATGAAAGATTTTGTTCAGAAGAAGAAACTGCAATGTGTAAAGAAGTGTTATCTAGTAATAATATATTAGTTGAAGAATGTTCTTATGGTTGTTTAAATGGAACTTGTTTAAATAAGCCTGATAATAGAACACATAATCTTGGATTTATTGATTTTGATTATGCAATAGAAAAAA
>CAYQOK010000024.1:0-11819 GCA_964419155.1 Candidatus Woesearchaeota archaeon
TTGAAACAGAGAATAATCCTCTTTATATTAAAACAAATGATGGTTATTTTAGAACTTCTTCTGTTGGTGTTATTGAACCTACAGGAGAAACTCCTGATTTTTTAGTTACTGGCATAGAGAATTTAGGTAAAAAACCCACTCTTGTAGAAAGTGACCCCACACTTCCTAATATGAATCCTTATTATCTTAATCCATATTATTTAGAAGATATTACTAAATTAACATTTAGTTCAACTGATTTAAATGGAAGAGATAATTTTGATATTAATCTTGCTTATTTTACAAATAAACCTTATAAATCCGATTCAAGTGTTCTTCAAAAAGTTCCATTAGGGCCTTATGGTGAAGATGATTTTTATTATTGTAATATTCGATCTTTATTTAGGCCAATGCTTTCACAACCTGAATTAAATAATGAAAATGGGATTTGTTTTTACATTTTTGGATTAAATAAAGGATATAAATATACTCCTTTTGGTTCTGTTTCTGTTGGTGGAGAACAAATACAAATGGGTTCTTATTTTAATCATAATGGGGTTTATGCTGTTTTATTTAATTTATCAGATGTGGATTTTGAAAATTATCCAACTGTTTTTTTTAGAGTTTTAATGTCTAAGATTGATTATAATTAATTTTTTAATATTCTATATAAAAAATATCTATAAGTTAAATAAAAAAGATTTATAAAGTATTAAGTTGTTTTTTATCTATGAAAAAGAGGAAGATGAAAGGAGTAGTATTATCTGTCTTAATTGTTTTTATTGTACTTAGTTCATTAAATTTTATTTCTGGAGATGGTTGGGCGCAATGTGATGGGAGTAAAACAATGGCAAGATATGTTACACTTGATAATTGTGCTAGTTGTGCTGATGTAGGTCTTAATGCTAAGAATCCAAGATATATTACTTTTGATGGTACTCGTGGATGGTGGTATTGTGATGATCATGTTGAATGTCCGGATACTAAAAATAAGGCCTGTCTTGCTCCTTCTACAGGTGGGACTTCTCCAGTATCTACTCCTGTAAATTGCGTTGTTGGAGATTGGGGAGAATGTTATTATGATTCCATATCAGAAACTTTTATTAGAACAAGAAGTATTGTTACTCCTGCATCTAATGGTGGTGCTTGTCAGGGGACATTAAGGGAAGAATGTCCCCCTGAAATAAAAGAGGTTTATTGGAGTAGTTTGGGAAATTCTGAGGATAATAGAATAAGTTCTGCAGATAGGGGAGATACTGTTAAAATGAATGCAATGGCTGCAGGATTAGGTTCTGAGATTATGGAATTTGTAAGGCAAAAAAAGGATTTTATTGCATGGGATAGCTATGGGGAAATTTTAACAGATGCTTATGTTTTAATTGCTACAAATGGTATAGAATATTTTGATGCATTAACAGGTTTTGATGAAGGTGGTGATTTTAGGTTTATTTCAAGGGTTCAAAATAATGAAAATATTAAAAAAGAATCTGGTGTTTTAAAAATTAATTCTGAAATAGATAATAGTATGCCTAGTGCAATTATTAGATCTCCAAGAATTAATGAAAATCTAGGTTTGGGAAATGTTGCAGGAATTTATGGGGTGGGAACTCAAATTAATTTTAAACAAGATAGTTATGATGAAGATGATGTTTTAACATTAAGGTGGAAGATGGGTGATGGAAAAATATTTGAAATAAAAAATTATGATTATACCCTTAAACATGAACCAAGTAATTTATATTCAGATTTAGGGGATGTTTCTTATAAATATTCAAAATTCGGATTGTACAGTATTGTTCTTAGTGCAACAGAGCAAGATAGAAAAATTGGGAATATTCAATATGATGAGGATTTTACAAGGGTTTTAATTCTTGATGAAGGAATTAATCCAATAGCAGATATTTCTAAGCCTGAGAAAAACAGTAAATTTACAGGTCCTGCTGTTGATTTTGATGCTAGTGGAAGTTTTGTTATTGATTGTAAATTAAAAAATAATTTTGATAATGAAGATACTAAAAATCAATGGTGTTCAGGTAGTTTAGAAAATGGGTATATTCAAGTTTCTAAAACTATTAATGGTATTGAACAAGATATGTGTTGTAAGGTAATTCATAAGCCATTTTTGAGTAATGGTTATAATACTAAAGAAAATAATTATGAAATAAAATTTGATTGGATCATTATTCCTAGAGCTGAAAAAGTTTATGATAATCCCTCTTTATTAAATTGTGGAGATGTTTCTGATTCTGGATGTTATACTATTAGTGGGACTTGGGATGAAAATTTTGATGAAATTGTTAAGTTTCAAAGAGGTTTTTCAGAATATACTAATTATGCTCATCAAGCATTTTTAAAATTAAGTTATAGGGATTATAATCAGGGAGGTAGTGATTAAATGAATAAAAAATTAATTTACTTTGGTTTTTTTGTAATTTATTTTTTTATTTTTAATTGTTTTTTTATTTTTTCTCAAGAATGGATTTCAGGTGATTATGATTCTACAAATTTTTATAGTAGGGATTTTAGGTGTGATATTAGTCAAGGTTCTGATGTTGCTTTTTGGGTTACTTTTGATTCTGAACTTAATGCGATTGTTTCAAGTGAAGAGGTAAAAGATGAATTAGGAAATTGTAGAAAAGAAGAGCCAATTGGTTCTGGAAATTATTTTTCTTGTTGTCCTGATCCTGAAAACCAAGCTTGTTTACCTGAATTTAATAATCCTGATAACTATATTTGTAGGCCTTTAATTGGATCAATTTGTTCTGATTTTTCAGATAGCGAGGATTCATGTAAAGGAATTAATGTAAATTCAAATATTGCTAAAAATTCTAATAATCTTGATGAATCTTTTAGTTGTGGTGATGATATTGAAATTAAGGAAAACTGTTATAGGACTGTTAATTGTTATTGTAATTGGGATCCAGATTCAGAAAGTGATAAATGTAATCCTAAATATGAATTAAGTTCTGAATGGGGAAATGGTTGTACTTCTGGTGGTGGAGGTAATGGTTTTGAATGTGTAACTTTTAGAAGTACAACAACAGATTTATGTGAAGATCAGGGAATATATTCTATTAGTGTTCTTAGAGAATGGAGAGATAGTTCTGGAAATAAAATCATAGATCCATTTGGATTAAATGATCCTAAGAATGATAATTGTAAAAACTTTGAAAAACCTTATCCTTGTTCATCTTTAACTCAATTAGGATTTTTTTCAAGTTTTAATTTTAATTTTAATTTTTTATTAATGTTTTTTATTTATTTTTTAATAATTTTTGTTTCTAAAAAAAATAATTAGATACTTTTTTATATTCTTTTTTTTAATATTAACTATGTTAATTGGGATTACAGGAAGAATAGCTTCTGGTAAAAGTGTTGTTTCCAAATATTTTTTAAATAAAGGTTTTAAAGTTCTTAGTCTTTCTAAGGAATTGAGAAAAAAAGCAATTAAAAAAAATATTGAAATTACAAGAGAGAATCTTCAAAATTTTGGAAATGAGTTAAGAGATAAATATGGTCCTGAAATACTTTCTAAAAAAATAATTTCAAATATTAATTTAAAAAATAATTATGTTATTGAGGGTATAAGGAATCCATTTGAGGTTGTTGAATTTAGGTTATTAGCTGACTTTTATTTAATTTCTATAAATGCACATCAAAAACTTAGATTTAATAGGGTTCTTTTAAGGCAAAGAGATAGTGATCCAAAAACCTGGAAAGAATTTAAGAAAATTGATAATAGGGATTTTGGATATAATGAAGATAAAAATGGACAAAATGTTAAAAGATGTATGGAAATAGCTGATTTTTCTATAACTAATAATGGAACAATGCAAGAGCTTATAAATAATATAAAACTAATTGAATTAAAATTAGTTAAAATTAAATAAAATGTTAATCGGCCTTGTTGGAAAACCCTCTGCAGGAAAAAGCACTTTTTTTAAATCTGCTACTTTAGCAGATGTAGGTATTGCAAGTTATGCATTTACAACAATAAAGCCTAATCATGGTGTTGGTTATGTAAAAATTGATTGTATTGATAAAGAATTTAATGTCCAGTGTCAGCCAAGAACAGGATATTGTAAGGACCATATAAGGTTTGTTCCTGTTGATATTATGGATGTGGCAGGATTAGTTCCAGGTGCATCACAAGGAAGGGGATTAGGCAATCAATTTTTAGATGATTTAAGACAAGCAGATGTTTTTATTCATATAGTTGATATGTTAGGAAAAACAGATTCAGAAGGAAAACCTGTTGAAGATCATGATCCTTTAGAAGATATAAAATTTCTAGAAAATGAACTTGATTTATGGTATTTAGGAATTTTTAAAAAAGTATGGAAGACCTTTTCAAGAAGTTTAACAACAAGTAAAGATAATAATTTTTCAAAATCAGTTGTAAAGCAGTTTTCAGGTCTTAAGGTTTGTGAAGATGATATAAAAGATGCAGTAAGAAAATCAGGATTGGACAGCAGCAAAGCACATTTTTGGAATGAAGATGATTTACTAAATTTTGCAAGTTGTTTAAGAAAGATCAGTAAACCAATGATTATTGCAGCAAATAAAATTGATAATGAAAAAGCAAAGAAAAATTATGAAAGAATAAAGTCTATTTTTATTGATTCTGTTATTATTCCGTGTTCAGCAGATTCTGAATTGGCATTAAGAGAGGCATCTAAACATAATATAATTGAATATCTTCCTGGAGAAAGAGATTTTAAGATAACTGAAGAATTTAAGGATAAACTTAATGAAAAACAAAAAATAGCGTTAGAAAATATTAAAACAAATGTTTTAGATGTTTTTGAGGAGGGAACCGGTGTTCAGAAAATTCTAAATTATGCTGTTTTTTCTTTATTAGAATATATTGCTATTTTTCCTGCATCGCCTAATAAATTAGCAGATAGTAAGGGAAATATTCTTCCAGACTGTTTTTTGCTTCCAAAGGGATCAACTGCATTAGATTTTGCGTATTATCTTCATACAGATATTGGAAAAAATTTTATTAAGGCAATTGATGCAAGAACCTCAAAGGTTTTAGGAAAAGACCATATTTTAAAACATAGGGATGCCTTAGAGATTGTTATATAAAGAAAATTATGAAAATTGAAATTATTGTTAAACCAAGATCTGGAATTCAGGAGATTACTGAGATTGATAAAAATAAATATCTTGTTAAATTAAAATCCTCTCCTGAAAATAATAAAGCAAATTTAGAGTTATTAAGTATTTTAAAGAAAACATTTAAAAAAGATTTTAAGATTGTTATTGGAAAGAAATTAAAAAAAAAGGTTCTTATTTCAGAAGATTAAATGATACGATATAAACCAGACCCTGAAATTTTTCAAAGACTTAAACATATAGTTGAAACTTTAGATCTTCAGCATGTTGAAATGTCTAGGGTTTATGCAATTAAGAGTTATGGGAGTGGTTCAAGAGGAACAATAGCAAGATGTCATGCATTGGGAAAAATATTTCAAAAAGTAATGGATATAAGGGCTGTTTATATTATTGAAGTAATTAGTGAGAAATTTGATAAATTAAGCAAAGAAGATCAAGACGAGGTTTTGATTCATGAGTTAATGCATATTCCAAAATCATTTGGGGGAGGTTTTGTTCATCACAATGTTGTAAATGATAAAAATGTTAAATTAATGCATAAACAATATAAACATCTTTCTGAAATAAATCAACAGGGAAATAAAATAGAACATATTGAAAGCAGTCCAGAAACCAAAGAAAATAAGAAATTTAAAAATTATTTTTTTATAGACGATGAATTAGGAGATGAAATTTGGTCTTAAAATGGATTTTAAAATTAATTTTAATGGGAAAATAATTAATCTAAGGGATGTGGGTTTATGTAATAATATTTTTTCTCAAGCAAAAGGATTGATGTTTTCTAAAAAAAATAAAATTTTATTATTTATATTTAAAACAAAATCTAAAAGAGCTATTCATTCTTTTTTTGTTAGAAAACCTTTTTTAGCAATTTGGATGAATAATGGTGTTGTCGTTGATATAAAAATTATTAAACCTTGGAAAATTTCTGTTAAACCAAAAGAAAAATTTGATATTTTACTTGAAATCCCCGTCGACAATAAACAGATATTTGATTTCCCCGTCGACCTTAGAAACATTTAAATACTATTGTTGATATAATATCTTGTTAGATTTTAAATAAAAAGGAGGTGAAAAATGGGAAAAGTAGTCGCAAAGGATGTTGTTAAGAGAAAAGAAGGATTCCTTTATTATGTTGATGGTAAAGGAAATGTTTGCGAGGCTAAAATGTCAAGGGGTGGAAAAAAGAAGAAGAAAGTAGTTAAAAAAGCTGCTGCAAAAAAACCTGCAAAGAAAGTTGTAAAAAAGCCTGCAAAGAAAACAGCACCAAAAAAAGCTGTAAAAAAGAGAAGATAAATCTTCTATGATTTTTTTATTTTTTTTATAATATTTTTTTATGTTTTTATTTTTCAGCTAATTTTTTTTATTTAATGCTGACTTATGTTTGTTTTTTTATATACGATAATTTATAAATATAAATTATTTTAATTTTTAATGATTTTAGGTATTGAAAGTACAGCGCATACATTTGGAATTGGCATTGTTAATAATTCAAAGGTTCTTTCAAATGTAAAACATACTTATACTACTGAAACAGGGGGGATTGTTCCTCTTGAAGCTGCAAAACACCATAAAAATGTTTTTGAAAAAATCTATCAAGATGCTTTGATTTCTGCTGGATTAACTTCTTGTTTAAGTAAAATAGATGCAATTGCATTTTCTCAAGGTCCTGGTCTTTCTCCTTGTCTTTTAGAGGGGAAAAAGATTGCTAAAGAGCTTTGTTTAAAATTAAATGTCCCTTTAATTCCTGTAAATCATTGTGTTGCTCATCTTGAAGTAAGTAAAATTACTGGAGCTAAAGATCCTATTCTTCTTTATACTTCTGGAGCAAACACACAAATAATTGGTTTTGCATATGGAAAATATAGAATTTTTGGAGAAACCCTTGATTTAGGGGTTGGTAATTTTATAGACACTTTTGCAAGAAATTCTAAAATCGGATTTCCAGGGGGGCCAAAAATTGAAGAGTTTGCAAAAAAATCAAATAATTATATTGAACTTCCTTATTCTGTTAAGGGTATGGATGTTGCTTTTTCAGGAATGCAGACTAAACTCAAACAATTATTAGAAAAAGGATATTCTTTAGAAGATCTTTCTTTTTCATTACAAGAAACAGTTTTTTCAATGCTTGTTGAATCTGCTGAAAGGGCTTTAGCTCATACTAATAAAAAAGAACTTGCCTTAGGTGGTGGTGTTGCATGTAATCAAAGGTTTCAAGAAATGTGTAGGATTATGTGTGATGAGAGGGGAGCATTGTTCTTTTGTCCTGAGAAAAGTTTATTGGTAGATAATGGGGCAATGATTGCCTATACTGGAGAAATTCTTTTTAATAAGGGAATATTTTTTAATCCAAATACAAAAGAATTTGATTTATTAGATATATTGCCTCGCCAAAGAACAGATGAGGTTCTAGTTAACTGGAAATAATACATAAATTCGGTATAGCAAAGTTTTTAAACCTAAATAACAGAAATTTATATATACCAATGAACTGGTAATATTGAAAATTAAAATTTCAGGGAGGGAAAATGGTTTCTCCATACGAGATTGTTGAAAAAGCAAGAAAAAACGGAAAAATAGAAAAAGGAACAAATGAAGTAACAAAAGCTATTGAGAGAGGTACTGCTAAGTTTGTGTTATTTGCTCAGGATGTTGAACCTAAAGAGGTTGTGCAACATTTGCCTTTGTTATGTCAGGAAAAGAATATTCCATATGTTGAAGTAGATAGCAAAAAGAAATTAGGAATTTCAGTAGGAATAAATGTCGGATGTTCTTCTGTTGCTGTTATTGAGGCAGGCGATGCTGAAAAAGAACTTGCTGCATTTATAAAAAAATAAACTTATTTAGGTTATTATGGCAAAACAAACTTCTCAAAAAGATAAAAAATCAGTAAGTTTCCTTGAAGGAGATGAAGTATTTCCAGCTGTAGTTGAAGATATACTCGGAAGAACTGGAAAAGTAGGGGAAGTTACTCAAGTAAAATGTAGGGTTTTACAAGGTCAAGATAGAGGAAAAGTTATGAGGAGAAATGTAAAAGGTCCTGTGAGAGTAAAAGATATTCTTATGTTAAGAGAAACACAAATTGAAGCAAGAAGATTAAGAACTAAGATGGTAAGAGGAGGTTCTTACAGATAAAATGCCTGCATGTAGTTTTTGTAAAAAAAATTATGAATTTCCAAGGGGATTAACTCTTTTTCTTTTAGATGGAAAAACATTATATTTTTGTTCTAGTAAATGCAGAAGGAACTTTAAATTAAAAAGAGACCCTAGAAAAACTACTTGGGTTAAAAAACCAAAAAAATAATTTTTTCTAAAATTTGATTAGGGAAATCTATTTAAATTAGTTGTTCTACATATTATTATATTCTTAATAATATAAAAATGGTGTATAAAAGGTTTGTTAAAAAAGGGGGAAGGATTTTTGGTCCTTATTATTATGAGTCTTATAGGGAAGGTGATCTTATTAAAAAAAGATATATTGGGGATGAAAAAGATTATCAAAAATGGTTAAATCAAAAAAAAGATAAAAATGATTCAATGTTTTTTTTAATTGTTCTTTTAAGTGTTTTTACATTATTATCATTAATTTACTTTAATCAAGATTTTTTAAATAGTGATATTTTTGAAAATTCTATTGATTCGTTTAGTTTTGTAAATAATTTTTTGTTAAATAATCTTGGTGGTTCTTTAACAGGTGCTGTAATTAATGAAGATAATGGTCTTGAAGGTAGTATTGATAATTTAGATTATGGTTTTAAAAAAATTCAATATAAAGCAATTATTAATAGCCCTGTTAAATGGGTTGAAGAAATTGATTTAAATACTAAAGAAATGGATATTCCAATTCAGGCAAGAAATGTTTCTTTTAAAGAAAATTATAATCCATCTTATTTTATTGAAGAATCAGATACCTATGAAAAAATTTTATTAAAAGCTGATAAAGAAAAAATTTTAAATAATGAGTTTTCCGGAGATGTAAATAAGAATATTTATTTAACAATGAATATTCCTGAAAAAGTTTCTTTTAGATTTAGAAATGTTTTTAAGAGAATTGTTTTAGGTGAAAGAACAATTTATGAACAAGATCTTGGGATTCAAGATAGGGGTGATGTAAAGGTTTTAGATATTCAAGAGGTAAATAAACCTTCTTTTTTAGAATACTATACAGATGCTCCTGTTGCACAAGAAAAAGAAATTGGTAGAAGTAAGGTAATTAAGATTTCAGCTCCAGATGAATTAGGATACAAAGATGTTCTTGCATATACTGAAATTTCAGATGATTTAAAAATACAAAACAAAAGTGATCTTGTTATTCTTTGGTTAGAGGATATGTCTTATATTGATTTTGAAGTTTATGATATAAATAATAATGGTTATTTAGATTATGTTGAATGGAATGTTCCTCATTTAAGTGAACAAAACTATCAAATTATAATTCGGGTAAAACAAGTAAAATATTTTAATGAAGAAGGTGTTTTTGTAAAAGACATTACAGAAGAGGTTTATGAAAAAGATAATCTTTGGAGCAGTACTATAAAAAATAATGAGTTTCTTGAAGTTAGTTTTACAGAACCTATTGGTTATTTTAATGATATTATTTTTTATGCAAAATCAAATGATTCTGAAAATGTTAGTATTAATGTTTATATTCATGATACAGATATTAGGGTTGCTGAATTTAATATTCTTGAAGAGGGATATTATAAGTCTTTTGTAAGGAATATTAATTCTGGGGAATACTATACAGATTTTGATTTTAAAATATCTTCAAGGGGAAAGGGGGTTGATATTGATTATATTGTTGATCCCCCTTTAATTTCCAGTGTTAGTATAAGCCCATTAAGTCCTGGAGTAGATAGTGATCTTCATGCTTTTGTTTCTGCTAGTGATTCAGATGGAGATGATATTGTTTATCAATATCAATGGTATAAAGATGGTTCATTAGATTCAACTACATTTATTGATGATAGCTCCCTTGCATTATATTATCCATTAGATTATGATTTATATGACTATAAAAATTCTGTTGATGGTACTGCTGGTGGAAATGTTGTTTTAAATACAACTGCAAAAGTTATTGGAAATGGTTCTTATAAATTTGATGGTGCAGATGATTATATTAGTATTGGTTCTGTTTCAAGTAATTCTTTATTAAATTTTAGTGAAACTAACTTAACTATTTCTTTATGGGTATATGATTTAGATGATACTACTGAAAATGAAGGTTATTTAACTCAATATTCTGGTTCAAGTGGTAATTTTGATATGGGTAGTGGTTATTATAATAATTTTAGATGTCAATTTTGGAATGCTTCTAGTATTTTATTAGCTTCTTCAAATTATAATCTAGGTTCTAAAACTTGGAATCATCTTGTTTGTAAATTCAATGGAACTCAGTCATGTGCATATGTAAATGGTGCTCTTGTAAGTTGCAGTGCTGTTAACACAGGATTTAAGGCATTAAAAGGGGACGATAAACCAACAACACTTGGAGCAGTTAATTCAGGAGCAATTTATAATGATTTTAATGGTAATATAGATGAGGTTCTAATTTATAGAAGGGATTTATCTGACTCTGAAATAAGTAAAATTTATTATGGGGGATTATCTGGTGGAAATAAAACAAGTTCTTTAAGAACTTCTTCTAGTGAATTTTGGAAAGTTGGAGTAAGGGCAGGTGATTTTTCAGGATGGAGTAGTGAAACAAACTCAAGTTCTGTTGCTATTTCAGATCCTCCGATTATATCTAGTGTTTCAATTCAACCATCTTTACCAAGTTCTATTGATAATCTTTATGCTGTTGTTTCTGCTAGTGATTCAGATGGAGATGATATTGTTTATCAATATCAATGGTATAAAGATGGTTCATTAGATTCAACTACATTTATTGATGATAGCTCCCTTGCATTATATTATCCATTAGATTATGATTTATATGACTATAAAAATTCTGTTGATGGTACTGCTGGTGGAAATGTTGTTTTAAATACAACTGCAAAAGTTATTGGAAATGGTTCTTATAAATTTGATGGTGCAGATGATTATATTAGTATTGGTTCTGTTTCAAGTAATTCTTTATTAAATTTTAGTGAAACTAACTTAACTATTTCTTTATGGGTATATGATTTAGATGATACTACTGAAAATGAAGGTTATTTAACTCAATATTCTGGTTCAAGTGGTAATTTTGATATGGGTAGTGGTTATTATAATAATTTTAGATGTCAATTTTGGAATGCTTCTAGTATTTTATTAGCTTCTTCAAATTATAATCTAGGTTCTAAAACTTGGAATCATCTTGTTTGTAAATTCAATGGAACTCAGTCATGTGCATATGTAAATGGTGCTCTTGTAAGTTGCAGTGCTGTTAACACAGGATTTAAGGCATTAAAAGGGGACGATAAACCAACAACACTTGGAGCAGTTAATTCAGGAGCAATTTATAATGATTTTAATGGTAATATAGATGAGGTTCTAATTTATAGAAGGGATTTATCTGACTCTGAAATAAGTAAAATTTATTATGGGGGATTATATGGTGGAAATTTTACTCCTTATGAAAAAACTCTTTTAGGAGAATCTTGGAAAGTTGGAGCAAGAGCAGGTGATTTTTCTTCATGGAGCAATCAATCAAATTCAAGTTCTGTTAGTATTGTTCGTGCACCTGCTATAACTGATTGTTCTTCAGGATGTTTTTATATTAATAATAAATCAGGGGG
>CAYQOK010000025.1:0-11331 GCA_964419155.1 Candidatus Woesearchaeota archaeon
CTTGCAGTTGGTGCTTCTGGTGCTATTTTTGGGTTAGGAGGATTACTAGCTGTTTTAATTCCAAAACTTCCTGTTTTAGTATTTTTTATAATTCCTATGCCTATGTGGGTTGCAATGATTTTTATGTTGGGTATTTTATGGATAATCTCTTGGACTGGAGTTCCAATAGGAAATCTAGCTCATTTAGGGGGGCTTATAATAGGAGTTATATATGGTTTTTATTTAAAAAATAAATATAAAAATAAAACAAAGATGATTCAGAATTATTATAGTTAAATATGAAAAAACAAAAAAATTTACTAAAAGAGATATTTTCAAAAAAAGATTTTTTTATATTATTCTTAGTAAGCGTTTTATTCTACATTGCAGGATATTTTTCTTTAAATGAATTTGAAATTCTTATTCCCCTTTCTTTAATATTGTTTTTGTTATTTTTAATAGGTAATCTTGAAGTTTATGATGATTTATTTAAATATTTAAGATCTTGTAAGAATTTTATTTATTTTACTATTTTTGTTTTTTTAACAGCTATTCTAATTGGGTTTTTCTTTCCAGTTTTTTTTGTAGAAGAAATTAAGCAGAGATTACTTGAGATTGTTAAACTTACTTATGGCATGGATTCTTGGCAGATTACTAATTATATTTTTCAAAATAATGTTTTAGCTTCTTTTTTTAGTATTTTTTTCGGAGCCTTTTTTGGTATTTTTCCATTAATCTTTTCAATTACAAATGGATATCTTATTGGATTTGTTTCAAGTATTTCTACAAATCAAGAAGGTTTTTTTATTTTATGGAAACTAGTGCCACATGGTATTTTTGAAATACCTGCTATTATTCTAAGTATTGCTCTTGGATTTAGATTTGGTTTTTATTGGGATCTTTTTTCTGAGAAATATCCTATTAAAATACTTAAGAATAGGGTTTTTAATATAATCAAGATTTTTATTTTTGTTGTTATCCCTTTATTAATCATTGCTGCAATATTAGAGGGACTTTTAATTCATTTCTTTAATTAAAACCATTCACTTAATTTTTTTTGAGATTTTAGTTTGTTTAGTAACATACTTTGATTTAATATATTTTTTATGTTTATATTAAAATTTTTATTTGAAATAAATTCAGCTTCCTTAAATAAATCTTCTTTTGTAGTGCATTCAATTGGTTTGTTTTCTAATGCTTTTCTTACACTATTTCTACAGACCCAAACTCCAAGAGGAACATCATAAGAAGGTAAGGTGAATCTTATTAAAATTACATTTGATTGCCTTTTTATTTTTTCAAGATACTGTATTATTGGGAGTCTTGCTGCATAATATCCCCCACCTGTTTGTTCTGCATAATATTTTCTTCCATTAAAATCTTCATAATCTGTTGCAATTTCTTTTATTTTTGATTCTGAATCTAGGGATAGTTCAAATAATTCATAACTAAATATTTCTGGTAAAAACAAAATTATATAGTAATTTCCTAAGTGACCTCCAAAAAAAAGTTTGTAATTTTCTATAAGATTATTGTTTTTTATTTTTTTTATTAGTAATCTTCCTAAATTATCATCAATAGCGGTTATAGAGTTTTTTGTTGGGACTAGTTTTCTGTTTTTTTTCAAGCCAGTCACTCCTATTGAGAGTATTTGAGATAATTTATGTTCGTCTAATCCTTTTTGATATAAATAAGAAACTGCATTTGTTGATTTTAATTCTGCATCAAAATATACTTTTTCTACAAATGGATTTATTTTTGTATTTGTTGTGAGATTTAATTTTTTTAGTTGTGCAGAAGGACCTATTGGAAGATGATAGTTACTAAATGATATTTTTTTTATTGGGCTATTTTTTAATTTTATTTCAAGATCTGTTTGTATAGATGCCATTCCAATTTCTTGTATTTTCTCTAAGAAACTATTTTTTGATAACTGTTTGTGAGCATCTTTTACATTTGCCTTAAATCTTGAATTAATAAAGCCCTCTCTGTATTTTATTATTTTATTTTTTTCAATATTCTCTTTGCTCCAATAATCAGGAGAATCATATTTCCAGACTTCTTCATTAATTTGATTAGAACCCATCACCCCTACATTTACTTCTGGATACTGTAATCTTGAACCAATGAATATTGTTGGAGGGGTTGAACTTTGAAAATCTTTTTTTATTTCAGATTCTTTTAATATATTTCTTGATTTAAATCTATTTCTTAATAATTGTTTGTAAATTTCTCTATCAGAAAATTTCATATTTTAATAAATCTTTTTTAATTATTAGGAATTTTAAAAATAGGATTATTCTTTTAAGTCACTTATTCCTAAAATAATAAATAATATCCCAATAAGAATTGTTAACCAGATTAATCCTCCTTTAAGGAACTCCCATGCAGCAGTTCCAAAATTCCAGAAACTATAATCTAATGTTAATCCCCATACTAGAGCACTTATAATTAAAAGTGCTAGACCAACAAAAATTTCCATCCATTTATTCATTATTTAAGTTAGTTTATTAGCTTTAAAAAGATTTCTTTTTAAGATTATATACTTTGTTAAGATAAGGTTTATATATGTTTATTTTTTTAAATAGGTATGGATAAAGAAGAATTAACAAATTCTAGTGAAAATCAAGGGTTTACACAGGAATCTATTTCTCAGCCTAATAAAAAATCAGGAAAAGTCTTAAAGGATGGAGATAAAATTAGTTTTTTAGAAATTCTTTCTAAATTATCTCCTGGTAAAAGTCTTAGAATCGCATTAGATGATATCTTAAGATCTGAGTGTGGTGCATTGATTGTGGTAAACTCTTCTAAACTAAAAGGACTTTATGAAGGGGGATTTAAGGTTAATTGTAGATTTAATCCTCAAAGATTAGCAGAATTAGCTAAAATGGATGGAGCCATCATAATATCCTCTGATTTTAAAAAAATTCTTTTAGCTAATGTTCTTCTTACACCAGATAATAAAATACCTACTGATGAAACTGGTACCAGGCATAAGGCTGCAAAAAGAACTTCTGTACAATCAGGGACACCAATAATTGCAGTTTCAGAAAGAAAAAAGAAAATAACTCTTTTTTTTAAAGATAAAAAATATCTACTACAAAGTTCTGATGTTTTGTTAAGGACTGCTACTGAAACACTTCAAATTTTAGAAAAACAGAAAGAGATTTTAGAAGATTTGGTTTCAAATTTAAATGTCTTAGAAATAACTAATTTAGTTTCTGTTCAAGATGTTTGTTATGTTTTACAAAAAATGGAGATAATTAATAAGATGATTTCTCGTCTTAGAAGGCAAATTCTTGAGTTGGGAAAAGAAGGCATAATGTTAAAGATGAGGCTAACTGAAATTTCAATTGGTCTCCTTGAAAGAGAAACGTTTATTTTAAAAGATTATGTTTCAAGACCAGTAAGTGCAAAAAAATTTTTATCAAATCTTAGTTTTGAAGATTTATTATCTTTAGAGAATATGGCTAGATCATTATTTAATGCACATCTTGAATCAGAGGTTCATCCAAGAGGATATAGGATTTTAAATAAAACTGAATTAAATGAAAAAACAAAAAAAGCATTGATTAATAAGTTTAGGGGTCTTAATGGTATTTTAAATGCTTCTGAAGAAGATCTTAAAAAAATATTAAAGTCAAAATCAACTAAGTTTAAAGAAGAAATAGAAAATTTAAAAGACCAGATAATAGTTGGTAAAAAAATTAATTAAACAAATGTTATCAGATAAACAACTTAATGAAATAAGAATTTCGCTTGAAAAATCCAATAATCCGATATTCTTTTTTGACAATGATGTTGATGGTTTAGTTAGTTTTTTGTTGTTACAAAGATATATTGAAAGAGGAAGGGGTGTTGTAATCAAATCATACCCCTATTTAGATGAAAATCATTTTAAAAAAGTTATTGAGTTTGGTGCAGATAGTATTTTTATATTAGATAAACCCTTAGTTTCAAAAGCTTTTTTAGAACTTGCTGAAAAAAAAGGAATTCCTCTTGTTTGGATTGACCATCATGAAATTGAAGAAGATTTTACTTCTATTAAAAATTATTATAATGTCTTTTATGAATCTCATACTAATGAACCTGTTTCTTTTATTTGTTATGAAATCACAAAACGAAAAAAAGATGATTGGTTGGCTTTAATTGGATGCATTGCAGATTGTTTTTTACCTCCTTTTATAGAGGAATTTAAAAAAAAATATCCTGATTTATTGGATTTTAATTATAAAAATGCATTTGATGTTCTTTATAATACTAGATTGGGAAAATCTATTATGGTTCTTAGTTTTGGTTTAAAAGATACAACAACAAATGTTGTTTTAATGATGAGATATCTTTTAGGGGCAGATAGTATTTATGATCTTTTTGAAGAAAATAATAAAACAAAGAGTTTTTTAAAAAGATATGAAAAAATAAATGAGGTTTATGAATCTAAATTAAAAAAAGCAGAAGATTTTATTGGTGAAGATTTTGTTTTTTTTACTTATGGGGGTAATTTAAGTATAAGTCAAGATATTGCTAATGCTTTAATGTATAAGTATCCAGATAAAATAATTGCAGTAGGGTATAGTAATTCTAATTTAGTTAAATTTTCTTTAAGGTGGTCAGAAGGAGATATTAAAAAAATTACCTTGAATGCTATCTCTAAAATTGAGGGTGCAACAGGCGGGGGGCATGAACATTCTACAGGAGCAGTTATTCCAAAAGATAAGATAAATGAATTTAAAAGTTTTTTATCAAAGAGTCTGTAATTATGGGATAATAGTTACAAAGCAAAGATTTATAAGTTATTTTTTTAATATTTATTTATGGAAGGTTTATTAAAAAGCTTAAAAAATAAAAAGAAAATTATTACTAGGTGTTGTATTTGTGGGGCGATTAAACAATCAGATAAACAGAATATTTACTTAAGTAAAAATCTTTATAATCCAAGGGAATTATATAATAAGGGTTTTATTTTTTCTGATGGTATTTTATCAAAAAAATGTTACTCAGAATTATATTCAAGAGAGGATCTTGGTTTAGATAATAATAATTGGGAAATGTTTTTGGATAAATCTTTTGATATTTCTTTTTGTCCAGGGGATTATAAAAGAGATAATTTTCTTTAGTCTTTATAAAAATGTTTGATTTAATGATTTTTGAGTAATTTGATTAATTGTTTCAATAGCGTAGTTACTTTCTAATGCAAACCCTATATTCTCTGCTCCAGATATTTTAAAATTATTTATTCCAATAACTTCTCCTTTTGTGTTTATTAAGGGCCCTCCAGAGTTACCTGGATTTAAAGAAACATCTGTTTGAAAATAATAAGGAAGTTCATTTATTCCTATTCTATCTCTTGCGCTAATTATTCCTTCTGTTGCTGTAAAAGATAGTCCTAATGGGTTTCCAATTGCAATAACTTTTTCTCCAATTTTTACTTTTTCAGAATCTCCAATTTTTAGTTCATTAAAACTTCCCTCTATATCTAATAATGCAATGTCTTGATTTAAATCATATCCAATTAATTTTGAACTATGGTCTTTTCCATCGTATGTTGTTATTGTTGCATATCTTGCTCCAGAAAGAACATGAGCATTTGTTACGATTAATCCTTGTTCGTGAATAATAAAACCAGTTCCCTGAGATACATCTGTTTTTATTGTTACAATCCCCCTTATTTCTTTATCAATAATCCCTGAAAAATCTGAGCTGGTTGTTGCTTTTAATTCAATTAGTTGGCTATTTAGAGATTCTTGTGTTTGAGATAAGCTATTAAAACTATTAACAATTGTATTTAATTTATTTTTTATTTCTTTATTTGCTAAATCATATTTTTGATTTATTGAACTTGTCTTTTGATCTATTTTAACATATTGATTGTCTAATGAATTTATTTTTACAACTAATATGTAGGTAGTTATTATTTGGCTGATAAATAAACCTATTACTAAGGTTATAAGTATTTTTGTTTTAAGATTCTCTTTTTTTTCTTTTATCTCTTTCTTTTTTGTTTTAAGATTCTCTTTTTTTTCTTTTATCTCTTTCTTTTTTGTTTTCATTTTAATGGGCCTAAGAGGAATTGAACCCCTATCTGCTGGGCCGAAACCAACTGTTCTATCCTTTGAACTATAGGCCCAAATTATAATGTTTTTAAGGATTAAAAATACTTTGGTTTTAATATTTTTTATTTTTTTAAGTTTTTAAATTATATTTATATGCATTTTATTGATGGACTAAAAAAATTTATATACTTATTTAATAATTTTATATTAATTAACAAATGGATAATTTAAAAAAAGAGAAACTTTTTTATTGATTTAAAAAATGAAAAAATTATTAATTGCAAGTGCAACTTTGTCTGGGACGATTATTGGTGCGGGAATTTTAGGATTACCTTATATTTTTTCTCAATCTGGATTTTTTATTGGATTGCTTTGGTTATTTTTTTTGTTTTCTATTGTTCTATTTTCTAAATTATGTCTTGGTGAAGTTATTTTAAGAACAAAGGGGAATCATCATCTTCCTGGATATGCAGAAAAATATATTGGAAAAAAAGGAAGAATTATTATGTTTTTTGCAATGATTTTCGGTTCATATTCTTCTCTTTTAGCTTATCTTATTGGGGAAGGAGAGAGTTTATCTGTTCTGTTTTATAATGATGCATCATATACTTTTTTCTTTGGACTTTTTTTTTGGTTGGTTATGTCTTTTATGTTACATGAAGGGTTAAAGGGATTAAAAAAATTTGAATATTATGGTGTTTTGGCAATTATCCTCCTCGTTATTTTCTTTTTTATATTTTATTTTTCTGAAATTAATTTAGATAATCTTACTTATTATAATTCTAAAAAAATATTCTTGCCATTTGGTGTCTGTTTATTTGCTTTTTTGGGATTTACTTCAATTCCTGAAATGAATAAAATCCTTAAGAATTCACATTCTCTTTTGAAAAAATCAATAATTTTGGGTTCTTTTATTCCTTTAATTATTTATATCTTATTTGTGTTTGTAGCTGTAAATGAATTTGGATTAAATTTATCTGAGGTAGCTACAATTTCATTTGGAAAAACTTTAATTGTTTTAGGAATCTTTACTATGATGACTTCTTTTTTTGTTATTTCTTTTTCTTTGTTTGAGATGTATAAAGAAGATTTTGGTTTTTCAAATAAAAAAGCAAGAATTTTTTCTTCTATTGTTCCAATGGCCCTTTTTGTTGTTGTTCGGTTAACAAATATTTTTTCTTTTGTTCAGGTATTAAATATTTCAGGAATTGTTTCAGGAGGTATTTTAGGAATATTGATTTTAATAATGAATATTAAATCTAAAAAACTTGGAAATAGAAAACCAGAATATTTTATGAATGTTAATTTTTTAATTGTTCTTTTATTATCTATCTTATTTTTAATTGCAATAATTTTTCAATTAAAAGAGACATTATTTTAATTCTTTTTGCAACAGCTCTTTTGTTGTTTGATAATTTGCTCTTTTATTACTTAATTTCATTACTTGCCCAATTAAAAAATTAATTGTCTCTTGTTTTCCTGATTTATAATCTTCTACAGCTTTTTTATTTTCTAATATAACTTTTTCTATAATCTCATTAATTAATTTTTTGTCTGATATTTGTTCAATATTTTCTGTTTCAATTTTTGAAGATTCTCCTTTAGGTATCCATTTTCTTAGTATTTCTAATGCTTTTAGTTTTGTTAATTCTTTTTTTTGTACTTTTTTTATTAAATCAATAAAATGTTCTGGATTTAGGCTTATTTCTTTTAGTGATTTTTTGTTATAATTTAAGGTCCCGATTAATTCTACAGTTACCCATGGAACAAGAATTTCAGATTTTATTTCTTTGTTTTCTATTGTTTTTTCAAAAAATTCAACAATTTCTAAGTTTTGTATTAATACTTCTGCATCTTGTTTTCTTATTTTATTTTCTTTAATGATTCTTGTTAATTTTTGCATAGGTGGTTCAGGAAGATTTTTTTTAATTTCTTGTATTTCTTTTTTTGTTATTTTGATTACTGGGATATCAGGATCTTTAATAAATCTATAATCCTCTTGACCTTCTTTGTTTCTCATTTTTATTGTTTGTTTTCCATCCCATGCTCTAGTTTCTTTTAATAATGGCTTTTCTTTTTTTTGTCTTTGTTCTTCATAGATTATTGCTTTAGTTATTTCACTTATTGAGTTTATATTTTTAATTTCTATTCTGTCTCCTGTTAGAGAAACATTTACATCTGCTTTTATTCCTGAATCTTTATCTAATGCATTTATGTATGATAATGTTAGAACTAATTTATTAATCCATTCTCTTACTTGATCTGCAGATGAAAAATCAGGTTCTGTAACAATTTCAACTAATGGCGACCCAGATCTATTGTAATCTATTGTTCCTGTTTCAGGATTCCATGCAGCAGGATCTTCTTCAAGGTGAACTTCTCTTATTCTAATCCCCTCAAATTCACCTTTTTCTCCTACATGTGTTGCATAAGTTCCTGAGATTGTGTTTTGATATCCTTTTGGAAGATCTGGCCAATTATAATGTTTTCTCCACCAAGTAAGAACCAAAGGTTCTGAATTTATTTTGCAGTTTAACATTAAGGCTATTTGAATTATTTTTTTTATTGCTTCTTCATTGGGAAGAGCAGGTTTTGATCCTGGTTGGCCTGTACAAGTTGGACAAATATTTGTATTTGGTTCTGATTCTTTATTTTTATGAGAATTATTACAACTGCAAAAAAGTTTTTCTTTAGTGGTTAGAGACCCATGTATTTCTAATCCTATCTTTAATTTGTTCATAATTTATTCTAAGATTTCAATTATTTAAATGTTTTTTAAATATTCTTTTATATTTTGACTAATTCTATATCTAATTTCTTTTTTACTAATGTGATAAATGCTTCTTCTTGTTCTTTTGAGATTAAACATCCTGCAGCAAATTGGTGGCCTCCTGATTCTCCGCCTATTATTCCAGTTATTTCATCCATTATTTCCTTTAAACTTCTTGAGTTTGGGTTTTTACTTCTTCCAGATATTCTACTTGAAACTTTAATTTTATCTTCATTATATGCCATTGTGACAATTATGGTTCCTTCTTTATACATTGTAGACATAGAAAGGATACTTGCAACAGTTCCTATTATGGTATCTTTTATATTATCTCTTGCATTTATAATTACATATTGTTTTCCTTGTATTTTTGGAAGATCGGGATTTGAACTTACATAGTTTAGTGCTTGTACTAAGTTTTGTTTATATCTTATGTATATTCTATCTGCTTCTTTTCTAGCATTTTTATTCCCCATACAGAATAATAATGCGATTTCACTGTGATCCATTCTACTACAAGCATTTATTAGAGCAGATAATTCTCTTGCATCTTCTAATTGATTATAAAATTTAACTAAAAATATGTTTCCAATAAATTCAGCTATTTTTTCAGTACTTGCTATTCTTAATGTTACTGCGGTTACTAGTTTTTGCATTTCATCTTCATTTAATTCCATTAGTGATTTGTATCCTTTTTGAGTAAACTCAATTCCTATTTCTCTTAATAGTTCTGATGCTCCTGTTGGGTTTCCAGTTACTCCAGGTATAAGTGGATTAGAACAATATTCTAATGCTTTGTTTAATGGTCTTGTTGATGGATATAATAAAAGGCCTTTTTTAATTGTAGCATTTGAATCTTTTAAGATGGTATTCGCTATTGGACCTATTTCTTTTTCCATTATATCTCCAACCATTCCAATAATTGCTAAGTTTGCAGACTGAACATCTAGGCCTGAAAGTTCTTTTGAGATTATATAAGTATTACAAGAACCAGACATTTTTTCCCTATCCCATAATTCTGGATTAAATATGTGCATATTTTCAGGCAATTTAAATTCTTTTTTTATTTGATGATGATCTATTATAAAAATCTCATTTTTTAATTCAGATAATTCATTTAAACTTCCTGAAGCTAAATCTAAGAAAACTAAAACTTTTGATTTTGGAAGTTTTTCAATAAATTCCCTTTCAAGACCTTTAACAATCTTAAATGAAAATCTTTTATCTAGTTTTTTTAAGCATTTTCCAAAAATCGCTGCAGAAGTAATTCCATCTGCATCAAAGTGACTAATAACTAAAATGTCCTTGTTTTTAGTTTTGTTATTAAATACCTCTATAAAATCTTTTATTTTTTTTTGCATTTTCCCTCTTTTTTAGGGCAATCTTACTTTTTTAGAATCTTTTTTTCCTGATATTCTTTTATTTTCTTTTGCTTTGCTTTGTTTATAATTAGGGCCCTTTTTGCTTTTTTATCTTGTTTATTTTTTTTAAAATGATCTTCTAATTTATTTACTTTTTCTTTAAGGTTTTTTTTATCAGGACTTTCATAAATATTATTTTCTTTTAATACTTTGCTTATTTTAAATCCATATATTTTTGTTTTTGGAATTCCATAACTATCTCTTAGTATTAAACCTATTTTTTCAGAACTATATCCTTTATTTGCTAAATTCGCAATTATCTCAGATACTTCTTTTTCTGAATACTTTAACCACACTGGTTTTTTTACTTTCTGAGATTGTTCTTTTACCATGTTTTTTTAACTTTAACTTGGTATTTAAATCTTTAGGATAAGGTTTAAAAATGGATTTTTATGAAACAATTTATTTAAAAAGCTTTATAAATAACTTGACTTTATTATTTAATATAGCCCTATCGTCTAGTGGTCAAGGATGTGAGCCTTTGGAGCTCGCGACCCAGGTTCGAATCCTGGTGGGGCTATCTAACCTTTAAGCATCTTTTTAGGTAGATGCATAATTCTATACACCCTTTTTTGTTGAAAAGGTGTCATAGCCCCGCCAGATACAAGACGTTTCAGCACGTTTTTGAGCATCAAAAACTACCTGATTTGTATCTGTTTTATCATCGAATAACTTAATTTTGAATTAGAGATTTAGCTTTAAAAGGACTTCTATTCTTGAGAATAGAAGTTAGTTTTTAGAGAAAATTATTTAATTATTTTAATTCTAACTTAAACTAACTTTCCATGCTAAAGATGTTTTTATGGAATAACTGAAATTATAATTGTGCTTTGTTTTAAACGCATTCTTGTTGTTTTACTTGCATCTCGTATTCTTCTTATTTCTTATGCTGCGTATTGTGTTAACAACCTTTGTATGTAGATGTTAAGCCCTTCTTTGTGGTGCTTTGAAGAGCAATCTCTACCCAGATGGATTTCTCCTGCATGGAAGCTTCCGTTTCTTTGTGCTTGCCTGTAGGCTAGTGTTGCTAGTTCTTGTAGCGCTTCAGCTTGTTTTCTTTTTGCTCCCCTCATTGGCAGAGCCACGCTTCTGGTGTGGTTGTATATTT
>CAYQOK010000026.1:0-10978 GCA_964419155.1 Candidatus Woesearchaeota archaeon
AAATCACCTCTAAATGTTTTAATTTCTGGTTTTTTCATAATAATAAACACTCAATAAATTTTATAAACATTACTTAATAACTTTTAATTTTAAAACGCCCTCTGCAGGAATCGAACCTGCCGGCCCCGAAGGGCACGGATTAGCAATCCGTTGCAATACCACTATGCGAAGAGGGCTTATAAACATTTTAAAGAATCATAGATTAAAAACCTTATTGTTGTAGATTATAAAACTTACTAAAAGATTAATCAATTCCATATCCCATTAGTAATCTTTTTTCAAAAGATATTTTTTCTATTTTTATAATAATTCAGACATTATTCTTTATTAAATCCTTTATTTTCTCTGAACATAACTTGTATGAAGTAATTTCTCTGCTTGTTTACTAAGTGGTTTGTTTAAATAGTTTTTATAAATTTCTTTAACAAGAGGATTTTCATGAGATCTTCTTATTTTTTTCATTGAATCTTCTTTATATAATGCTTTTTTTCTTAATTTTAAAACATCTTCATTAAAATATCTAGGTTGACCTCCTCCATTAATACATCCTCCTGGACAAGCCATTACTTCTATAAAATCATATTTTTGTTTTTCTTTTAACAATTCCCTTATATTTTTTCCACCACTTACACAAGCATATCTAATTATTCTATTTTTTATTTTAATTTTTCCTGTTTTAATATATTGATTTGTTCTTAAATTTTTAAAATCTACTTTTTTTAACTTTTTATTATTTGCAGTTTCATAAGCAGTTCTTAATGCAGCTTCCATTACACCCCCCGAAGTTCCAAATATATCTCCGGCCCCACTTGACATCCCAAGATAATCATCAAATTTACTGTCATTTAAATTTTTAAAATCAATATTTTTTTCTTTAATTAACTGTCCAAATTCTCTTGTTGTAATAACATAATCAACAACGCCTTTTAATTCAGGTCTTTGCGATTCAAATTTTTTAGCAACGCAAGGCATTACACTTACAAGAACAATATTTTTTGGATTAATTCTTTTTTTCTCAGCATAATATGTTTTTATTAAAATTCCTGACATCTCATGCGGACTTTTACAAGTAGAGAGATTTTTTATTAATTCAGGATAAAAAAACTCAGCCATTAAAATCCAAGAAGGACAACAAGAAGTAATCATGGGCAAATTTTTATTTTCATTTATTCTTTGAATAAGTTCTGCTGACTCTTCCATAATTACCATATCTGCTCCAAAATCAACATCAAATACCTTCTTAAAACCACATTTTTTTAATGCAGAAACCATTTTTCCTGTAACAATTGTTCCAGGAGCCATATTAAATAGTTCTCCTAATGTAACTCTTATTGCAGGGGCTGGCTGAGCTATGACCATCTTTTTTTTATTATTAAGTGCTTTTTTAACTTCTTCTAAATGAGATACTTCTGATATTGCTCCAGTAGGGCAATTTATTAAACATTGACCACATCTTATACAAGCAATATTAGAAAAAGATTTTTCATTATATCCTGTTATATGTTCATTATACCCTCTTCCAGAATAATCAATTGCAAAAATTTTTTGTATTTCAGCACAAGTTTGAACACACCTTCCACATTTAATACATTTTTCTTTATTAAAAATCAAAGAATCACCTAGTTTTATTTTTTTATTTTTCTTTTGAATAGGTTCATCTAGCCCCATTTGTTCAAAAATCTCTTCAAAAGATAATTTATCTGATAACTTTTTAAGGTCTATTTTTGAATTCATTAATTCGAGGTTTCTTTTTCTTGCATCCATTATTCTTTTAGAATCTGTTATAATAATACTATTTTTCAAAGGCTTAGTAGAACAAGCAGTTACAAGAAGATTATTCATTTCAACTAAACAGATTCTACATCTTGCTTCTGGAAATAATTCTTTTTTATAACATAATGTGGGAATCTTAATTTTATTTTCATTACAAATATCAAGAATTGTTTTATTTTCATTTACTTTTATTGTTTTATTATTTAATTTTATTTTTATCATCTTAATATTCTTCTCTAAAATTTTCTATTCCTGTAATTATATGATTTGCACAAGATTTTCCTAGTCCACATAAACTTGTTTCTTGAATATGTTCAGAAAGCTCTTTAATTTCTTTAATTTCCTCTTGTGTAGCTCTTCTATTTCTTATTTTTTTAAGAAGATTAAGTAATCTTAAAGTTCCTTCTCTACAAGGAGTACACTTTCCGCAAGATTCAAATGTATAAAATTTTGCTAAACTTAAATTTATATCTAAAATTTTTGTCTTATTACTAATAAAAATAAGACCATAAGTTCCAATATTACCTTTTTTTTCTTTTATTGTTTTTTCATCTAATTTAAGATTATTTTTAATTTTTAAAATTCCTCCAGAACCGCCAAAACAAATTGCTTTTAATTTATATTTTGGTTTTACAATGTTATTTAGAGTATTAATTGTAGTTCCTTCTTCCAATTCATAAATACCGGGATTTTTTACTTCACCAGATACTGAAAATAATCTTAAATCTGAATTCCAATCCTCATACAATATTGCTTGAGGTATACAAGTAAGAGTCTCAACATTATTTACAAGGGTTGGTTTATCCCATAATCCTTTTTCAAATGGATAAGGAGGTTTATAACTTGGATTTGGCCTATATCCCATTATAGACCTTAAAATAGATGTTTCTTCACCACAAATATAAGAGCCCGCCCCAGAAATAACTTCTATTTTAACAGAAGATTGTGATTTTTTTAAGATATTTTTTATTTGAGTTTCTAAATCTTTTTTTAAATAACTATACTCTTTTCTTAAATAAATAAATGCAGAATCACTTTTGATTAAATAACAAACAATTAAAATACCTTCAATTAATGTTTTTGCATTATTTTTTAAAATAAACTTATCTTTAAATGTTCCAGGTTCTCCTTCATCTGCATTACAAATCACATATCTTTGTTTTTCTTTTTGTTTTAAAATACTTCTTATTTTATTAGCCACAGGAAAATTTCCACCACCCCTTCCATTTAAATTCTTTTTTTCTAATATCTTTAATATCTTTTTAGCTCTTGTTCTTTTAACAATCTCAAAAGATTCTAAATTAGTTTCTCTTAATATTTGCATTTTTCAAACTCCCTAATATTTTTTTTAATCTTTTTATTGTAAGTTTAGTGTAAGGAATCCCATTAATCAATGCTGCAGGAGCTTCATTACAACAACCAATACAAGATGTCTTATAAACAGAAAATTTCTTATCTTTTGTTGTATGACCTATTTTAATTTTTAAATAATCTTCTAAAAACTTTTCTAATTCTCTTGATTTATTTAAAACACAACTTGGAGAGCCACAAAGTTCAATTATATTTTCTCCTTGTTTTTTAGATTTTAAAAAAGAATGAAAACTAATAACACTATAGATTCTTGAAACAGGAATTTGATACTTTTTACTTATTTCTTTTATATTTCTCTCAGAAATATAATCTTCTTTTTCCTGAATTTCATTAAGAATCTTAATTAAAAAATAATTATCCATTTTCCTCTTTTAAATATCTTATTTTTTTTAATTAATAAACTTTATCTAAATACATAGATTTAAATTAAGATTATTTTAATATCATAGTGAAGAAATTTAAATGTATGAACTGCGGGAGTTGTTGTAGATTTGGAGAAAATGGATATCTACCCCTTTATTATTGGGAAGTAAAGAATATAAAAAAAATATCATTAGAAAAAAAACTAAAACCAAATATTAAACCAGTTACTATCTTTTATGATTCTATTTCTAAAATCTATTTCTCAGTAATATATGGTTTATTTAATAATCCATGTATTTTTAGAAAACACAACTGCACAATATATAAAGATAGGTCATTTGTTTGTAGAGCTTATCCCCTTTTTTGGACTCCTAAATATCTAATTGATGGCCATTTTGGGATTCATTGTTTTGGGTATTGTAAAAATTATGATAATCAATCCTTTTTAGATAATCTTCAAAAACATAAATTAAACACAAAAATATTATCCCTAAAATCAGAAAAAAACTATGGTAAATCTTATTTATCTTGTTTAAAGTCAAATAAAATCAATTTAAGATTATCAAACATATTAAGAGATCTAGAATCTAAAAAAAAGGTTTCACTAATAAGAACCTTAAACCCAAATTCTGAAAAAGTGCTTAGTTTTGACGAATTTTTAATAAAAACAAATCTATTTTCAAAATCTCAAATAAAACAAATGAACTTTAAATTCAAATTAGCTAGAGATGAAATAAAATAGGAATTAATTTTCCAATAAAATAAGTTAAAAATATTACAATTAATGCAATTATTAAATGCTCAAAAATAACATAAAAAGAAGATTCTTTATTTTCTTTTGAAATATAATAACTTAATAAACTTAATATACACATTCCATAAACAATGCTTATTATAATTGCTTGTTCAAGAGAGAATAATAATAATGGAATAATAAAAGTTAAAGTGTAGAATAACTTAGCAAAAAAAGATGAAAAAGTTGATTTAAATACTGCTTTTTTAGGAAGTTTATTTGATTCCTGAGAGATATGAATTCCTAATGCATCTGACATAGAATCTGCAATTGCAATTGTAATCAATCCCCCAATAACAACTGATTTAGAATGAGTTCCTGAAAATAAACCAGTCATTAATCCTATTGTAGTAATTGTTCCAGATGTCAATCCAAAACTAATGCCTGTTTTTATTGATTTCTCCATATTGATTATTATTTTATAGAATTTAAATAGTTTTTTAATTAAGGAATTATCTCAGGTCCGAAATATTCTTCATAATTAAAATCCTTTTTTGAGATTATGCTCCGATGAATTAGTTCTCTTATTTTAGGTTCTGATTTTTTTAATTCATTAATAAGATGTTTTATTGTATTACAAATTAGATTATCCCCTTCTTTTGGCCATAGATTTGTTTTATTCCAATATAAACATCTCCCACCACAAATATCTCTAACTTCACAGTTATTACAAGAACCTGAAATAGAAAATTTTTTTAATTTTTCTGGGTTTGATTTTAAATCTCCTACATAAAAATCAACAATATTATTCATAATTGGACAAGCAGTTATTTTCCCATCTGTGGTTATTGTATAATTCTTATATCCCGCACCACATCTTAATCTAGTTGTTTTATTATTTAACAAACTATTAATTATTCCAATAAAGGGATATAACCTTATTACTCTTCCTTTTTCCATTTCTTTTATCCAAAAATCAATTAATTTTGTTACCCCTAAATTATATTCTTTAACAAATAAACTAAATTTTTCTTTATTAAAATCATTTTCATAAAAACCTGCATCAAGTTGCCAGTGTATTGAATCAAAAATTTTTAAATCAATTAAATGAATGACCTGTGAAAATAAATCAGGAAATCCAGATAAAGTCATTCTAGCAATTATCTCACCACAATATCCTTGATTCT
Organism: Candidatus Woesearchaeota archaeon; assembly: GCA_964419155.1. GTDB lineage: Archaea > Nanobdellota > Nanobdellia > Pacearchaeales > GW2011-AR1 > CAYQOK01. The sequence continues at coordinate 5,428 of CAYQOK010000026.1, forward strand.
TTATTGTTTTTAAATTATTTACAACAAGTTCATAAGTTCCAAAGCCCCTATTATAATCAGTTCTTTGTTTATCTCCATCAATTGAAACAAGAATTTTTTGAATTTTTTTTAAATATTCAATTGGTAATTTATTTATTAGTTTTGCATTTGTCTGCATTCTAAATGGAATATCAATATTATCAATTATCTCTTTTATTTTTTCAATTTCTAATAAAGGTTCTCCCCCATAAAAAATTAAAATTGAATTTAAATCTTTTTTTAAAAATTCTTTTAAATCATTTATTTTTATATTAGAAACAGAAGGAGCAGAAAAATCAAAACTAAACTTTTTATCTAATTTATTATTAAATTCATTTAATGATTTTTCAAAACAATACTTACAATGACTATTACAAATTTCTGTTAAAATAATATGATAATGCATTTTTTAAATAAGAATTTTTATTTTAAATTCTTTTTGAGTATAAAAATAGCGGGAGTTGGATTTGAACCAACGACCTCAGGGTTATGAGCCCTGCGAACACTCCAGACTGTTCTACCCCGCTGGTATCCTTAATTAATTTACACTTATAAAATTATCTGTTTAAAACTAAGCCAAATAAGGAGGGTTTTAATGTATTATTTTAATAAATTAAGATATCAATAAATATTAAAATAAAGAACATCTAATAAAATTATGAATAAAAGACAAATAAAACAAATAAAGAAAATAATACTCGCCTCTGTATTAATGCTACTTGGTTTATGTTTATTCAAATGGTATCCCATGTTCCTTTATGGTGAGGATATTCTATATGATGCCTCTGCACACATTGTTTTTGCTTCACTGGTCCTTTATTCTCTTTATTTCTTTATTGATCAAAATAAAGATTTAAGGATTCCTTACTTTCTACTTTCTTTTACAATTTTAATTGTTATTTCATTTCAAAGAATACAAAATAATGCCCATAATGATATTGGTTTATTAAAAGGGTTTTTAATTTCTATTATTTCTATTGGCCTAGCAAATTGGGATTATTTTAAAAGAAAAATTAATTTTTAAAGCCCTTCTTATATCTGGTAAATATTATTAGGTAAGTTTTTATAGTGTTTTAATTTATTTTTTAAATGATAATTTTAGGAGTAGATGATGCTGGAAGGGGTCCTGTTATTGGACCTATGGTTTTAGCTGGTTGTGTAATAAACAAAGAAGATGAAAAAGATTTTATTGAGAAAGGGATTACAGATAGTAAATTAGTTTTACCTAAAAAAAGAGAGATATTGGTTGAGTATATTAAAAAAAAATCAATTGCATGGAGTGTTCAATTAATAAACCCATCAGAAATTGATACTGGGATGGGAATTGGATTAAATTTGAATGAAACAGAAGCATTAGCAAGTGCAGTAGTTATAAAGAACTTAATTGAAACATTAAAAGAAAAAAACCAAGATTATAAAGAACTTAAAATATATCTTGATTGCCCTTCAATTAACACAATTTCTTGGAAGCAGACACTATCTGATTTTTTAAAAAAAGAGAAGTTGTCTTTAAATTTATTTTGTGAACATAAAGCAGATTTGATTCATCCAGTTGTTTCAGCAGCATCAATTATCGCAAAAACAACAAGAGATAATGAAATTAAAAAATTGAAAAAAGAACTAGGAATTGATTTTGGTTCTGGTTATCCTGCAGATCCTAAAACAAGAGCTTTTTTAGATAAACATGTTGATGGATTTAAAAAACAAAGAATATTTAGAGAATCTTGGGCAACATGGCAAAAAGCCCATTTAAAAAGAAAACAGAGAACATTACCAGATTATTAAATATTTTTAAATTTCTGATAATCTTCCTGATTGTAGATATTCATAATAGGTTTTTCTAGTACAAGGACCTTTTATAGAATCTCCATAAATAACTTCTTTAACTCTTGCTTCTGGGCACTCAGAAAGACCTAAATTAAATTTACCCTGATTTTTTAATGCTTGTTTTAAAAAAATTTCAGGAGTTTTAAATACTTCTACTTCAAGACCTTTATCATTTATACCTATAATCCCAGTTAATTTTAATTTACTTTCCATATTCTTTTTAAAACCCCTTTATTTATAAGTTTTATTGAAAATTAAAATAGTTATTAATAGGCATTATAAAAAAAACCTTTAAATACATATTTTTCATAAGATAATTATGCCATTTATAAAAGAGTTGAAAATACATGGTTTTAAGAGCTTTGCTAGAGAAGTAAAAATCCCTTTTACAAATAATATGAATGTAATTGTTGGACCAAATGGTTCAGGTAAAAGTAATATCACTGATGCTATTTGTTTTGTGTTGGGAAGGCTAGGAAGTAAAAGTATGAGGGCAAAAAAACTCTCAAATCTTATTTTTGCAGGAACAAGTGAATTTAAACCAGCTAAAGAAGCAAGTGTTGAACTTGTTTTTGATAATTCAGATAAGGGGTTTTCATTAAATGATGAATCAATTAGTATTAAAAGAATAATAAAAAAAAGTGGGCAAAGTTTATATAAAATAAACCAAGAAACAAAAACAAGACAGGAAGTTTTAGAATTAATGACCCAAGCAGGGATAGATCCCCATGGATTTAATCTTGTTCTACAAGGAGAAATTGATAGTTTTGTCAAAATGCCTTCTGAAAAAAGAAGAGAAGTTATTGAGGAGGTTGCAGGAATTTCTATTTATGAAGCAAGAAAACAAAAATCATTAAAAGAATTAGATAAAACAGAACAAAAAATTAAAGAAGTTTCAGCGATACTCAGAGAAAGAGGAGCATATTTAAAAAATTTAGAACAAGAAAGAAAACAAGCACTTAAATTTAAAAAATTACAAGAAGACCTTATTAATTTTAAAGCATCAATAGTTCATTCAAATATAAAAGATAAAAAAGAGAAAGTTAAACAAACAGAACAAAAAATAGAAGAAAATCAAAAAAACATAACTAAAATAGAATCCCTTATTGAAAAGTGTAAAAAAGAAATAAAAATCTTAGCAGATAAATCAGATTATATCTCAAATAATGTCCAAAAATCATCTGGTTTAGAACAAGAGAGATTAAACACTGAAATCTCTGATCTAAGAGCAGATCTTGCAGGACTTTCTATTAAAAAACAAAGCTATTCTGATCGTTTAGAAGAACTTGAAACAAGAAAAAAAGAAATAGAAGAAAGCATTAAAAAAGCAGAAAAAGAAATAGAAGAAAGAAATGAAAGTAATGGAAAAAGCATTAAAAAAGAATTAGAAATAAAGAAAAAAGAACTTCAAAAAATAGAAGAAGAAAAAAGAAGACTTTATGTTTTAAAATCCAGTTTAAATTCAACCAATTTAAGAATAGAAGATAAAGAAAAATCATTAAATAAACTTAGAAATGATTATCACTATGTTTTTGAAAGAATAAGACAAAGCGAATCTGAACTAAAAACAAAACAAAACATCTCTGAAAATAAAAAACTAATTGTTGAATTAAAAATAGATCTTGAAAATACTAAAAATAAAATAAATGAATATTTTAATTTAAAAAATGAAAGAGAAAAACAAATCGCAATACTTGAAAAACAAAATGAAAATGAAAATGAAATTATTTCAAATATTAATTCATTAGATATTTGTCCTCTTTGTAAAACAAAGATAACCCCTGAACATTCCTCAAAAGTAATCTCAGAAAGTCAGGAGAAAATTAATAAAAACACTTCCCAAATTAATGATTTTAAAAAAGAATTAGAATTAGAATTAGGGAATTCTAAGAAAAACTCAGAAAAAATTGAGGAAACAGAAAAAGATATTAGCACAAGAAGTCAGGATATTTTAAGATTAGAACTAATTGAAGATAAAAAATCTCAGTTAAGAGAACTTCAAAAAGAAATAGATGAAAATAATCAAGAATTAAACAGACTAAAAGATAAAAAAAGAGAGTATGAATCTCAATTAAATTCAATAAAAACAAGTGAACATAATTATGATTCTCTTTTATTAGAAGTACAGGAACTTGAAAGGCATCAAGAAAAAAATCTTGGTGTTGAAGTTACTATGAAACAAAGGGAAATTGAAAGAATGAATAATCTTCTTAAACAAATTAGCAGGGAAAATGAAGAAAATTCATCAGAATTAGAAGAAGTTAACAGAGTGATAAGTGAAAAAAAGGATGTTCTTGAAAAGAAGAATAAACAAGACATTCAGTTAAAAGAGAAGTTTAAAAAACAGATAGAACAAAAAAGAGAATTACAAGAAAAAATAAACTTCTTTGAAAAAGATATTTTATCAAAACAAATTGAAAAACAAAGATTTGAAGATCAGATTAATTTATCTAAGATTGAAAAAGCACAATTTAATGCCCAAAAAGAATCTTTTGAACAAGAATTCAAGGAGTTTAAAGAACCAACAATAATAAAACTAGATATTGATAAATTAAAACAAAAAGTTTTTGAAACACAGGATATCTTAAACAGACTTGGAAATGTTAATATGAGGGCACTTGAAGTTTATGATTCAATTAAAGAAGAATATGAAAAAATAAATAATAAAATAGAAGTTCTTTTATCTGAGAAACAAGAGATATTAAAAGTTATTGAAGATATTGATAAAAAGAAAAAAAAGGTTTTTCTTCAAACCCTAAAGGAGATTAATTCATTATTCTCAAGAAATTTCTCTCAATTGAGTACTAAAGGAGAAGCTAGTTTAGAAATTGAAAATAAAGAAGATCTTTTTGAAGCAGGATTAGAAATGCTTATAAAAGTGGGAAAAGGAAAATATTTTGATACGCAATCTCTTTCAGGAGGAGAACAAACTCTTATATCATTATCATTGATATTTGCAATTCAAGAATTTAAGCCCTACCCTTTTTATATTTTTGATGAAATCGATGCTGCATTAGATAAACACAATAGTGAACGCCTTGCATCTCTATTAAAAAAATATATGAAAGATGGACAATATTTAATAATAACCCATAATGATGCCCTTATAACTGAAGCATCGACAATATACGGTGTTAGTATGCAAGATAAGATAAGTAAGGTTATTAGTTTAGAAATATAATCTTAGAATAAAACTTTTCATCAAAACAAATTAAATTATAAAAAATAAAAAAAAATTGATTTAATAGTAACTTGTTTCTCCAAGCTCTTCTTCTTCTTTTTGTTCTGGTTTCTTTGTAAGTAATACTACTAATATGATTAATAATACTACAAAAATTATTACAAGAATAACTGTTAGTATTACAAGACTATTTGACCATCCAGAAGTTCTTTCACTTCCATCTATTATAACTCTATCATCTTCATCTTCATCATCAGAATCTGATGTTGTAAGACCTGTTATTGAAACAAGTTTTCTAACAGTTTCTGTGTTATCATAGTTGTAAGCTACAACTTCTAATTCATATTCACCTGATTTTACATCAGATGGTATGTTAAGGTAAACTCTTCTTTCTCTAGCATCTTGTTTATCACAAAAGTCTCCACATTCATCATTTGGAGTTAAATCTCCAAAATAGACTTTTCTTTGTATTCCTAACTCTGAAATTCTTGCAATTACAAATGCATCTTCTAGCTCATGAGTTCC
>CAYQOK010000027.1:0-10952 GCA_964419155.1 Candidatus Woesearchaeota archaeon
TAGAAACAGTTAGACTAAGATAAAAAGAGGATAAAAATTTAGATGAAACATAATAGAAAAATAACAATAATTTTAATATCTATGTTTGTAATAACTCAGTTAATAGGGTTATTTGTAATAGATTTTTATAATCAAGGAAATAAACTCCCTTATGGAATGGATCCCGGAATTCCTGAAGAAAAAGAAGTTTCATTAGATTTTCAATTTTTAATTAGTTTACTTACTTCTTTTGTAATTGTTATTATAATATTCTTTTTATTAACAAAAGTAAAATCTGTTATTTTTATGAGGCTATGGTTTTTTGTTGTTGTTTCAATTGCATTAGGAATATTCTTTAATTTTTTAATTTCTAAAATATTTTCTCATCATGTTTTAATACAATTAATAGCTATCTTAATTGGTTCTTTTCTTAGTTATATAAAAATATTTAAAAGAAATATGATTATCCATAACCTAACTGAATTATTAATTTATCCTGGAATTGCCTGTGTTTTTATTCCGTTATTAAATGTTTGGAGCATAATCCTCTTATTGATACTTATTTCTTTTTATGATATATGGGCAGTATGGCACTCGGGAATAATGCAAAAAATGGCGAAATATCAAATGGATACCTTAAAAATTTTTTCAGGATTTTTTATTCCTTATGCAGATAAAAAACAGAAACAGAAAATAAGATTATTAAAACAAAAATATAAGGGAAAAACAGTTCCAGAAAAAGAACTTAAAAAACAGAAAATAAAAATAAATGTAGCTATTCTTGGGGGTGGAGATGTTGTTTTTCCAATAATATCTGCAGGAGTTTTTTTAATTAGATTTGGGTGGATAGATGCATTATTAATAACTTTTGGAGCTACATTAGGTCTTGGTTATTTATTCTTATTTGCAAAAAAGAAAAAGTTTTATCCTGCAATGCCATATATCTCTGCAGGAATATTTTTTGGAATGATATTGGGTTTGATTATTTAAGTAACTTTTTTTAATTAAAATAATATTCCAACTACGACAGAATTTATATCTTTGAATCTTATTTTATCATCCGGTTCAAATGAATTATCTCCTTGAGTTATAAACCAATAACCTTTATCATCTTGTCCAATCTCTATAACCCTGTGAGTAATTAATCTATTATCTTTTTTAAATACAATAATATCACCTATTGAGATTTCATTAGGGTTATTTGGAATTATTTGTATTGTATTAGAATAATTTGTTAATAAAGGACTCATACTTTTTGAATCTGTATAAATTCCGATTAGCGAATTATTAATGTTTATTTTAATGTATTCTGGATTTACAAGAATTTGATTATCTTTAATCCAATCTCCAGGTGATTTTTTTTGAAAACTTTCATAAAAATCTACTTTATAATCTTGTAAATCTGAAATTGCTTTTCCTGTTATGTTCTTATTAAATTGTAAAAAAAGAATAGAAGAAATTAATAAGCCAATAAAAAGTCCTAATAAAAACAATTCAGTTCTAAATATTCTTATGTTTTTCATAATATTTTATAATTTAATTGTTTTTAAGATTAATTGTAGTTACTTTGCAAGGATAACAGGTAGAAAGATTTATAAATGATCAGTTTATTAATAGAATACGGAGAAATTAAAAAATGATTATTAAACCAGAACTTGTAAAAAAAGTTAGAGCTCATTTTAATTTAAATATATATGAAACAAAAGTTTGGTTAGCACTTCTATCTAAAGGGGTTGCTAGTGCAGGAGAGATCGCAGAATTATCTGAAGTTCCTAGAAGCAGAACTTATGATGTTCTTGAGTCATTAGAAAAGCAAGGTTTTGCAATATCAAAGATAGGAAAACCAGCAAAGTATATTGCTGTAAGACCCTCTATAATATTAGATAAATTAAAAAATAATACCTTAAAAGATGCAGAAGAAAAAATGATTATTCTTGGAAAATTAAAAGAAACTGATGAATACTCTGAATTAGAAACATTATATAAAACGGGTATTAAACCAGTAAGACAAGATGAACTTTCTGGTTCTATAAAAGGGAAATCAGATATTTATGGACATATAAAAGAAATGCTTGTTAGTGCTAAAAAAGAAGTAATACTTTGCACATCAGTTAAAGAATTCAACGATAAAATAAGATTATTTAATGATATACTAAGTAAATTAAATCAAAGAAAAATAAAAATAAAATTAGCATTATCTGGAAATGAAGTGGATATAAATAAAATATCAAAAAGATTTAAAATAAAAATTAAAAAAATAGAGATAAATTCTAAGTTTTTTATAATAGATGGAGAACAAATATTATTTATTTTAAATGAAGGGAACACTGCTGATGAGGATGTTGCTATTTGGTTAAATACTGAATTTTTTTCAACAGCATTTCAATATCTTTTTGACCAGGTATGGGATATTCAAAATTAGTTATTTAAAAAAAAGTTATTTCTTTAATACTCATTGATTTAATTATTGCTTTCTTTGATTTTAATATTTCTTTTATAATTTCCTTTGAAGAAAGATTTTGATTAATAATTGCATAAGATTTTTTATTTTTTATTATTATTTTTTTATGTTGCTTTTTGAAGTTATAAAGTGAATCCTTAAGAGTTATTGGGGGTCCTGAAATTTTTATTTGTTTTTTTGGTTTAATAACTAAAAATAGAAAGCCAGTATTTTCATTAGGGGAATAATCAAAGTCTGATAAAATTATATCTGATTTTAATTTAAGTTCATTAATGAAAAATCCATAGAATTTTCTTATTTTTGAACCTGAAATATCTCCTGATTGTTTTGTTGTTTTAATAATAAGAGTTATTAAATTTTTTTTATCTGCAAAAATTTCTTTTTTTTGTTTTTTTATAAAAAACTCTAATGAAGGATTTTTTAAAAAATCTGTACAAGCAATTTTTATTTTTCTGAAAGTATTTTCTGAAAGTGAAGCTAGTGCATTTCTCTCTTTAAATGTGGGGTCTATTAAAATAATTTTGCTCTTTAACTTGGAGGAATTAAGATTTTGAAAAACTTGTTTGTCAGAAGAATATTGCTTTTCAATATCGATTATTTTTTGATTTTCTAATTTTGAAAAATCTTTAATTAATTTTTTAAAAGAACCATAATATATTAAAAGAAGTTCTATTGAGTATCCTGAAAATCCCTGTATGTAAGATTCTGCACCATAAACACCCTGGGATTCAAAAAAAGATTTTGTTAAAAGTATTTCATTAGATAAAAAAGGTCTTTTTTTTATTTTATTAGCTACATATTTAACATGATGTAAACTTAAATCAGTAACATTTCTTAATTCTTTTTCAGAAGATATCTGAATACTTGGGACAATTTCAAATACTATATTATCTTTTTTTAAAATAAAATAATCTCTTGAGCCATGAACCTTTTTAGAGTTTTTCGGGATTACTTTTAAAAAAGATTTTTTAATTTCATCTTCAGAATATTTTTTATTAAATTTTATAAAAATATCTACTTCAGAAGTTGATTTTTTTAACATTGTTTTTTTTGCAAAGCTTCCTGCAACAAATGCTTTCGCATCAATATTATTTTTTCTAATATTTTCATTAAGGATAAAAAGAATCTCTTTTGTTTTTTTTGTCAGAATCTTTAATTCTTTATTCTCAGGAGTTATTTTTTTTATTTGTATGCTTAGAACTTGATCTACTTTTTTCATTTTTTTTTGTTTTATTTTTTAAAATCTTTATTTCAGAGTCTTTAACATTTAATGATCCTGCAAGGTCTATTATATATTTTCCTTCTTCTAAGCGATAAACTAAAGGCCTCTTTTTTGAAAATAAATTCACAATATCAATCTCAAACTTTCCGGGTTGGGTTATATTAACAGATTCTAAATCCAGGAATACAGGAATATTATCTTCTTCAGACACCCCTATTATTTCTCTTACATCTTTTTCAATTTTTTGTTTATCTGATTTTTCAAGTTCTTGAACTCTTTCATTAACTTCTATTTTATGGGTATCAAAATATTCTTTTCTGATATAATAAAAAAAATGGCTTCCGCATTTACAACCTTTTAATAATTCTATTGCACCGTCTTCGTAAAGCTCTCCGCAGTGTACACATTGATGTGGCATAATATAAACAAATGTTTTGTATTAATAAAGTTTTGTAAAATCAATAAAAATGATAATTTAAATTTAGTTCATCATTATTTCTAAACTTTTTGGGTCTTTTCTCATTTCTTTTATAACTGCTGCAGGACCAACTATTGTAAGTGAATTTGTCTGCCCAACAAGAGCACTTGCTATTTTTTGTTTAAATTTTGAGAAAATAGATATATCTGAATCAGTTGGGGTGATAACCTCTAATTCAATTCCCTTAAATCCCTTAATAGTGCCTATTAAAACCATTGTGTCCTCAATTAATCTTGTTTCTTCTTCTGGTTTTAATCTTCCTTGAAGAACAATAACCTTTTCCTTAAGCACTACTTCTAAAAATTTTTTTATTCTTGAAGTAGAATCAAGTTTTGCTATCTCAGAATAAGGAATGAAATGAATTGTAATTCCATTAAAATTTTTGGTTTTTTTGGTTTTTTTGCTCATTTTCCTCTTTTATAATTTATTATTTTATTTTTTTTGCAAGCCTGAATAAAGATTCATAAAATTCTTCTATATTTTTTCCAGTTTTTGCTGAAATGCCAACAACTTCATATTCTGGAAATGCTGATTCTAATTTTTTAAGATCTGCTTTTCTTAAATCAATTTTATTTCCTACAATCAGAACAGGAATTTTTCTTGCAACTAAATTTCCGATAATAGTGATATTTACTTGAGAATAAGGATTTTGAGATGAATCTAATACAATTATAACAGCATTAACATCATCTAACCATTTTATTGATTCTATAATCCCTTGTGTTGCTTCTTTAGCTCTTTTTTGAGATTCTTTTTTCTTTAACTTAAATTTCATAAAGTCTTCATAATCAATTTTTGTTGCAATTCCTGGAGTGTCAATTACCTTTATAGTTAATTTATTTCCCTTATAATCAATTTCAACTTTTTCTTTAATTTGAACTTTTCTAGTTTCATGAGGTACTTTACTAACTGTTCCTAGTTCTTCACCAGTCCAGTCCATGCAAATACGATTAGCTAAAGAAGTTTTACCTGCATTGGGCGGACCATAAAAACCAAGACTAATCTCTTTTTTCTTTTTAAATATACCCCTAAACATTCTGCTAAAAAAATTCTTCATAACTTTTATCACCATATTATAACTATTTATCTTAATTAAAATAAGATTAATTTTATTTATTAATGTTTCTGTTAACTGAACCCCCTTTATTTTGTATATTTACTTGATTTTGATTTCTTTTTTGTATTTCTTGGTTTATTCTTCTTTTTTCAAATACTTTAAACAAAGGTATCTCCCACATTCCTGTTCTTTCTCCATTATATTTTTTATAAGCATATATAATCTGCTCATTACTCCATCCAAAACTCTTTAGTTTAGTCTGTATCTGATCTTTTGTTAATTTTTGATGTATAGCATTATCTATAAAATGAATTAAATTATAAAGGTCATCTTTTGATTTAAATAAATGAGACTCATAATGTTTTTTATACCACTCTTGTAATAAAATATAAATTATTAAGAAAATGATTAAAAGAACAATTATCCAAATAATTACTAAGCCCCATGGTTTACAATCTTTTCTACAGTTTTTCCAATTTTCATTTAATGATTTTTCACATAATCCATTGTAATTACAATCACCAAAACTTGTATCTACTAATAATTCTGAAAAAATAGGAGAATAATATATTGGTAAATTTAATATATCAATATTTTGCGAAGTTATAAATTCAAATTCTTTTGTTGTATCTAGATCAGATAAATAAAAACCACCTGCTTTTCCAGATTCAATAGGTATCTTAGAATAATCTGATTTAAAAACAATTTCCTCATCTGGAATAGAAATAACAAAAAAAACTTCTCCTACTTCTTTATCTTCTTTTTTTGATAAAGAGAGTTTTATAATTGATGCAATTAACTCTTTATTGGAGTCATAGATAAAATTTATATCTTTTTTATCTAATACTGCATTAGTATATTCTCTTGCCCACGCAAATATAGAATCTTTATAAGAATCTTGATTCTCTAATACTTCTCCTGCATTTATTTCTGTTAGATAATCTAAATTAATTTTACTTTTTTCAATTAAAAAAGGTATTTTTAATGATTCAGAAACAGATATATTTGAAGGAATATCTAATTGTTCTAGATTAATGGCAATTGAAATAAAATCTTCATCATCTAATGCACTATTAAACTGAGATTTTAAAGCATTTAATTCAGTTTCAAGAGTATTTACATTAATCTTTTTATTTATATAATCCCTTATCCAACTATCTAATCCAGTTAGTTTTGAATTAATTGTTGTTAATCTTTGCTGATATTCTTTTAATGTTTTATTTAAATACTCTTTTGGAGCAATAACATTTATTTTAAATTTCTCTGAAGAGTTTCCTAATTTATTTTTTGCTGTAACTATGATAAATTTTTCACCTGTATCATTAAACTTATAGGGAATCCAATTTGTGTCTGTTGTTAATATATCTCCAGAACCAAAATCCCAGAAAAATTCTGTTGAATTATCTGGATTTTTAATAGTTAAATAAAATCTTGTTTCTACTTCTGCTGGAACCTGTGTTGGAAAAATATAATTAATTTCTGGTTTTTTTAATACTGAAAGGGTTTCTTTAACTAAAGATTCACTATTTATTTTAAGATCTAAACTAAAATTCCCATATTTTAGTGGTGAATTAAATCCAAGAGATTTAAAATCAATAATGGTATAATTCATATTTAAAAGAGCTGGTTCTTCTGAAAGAATATTTAATTTAGTTAGTTTATTTTTTATTCCCCCAGATTCGTAATCTAATTGAATATTTGATAATAAAATAGATTGTTGTGAATTTGATTTAATTCTTATAGGAACTATGCATCCATTATTACAGTTATAATTATAATTTTCTCCAATATAATAGAATATTGAATCTTCTAAATTAGAACCAAAATAACTTTCAATTGCATATGTGCTTATTTCAAAAGACTCTTGTCCAATATATTTTAATGGTTTTGCGAAAATAGAAAAATCATGTTTATAAGAATCAATATATCCACAGGGAGCATTATCTTCATAACTTATAGAGTATTTTGAATCATCTTTTTGTGATTTTGCACTAAGACACACGGTTATCTCTTGAGTCCCTAATAAAGACTGATTTATGATACATGAAATTTGTTGTGAATTTGAAGAAGAACTTATTGCATTTGCTATACACTCTTCTCCATATTCTGGAATTCTTAATATAAATTCAGCATCTCCAGAACCAATAATATCTGCTCCGATTAATATTCCGGCTCCTGATGAAATGATTATTTTCTGGCAATATTCTTTTTGAGATGATTCTAAAATCTCATCAGTACCTTTTTTATCTGATTCTTGATAACAACCATAATTATTAACTGAACAAAAAGAAGAATAATCTGGAGAGTTAGATTGCCAATCCAGATAATTATCATTTCCAACGTCAATTATAAGGGGGGGTTCACAAGAAGATGGTGAATTTGAAGATACATTAAATGAAAAATAGTTTATTTTTGATATTTCATTTGATTCTTCAATATATAGCCCGATATATGTTTCTTGATTAGCTGATAATTCTATTGTTTTTGAAGAAAATGAAGACCCTGATGTTTTAAAGACAGTATTACAATCTAAAGATTCTTGATTACAAGTATAAAATATGTTATTGCGATCTAAGACCTCTTTTAAAAACAAATCTTTGCCCAATGCTGAAACAACTGAATTAGATGGTTCTTGATTTAAACTTAAATTTATTTTTAGTTCTAGAGATTCATTTGGGCCGTAATTTTTATTTATCCAATAACTTTCATTTCCTATTAAAACTTCTGAGTTAATTAAGGGATTTAAAAAAATTAAAGTTAATATAAATATAAAGCTAAAACTAAGATAGTATTTTTTAATATTTTTGTTCATTTTTATTTTTTCCCTCTTTTCTATTTATATTAATAATAAAACAGATTTATAAAAGTTTTTAAAAGTATTTTTTAGAAATTATCCTTTTATAACTGCAAGAGGTTTTAATTTTGCTACAACCTGTCCAATTTTTAAGTTATTGCTTACATTAACAACCTCGTCAACATCTTTATATGCTTCTGGAGCTTCTTCTGATAGTGATGAAAATGAATTTGATAAGAGAAGTATATTTTGCTTTTTTAGATTTTCCTGTACTTTAATAGGATTAATATTTTTTTTAGCATTTAATCTTGATTCTAATCTTCCTGCCCCATGTGCAGTGCTTGAAAAACTAGTGTTTTTTGAGTTATTTGTTCCAACTAATATATAAGAATAAGTTCCCATACTTCCTGGAATAATAACTGGTTGACCTGTGTTCAAGTAATCCTTAGGTAATCTACTATCTCCTGAACCAAGAGTTCTTGTTGCACCCTTTCTATGTACACAGGCTTTTGTTAATACTCCTTTTTTAGTTTCAAATTCTTCTATTCTTGCAATATTATGCGCAACATCATAGATAAGGGATAGATTTGAATTTAAAAAATTTTTTTGAAAAATATTTCGTATTTTATTCATGATTATTTGTCTGTTACAAAAAGCAAAATTAGCACTACAGTTCATAGCATTAAAATAATCTTGCCCAATATTAGATTTAAACAAAGCAGAAGCAAGTTCTTTATTTTTTATTTTTAATGGGTTTTCTTTAATAAATAATTGAATATAATCACTTGCTACCTGATGTCCCAATCCCCTTGAACCACAATGAATCATAACATAAATATTATTTTTATTTAAACCAAAAACATCTGCAACTTTTTGATTATAAATTTTTTCAATTTTTTGAATTTCAATAAAATGATTTCCAGAGCCCAATGTTCCTAACTGATTTAACCCCCTTGAAATTGCCCTATCAGAAACTTTTGAAAAATCAGAATTTTTTATACAACCATTTTCTTCACACATTATTAAATCTCTTTCAATACCTTTTTTATTCTTAATAGCCCAACCTGAACCTTTTACTAAAATCTCTTTTAATTCATTTTTAGAAATTTTATTTGATTTTTTTCCTAATCCTGTTGGAATTTCCTTGAAAATTTCTTTTATAATCTTCTCTTTTTTTTTAATGAAATCTTTAACTGATATATTCACTGAAGAGATTCTTACTCCACAATTAATATCAAAACCAACCATCCCTGGACTTATCACCCCTTTTTCAATATCAAATGCAGCTACACCACCAATGCACATACCATATCCTTGATGGGCATCTGGAAGAGCAATACTATATTTCAATATTCCTGGAATTTTTGAGACATTTATTATTTGATTAATTGTTTCATCTTTTTCAATCTGTTCTAAAAGTTTTTTACTTGCAAAAATTTTTCCAGGAACATTCATATCTCCCTTTTTTACTATTTCCCATTCATAATCGGAAATTTTTTTAAGATTATACTTTATTGATTTCATAAAACTTATAATAGAATATAGTTTTTAAATAAACTTGTTAAACATCAAGCACAAATGATGCTTGCCAAGAATTATCTCTTTTATCTCTTTTTATTTTTAAATTTTCATAAGTAGGAGATTTTATTTTATTTGAGATATTATAATAAGATGATTTATCTCCTTTAACTTTTGCAGAAAGAGTACATTTATGTATATCTAAATTTGTAATCTCTACTTCAGAAGCAATAAAATACTCAGATTCTAGTAAATAAATAAATTCTTCTAAAAAATTATAAAAAAGAGATGAAAGTTTTTTTTCTTTTGGAGTTATTTTTATTGTTTTTAATTTTTTTTGTTTTATTTTTTGTGTTTCATCTTCTAACATTATGGATTTAATTGCTTCAAAAGATTCTAAAAAAAGTATTTTTAATGTTTTTGAATGAACAAAAACCTTAACCTCAGAAGTATGTGAAAGAAATTTATAAGTCATTATGCTCTCCAAACAAATAATTTTAATTTTTTTGGGTCAACCCCATTACTTGTACTTGAACTAATTAAAACTTCTTCACTATATATCTCTTTTGGATTACTTGAAGGATAATATTCTAATCCGCAAATATCATCTGTATCGCAAATATTAAACTCATAATCAAGCCATTTTGGTATTATCCCGTCTATAAAAGAATTTAAAAACAATTCATCTTCAGTTATAACTGCTGCTCTTAAATCATCTCTTTTTGATATCTGCATAAGGGTTGCCCTTAAAAATTCAGAAATTTCAGGACCCTGATTTTTTCTTGGAACTTGTTTTGAAACAACTAAGAATAATACTGTAGATATAATTACAATTGCAATAAATGCTTCAACAATTCTTAACCATGCTTTTTTATTATTGTACATTTTAAATTTATTTTTTACCATGTTCTTATATTGATTATTCCAAAATTAAGCCCTGCTGTAGAATTTATCATTGAAATAGGATAGTCTCTTGATAAAACTTGTGCATTAAAAGGAGGATTTTTTTCACCCTTAGCAATTAAGGTCTGACTAAAATCTCCATTTAAATTTTGATTTAATTCATAAACAATAAATGAAAATTCATTATTTATATTTAATTGATTTTTAAGTGAAACATAATTAGTGGAGTATAAATTTTCAAGGTCACTAATTTTTTTATTACTTATTAAGTTTTTTATTTCCTTATTAACAAGTTTAAATTTTAATTCTTCGGTATCCAGTTCTGAATCTTCAATTTCTACTAGTTCAGTACAAGAAGTTGTATCTGATATACTAAATGATGAAAATTCATTTGAGTTATATATCTTATAAAATCTATTAAATTCACTTGTATTAGAAAAATTAATAAAAATGTTATTAGTGGTTATATTTGAGTTTTTAATGTCTTGATTAGCATCAAAAACAATTATGTTTAAATCAGGATTAAATCCTAAACTACTT
>CAYQOK010000028.1:0-2007 GCA_964419155.1 Candidatus Woesearchaeota archaeon
TAAAATCTGAATTTAAAAAACAAGTTGGAGAAAAAGTAAAAACAGATAGTTGCGGTATTATAATTAAGGCAGATTCACTAGGCAGTTTAGAGGCACTTCTATATATTTTAAAACAAGAGGGAATAAAAGTTTGTAAAGCAGGAATAGGAAATATAGACAAAAAAGATGTTATTTGTGCAAATGCAAATCTAAATTCAAATGAATTAGATGCAATCATCTTAGGATTTAATGTTTCTCATGAAGAAGATATTTCTGAAGTGCCACATAATAAAATTAAGATTATGCAACATGAGGTAATCTATAAATTGATTGAAGATCTTAAAGAATATAGAGAACAAAAATTTAAAGAAATAGAAAAGCAAAAATTAATGAAATTAGCATCTGTTTGTAAAATAAAAATACTTCATGAATATGTATTTCATAATTCAAATCCTGCAATCTTTGGTGTAAAAATCGAGCAAGGGAGATTAAAGGAAAATACCAAACTAATGGATGAACAAGGAAATGATCTTGAAAGAGTAAAGAGAATACAAAAGGATAAAAAAGCAGTTCAAGAAACATTTTCAGGAGATGAAGTTGCAATAAGCATTTCTGGAACAAATTATGAAAGGCACCTTAAGGATTTAGACTATCTTTATTCATCAATAAGTGAAGGGCAATTTAAAAATTTTAAAAAAAATAAAGATTTACTTTCAAGAGAAGAAATAATGGTTCTACAAAAAATAGCACAAATTAAAAGAGCAAAAGACCCCTCATGGGGTGTCGGTTAAACCATCAAGTTTATTAATACCCCCATCCATTAATACTAACATTATTAAAATGGTAAAAATAGATTCAGTAGCATATGTATTAGGTGGGGGAAGAGGCTCCAGACTAAAAGAACTTGGAGACATAAGGGCAAAACCAGCACTTCCATTTGGAGGAACTAAAAGAGTAATTGATTTTCCTTTAAGTAACCTATATCATTCTGGAATAAGAAGAGTATATGTTTTAACTCAATTTGAATCAGATTCTCTTCATCGTCATATTAGAGATGTTCATTATAATAAATTTGGAAATGGTAGTGACGAACACTTAATGGTTCTTCCAGCAATACAGGGAAATAATTCAGGTTGGTTTAAAGGAACTGCAGATGCTATTTTTCAAAAAAGAGATTATATTTTAAAAAATAAAAAAGGAACTCTTCCAGATGTTGTAGATGTATTAGCAGGAGACCATGTTTATTTTATGGATTTTTCTCAATTAAATGAATTTCATATTCAAAAAAATTCTGCACTTACAATTGCCACAATTCCTGTAAGTGTTGAAGAAGCAAAAGAAAGATATGGGGTAATTATTATTAATAATCCTGAAGAAAGAAAAGTAATTGGATTTGAAGAAAAACCAAAAAAACCAACCCCTATTCCAGATAATAAAGATTTTTGTTTAACTTCCATGGGTATTTATGCATTTCATCCAGAAGTACTTTTAATGGAATTAGAAAATGATTCTCAAAAATTAGATGCAAAGAATAAAAAAGAAATTAGGGATTTTAATAAACAATCTACCCATGATTTTGGTTTTGATATTATTCCAAATATGCTTAAAAAAGGTCTAAATATAAGTGCCTATCCTTTTGAAACAAACAAAATAAATGGTTTTGATAAACCTTCTTGGTTTGATATTGGAACAATAAAGTCCTTTTATGACCTAAATATGGATCTTAAAAATGAGATTCCTTTAATTAATATGTATAATCCTTATTGGGAGATAGTTACTTCTTCTATTTCAACAGAACCTGCTAAAATAGTATCTAAAGCAACTTCATTAGAATCAATACTATCTCCTGGCGTGATTATCTGCGATTCAGCAAAAGTAAAAGATTCTGTATTGTCTTACAATTGTTTTGTTCAAGGTTCAGAATCATTAGTTGAAAATTCAATTCTTTTAGGAAGAAATAAAGTTATTAATGCAAAAATAAAAAATGCAATAATTGATAAAGATGTTTCTATTCCAGAAGGCACAAGA
>CAYQOK010000028.1:2107-10338 GCA_964419155.1 Candidatus Woesearchaeota archaeon
GGAAAAATAATAAGAACAATACTTCAACAAGCTGAAAAAGCAGGTTTTGTTGAAAAAGCAGAATTAAATAAAAAGAAGGGAAGAAAATTAACTAAATCAGGAAAAGAGCTATTAGACTCAATAAAATAGGTTATTAAAAAATGGCAAAAAAAATAGATCATCAAAGAAAAATTAAATATTCTAAACAAAATCGTAGAACTAGATGGGCCCCATTTTGGGCAGTTATTAAAAAATATGGTCCTGGAAAAAAAGTTCATCCAAGTGAGATGACTAGATTAAAAAGAAATTGGAGAAGAACTAAATTAAAGATAAAACCAAGAAGAATTAAAAAAGGTTATTTTGGATAGTTTATGGCAAAACAAATAGAAAGAAAACCATTACTTGAAAGAGAATATGTTGTTCCACTTAGAAGAGAGTGGCTTAAAGTTCAAGAGTACAAAAGAGCAACAAAAGCTGTTAAAACATTAAGGAAATTTATTGCAAAACATATGAAACTTTATGATTCTGATTTAAGAAAAGTTAAAATAGACCCTGTTTTAAATAATGAATTAAGATTTAGGGGAATAAAAAAACCACCTGCAAAAATAAAAGTTAGGGCAATAAAATATGTAGATTATATAGAAGTGAAATTAGTAGATATTCCTAAAAAAATAGAATTTGAATTATTAAGAAAAGAAAGGAAAAAATCAGAATTAGAAAAAACTAAAAAACAAATTAAGAAATCAAAAGAAGATTCACCAACAGAAACAGATTCTACTAATGATTCTAAAGAAAAAACAGATGTTAAAGATTCTAAAGAAAAAGAAGATTTAAATCTTAAACAAAAAGATGATTCTTTAAAACAAGATTCAAAGATGATAAAAGATAATAAAGCAGTTAATGTTGCTAAAGAAAAGAATATTCAAAAGAAAATACCAAAAAAAGTTACTTCTTAAAATTTTATTTTTTTAACAATTCTCAAGAGGTTGATTTAAAATATTTTCACATAACAAAATTCCTTTTTTTCCATAAACAAATGCCTGAATCTGTATTTTTTTTAAGCTTGCTGCACCATCAGGATACTTTAATGTTAATTTCTTAATCTCATTAGGTTTTAATTTATTTTCAAAATCCCATCTTCCCCCTTCTAATCCCCTACTGGTTCTATCAAACAATAAGATAGGAAGATCCTCTTCATTTTCTGCACCTCTTACAAATATTCCATCAACACTAAATAACCCACTATTCCTTAATTCTATTTTTATTGTTTTAGGATCACTATTTAAATCGCATTCATAACTTTGTAAAGATAAACTAATATCAGGTGAACAAACTTCATTATCTTTTGGAATATAAACCTTTAACCAAGTATAAATTCCTGCACTTAATATTAAGGCTATTGCAATTAAAAGAACATAACCTAACATTAAACTAATTGCTTTTTTATTTTTTATTTTATTCATTTGTTTCTAATTTTAAGTTAGTTGAAATATACTCCTCAAGGTTTGAAGAACTTGAAATTATAAAAGCAGAACTTTTTAGACCATTATACTCTAAAATTATTTTACTGCTTGTAAAATAATCACTAGGATGAATCATGATTTTATTTCCTTCTTGATTAATAAATACCTTAAATTCATTTGAAATATCAATTTCATTAAAATCTAAGTTAGTTATTTCAGGAACAACATATATCTCTTCTTCATCTGTCCCAGTATCTAATTCTCCAGTTACTTCATCTAAATCAATGTCCGTAGCAGAATTAAAATACATAATTTTAAAATGAATCTCTTTAGAATTTTGAGCAGCTTTCATAACATCTGCAGGATATAAAATCAATATTTGAAATACCTCGTTTGATGATTCAGCAACATTTTTAAATCCTTCTAATGCAGTATTAAGATTTTCATTTAATTTTTCTTCAATATCCTCTGTTTCATTATAATAAGTCCACTCAATAACAAAAGATGTTTCTTGACCAACAACATCTCCTAATTGATTTATCCTTATAGGTTCTTCATTAAATCTCGAATAATTTGTAATTCCTGCTAATCCAAGAATTATTACAGAAATTATAATTGCAGATATTAAATAAAATTGACCTCTTTTATTCATCATTTAAAAAAAACACCTTTCTAGTATTTAAATCTTATTAAATCTTTAAAAAATATCATAATATTTATAAACTAAAAAATATACTTAAATCTATAAAAGAGGAATATGTTAAACAAAAAAGGTGTAAGCCCAGTCATTGCAACAGTTCTTTTAATTTTAATAGTTATTGTTTTAGCAACAATAATCTTATTATGGGCAAGAAGTTTTAGAACAGAACAAGTTATTAAATTCGGAGAACCAGTAGAAACTTCTTGTAGCAGAGTTCAATTTCAAGTTCAAGAAACACAAAATGCAGATTCATTAGATTTATCTTTAGTAAATACAGGCGATATTCCAATTTATAAATTTGCAATTAAAAAAATTTCTTCTGGAAAAAGTGAATTTATTTATGAACACGTAAATGTTTTAGAAAGTAAAGGATCTCTACTTCAAGGACAATCTGGAAAAATTGAATCAATTAGTATTGAATCAAATATTAAAGAAATTCAGGTATTTCCAATGCTTTTGGGAAAAAATGAAAAAGGCAAAAAAAGAGAGTTTATCTGTCCAAAAGAATATAGTGTTACAATAAAACTAAATTAAAATGTTTAAAACAAAAAAATCACAATCTCAAGTAATTACAACAGTGTTATTAGTTTTACTTTCAATTGCTGCAATTGTAATTATTTCTGCATTTATTTTTCCAATGGTTAAAGAAAATTTAGGTAGTGGAGAGTGTTTTAAAGCAAAAGATCAATTATTTATTGATACTGGTTCTGAACTAACTTATTTTTTTAAATCCGGCGCAGCAGGTATCCCAAATTCTGTTTATGTTTCAATAGAACGGGGAAATAATAGAGATATAAATATAAGCGGAATAATAATTACTATTGGAAATAATGCAAATTCAGATAGTTATATTATTTACCAAGGAGATTCTTATGAGGAATCAGTAATTCAAATGTATGGAATTCCAATAGGAGCATATTCTATTCCTAATTTTGGAGAAAAAAGAACTTATCAGATTAATACAGACTATTCAGATGTAAAATATGTTGAAATTGCACCAATTTTATCAAATGGAAAAAAATGTGAAAAAATAGATAGACAAGAAATTGAAACTTCTATGGTGGAACCAAAAGATAGATAATTTTTTTAAAATGAAAAAAATAAATAAAAAAGCTCAGATTTGGGTTGAAACAGTAATATACACCCTTATCGGATTAGGAATAATGGCAACAATTTTAACAGTTATAACCCCAAAAATAAAACAAATAAATGATAAATCAACACTTGAACAAACAATAACCTTATTAAATGATTTAAATGCAAAAATTAATGCAGTTCAAGTTTCTGCTGGAAATGTCAGGGAATTTGGTATTAGAATAAAAAAAGGAGAACTTACAATAGACCCAGAAAAAGAATCAATTTATTATACTATGCCTGAAACAAAATTATTATTTAGTGAAGTTGGAATTCCAGTAACTTATGGAAATATAAATATAACTACAACAGAAACAAATAAAAAAACTTATAATATTAGATTAGATTTAAGTTATAATCCTCATAAAATTAATATGACCTTTAATTCAAAAGAATCTAAAAAAGTTCTTTCTCCAGCACCAACAGAATACACTTTGTTAATAAAAAATGATGGAACTATTGATAATAAAATAAATATAAATATTGAATCAATTTAAAATGCCAGAAAATACACAAAATAATCCAATTGGAAATTCATCTGAGGATTCTAATATTAATAGAACCAATTCCCAAACAAATGATAGTTCTTATAAAGGAGATTCTCCTACTCAAAGTTCTGTAAAAATTAATCTCTCTCCTGTTGTTCCTGCAATGCAAATTATTAAAGATAAAACAAAAATAAACATAAGATATATGTTAGTTTCTCCATATGTTTCTGCTCATCTTTACTGGGATGATAATTTACATGAATTAATATATGAGGTTGAAGAACCGGTTTTAACAGAATCTGAAAAAGATAATTTAGAAAAATTAGAAGAAGCTCTTCTTCAAACAGTAAATGTAAATATTGTAATTGAAAAAACAACAAAATCTCTTATTGATTATATTGATAGAACTGCAAGATTATTAATAACCGAGTTAGGTTTAGATATTCAAGAAGAAGTTTACAATAAAATATTTTATTATCTTTATAGAGATTTTATTGGTTTTAATGAAGTAGAACCATTGATAAGAGATTATTTTATAGAAGATATTGAATGTAATGGAGCAAACACCCCAATATATGTTGTTCACAGAATCTACAGAAACATGAGGACAAATGTTATTTTTAATTCTATTGATAAATTAACAGGACTTGTTGAAAAATTTGCTCAAAGAGCAGGGAAGTATATCTCTTATGCATCTCCAATACTTGATGCATCTCTTCCCGATGGAAGTAGAATAAATGCAACATATACACAAGATGTTACAAGTAGGGGACCTACATTCACAATTAGAAAATTTACAAAAATACCTTGGACTCCAACACAACTTATTGCTATGAATACATTAAGTCCAGAGATGCTCGCTTATCTTTGGATATTAATTCAATATAAATCAAATATTCTTATTGTAGGTGGAACTGCCTCTGGAAAAACCACCTTATTAAATGCAATGGCCTTTTTTATATCTCCTGAGGCAAGAGTTGTTTCAATTGAAGATACAAGAGAGTTAAGTCTATCAAGAGAGAACTGGCTTCCAAGTGTTGCAAGGGGTGCAGCAGGAACCACAAACATAGGAGAAGTTACTTTATTCAAACTTTTAAAAAGTTCATTTAGGCAAAATCCAGATTATGTAATTGTGGGAGAGGTAAGGGGTGAAGAAGCATCTGTTCTTTTTCAGGGAATGGCATCAGGACATTCATCTATAAGTACAATTCATGCAGATTCTGTTGATACATTAATAAAAAGATTAGAAACACCCCCTATTAATCTATCTCCTACTCTTATTAATACTATTGATGCCGTAGCAATAATGACTCATGCAATTGTTAAAAAAGATCAAACTCGTAGATTAAGGGAAATAGTTGAAGTAGTAGATGTAAACCCTGATGGAATTGCAATGACTAATACTCCATTTATTTGGAATGCAATGGAAGATATATTTTATTTTAAAAAAGCTAGTAAGGTTTTTGATAAAATTTCAAGAAGATATGGTATTGAAAAATCAGAATTAGAAAAAGAATTTGCAATGAGAACATTATTATTAAATCAATTAACACAAAAAAAGATATTTAATTTTGAAGAAGTTCAAAGCATAATTAATCATTATTATAAAGATTCAAGCACAGTTCTTAAAACATTTGGGGTTATGCAAAGCACCTCATCTAAATAAGACCCACAAAAATCTTTATAAATAAGAGTCTATTCATTATTCTATAAATATAAAAGAGGAGATTATGCAATACAATAAAGCTGTTTTACTTTCACAATTAATTTCAAGTTTAGAACTTGCTTTTAAAGAATTAGAAGAATCCTATAAGAAAAATGATAAGGGTTCCTTTGAAACTAATAAAAAAAATATATTAGATTTTCAAGCAAAAATAAATCAAACCTTAAATTAAAATGTCTTTAGATTCTTTAAAAGCAAATATAATAAGAGAAAGAGAACTTGTAGATGAAATTTTAAATCTTTCTGAAATTCTAAATTCAAAAATACAAGAAGGAGGATTAAAAAACACTGCAGAATTAAATAGTCAAAGAAGACTTATTGAAGAAGCTCTTAATGCATTATCAAATCAACTAAAAACAATTAATAATGCGATTCCCGGAGTTATAGATAGTGTCAAGTTTTATAAAGAATTAGAATCAGAAAAATCTAAAAAATCAAATTCAAATAATTCTACAAAAAATCTTATTAATCTGGATTACAAAGATTCAGTAAAATCAAATAAAAATATAAGTGTAGCAATAAGCAAAAAAGATCAAAAAGAATTTCTAGAAAATTTAAGTTTAGCAGAAAGATCTTTAAAAAAACTAAAACAATTAGAAAGCGCTCAGGATTTAAAGAAAAAAAATGAACTAAAACCTAATTTTTACTCTACAATATCTAACAAATTATTTAGGAATTTATCTATGAAATTAAGTAAAAAAGGAACATTAAATAATCTAAGTAAAGAATTACAATTAATTGCTTCTCCTTATGTAATAACAACTTATACTTCAATGATTCTTTTCTCAACATTTATATCTTTTTTATTTAGTTTTGTATTTTTATTGTTTTTTTCAGTGTTTAATCTTAGTGCAGGTTCTTCTTTATTTGTTTCATCTGGTTCAGAATTTTTAACTAATTTAATTAAATATATTTGGGTCATTTTTGTTATTCCCTTATTAACTTTTTTCTTTATTTATACTTATCCTTCTTCAAAAAGAAAAGAACTAGAAAAATCAATTGACCAAGAGCTTCCATTTGTAACTATTTATATGTCTGCAATATCCACATCAGGATTACCCCCAACAAAAATATTTCAGATAATCTCTGCAACAGAAGATTATCCATTTACAAATAGAGAAATAAGAAAACTTTTACATTATATTAATTTTTATGGATATAATACTGTTAATGCATTAAGATATCTTTCAAAAAATACTCCCTCTCAAAGATTTGCTGAAATGTTAAATGGATTAGCAACAACAATTACTTCTGGAGGAGATTTAACTACTTTTTTCAGTAAACATGCAGAAGTATTATTATTTGATTATCGTATGGAAAGAGAAAAATATACAAGAATAGCAGAAACTTTTATGGATATTTATATTAGTATTGCAATAGCAGCTCCAATGATATTATTAGTTTTATTCTTGGTAATTTCTATGACTGGAATGGATTTTTATAATTTAGAACCCTCAATGATAGGTGTTGTAATGGTCCTTATAGTTGCAGTATTAAATGTATTATTTCTTTTACTACTAAATTCAAAACAACCTAAATTTTAAAATGAAACTTAAAAAACAACATTATATCGGAATTGGATTTGCTGTCCTAATTGTTATTGGTTCCATAATTGGTTCTTTTTATTCAGAAGATGATAGAATTTATTATTTTACATCAGGATTAGCCTTTGTAGTTGGATCATTACCTTTTTTAGGAACAATTATATTAGAAAGTCAGGAAGAAAAAGATAAAGAAGCAAGATTTTTAGAATTTGCAAGAGACCTTGCTGAAGGGGTAAAATCAGGAACCCCGATTAGTAGAAGTGTTATTAATGTTCAAAATAAAGATTATGGTAGTTTAACTAAACATATTCAAAAATTAGGTAATCAAGTTTCATTAGGTATTCCTATTAAAAATGCATTAGAAACTCTTTCAAGAGATGTTGGAAGCGAGGTAATAAGTAGAGCAATAACCTTGATAAGAGAAGCTGAAAAAGCAGGAGGAGATATAGAAGTTATACTAGATTCAGTTGTTTTTTCAATATCTCAGACAGAAGTACTAAAAAAAGAAAGAAGAGCAGCAATTTATAATCTTGTTGTTCAAGGATACATAATATTTTTTATTTTTATAGCAATTATGTTAGTTATGCAATTTAAAATCTTTCCAATTGTAACTGATTTTAATCTAGAAGATTCTGGAGGTAGTATGAGTGGAGGTGGATTAAATTTTGGCTCTGGATTTTCATTTGGCTCTTCTTCTCTAGGCCCTGAGGAAATTTCTAAATCTTTTATTTTTCTTTTATTTACACAGGGTTTATTTATGGGGCTTATAATTGGTAAAATATCTGAAGGAAAAATAAAACCAGGAATTAAACATTCAATCATATTAATTGCTCTTGCATGGATTATTTCAACAGGTGCAAATTTGTTCTTAGGATAAGATATAAAATGAATAAAAATAAAAAAACTAAATCAAATAAAGCACAGGGTCATGTTGAAATGATACTCTCATTTGTTATATTTCTTTCTTTTTTAGTTTTATTATTTTCATTATTAAATCCCTCTAAAAATAAAGAAGTAGATGAAACAATATTCGATGTTACAAAAAACTCGATATTTAATTTTATTTCAGGTGATTTTAATGTATTAACAATAGTAATTTCAACAGGTGCATCTAATTCTGATACAGAATGTATTTCTATTCCAACAAGTAGTTTAGGATTTAATCCTGATTTAAACATAATTGTTTTTGATGCTAATCAA
>CAYQOK010000029.1:0-10054 GCA_964419155.1 Candidatus Woesearchaeota archaeon
GGGGAGAAAAGGCAATTCAAAGAGAAGCTAAATTAAGGGCTATGGTTAAAGATTAAGTTTATTTTACTTTGAATTTAATTAATTTTAGGAATTTAAATCTCTTTAAGCTATACATCAATTATTTCTTCACCCCCTTTTTTTTATTTTTGTTTTCTGAATCTCTATTTTCTTCTGAATTTTCATTTCTTTGTTTATAACTTCTAAGGAGTTCTTCAGACCATTTCTTTTGATATTGACTAGGATTCCATTCTTCTAAATCTCTTAATAGTTGATTATATTCCTCTACATATTTATCTCTGTTTAGAATCACATCAAAATAATCTTGTTCAGTTTTTCCAGGAGTTTGCCCCATTTTATAAAAATTGTCTTCTAATGTGATTATTATTGTACCTAAGTCTTTTAATCTCTTTAATTTAATTTTTTTAATTTCTTCATCTTTTATAATTTTATATGCTTCTTTTGGAGTGATCTTTGTGCCCTTTTTTTCAGATAATTCTTCTGCTATTTTTTCTAATCTTTTATATTCTGCATTATTTTTTAAACTAGACTCTAGATAGTTATAGCTGTTTAAAATTCTTTTTTTAGATCTTTCAATTCCATTTAATACCCTAATAAATTCTTTTTTTGTTAAATATTCTGCTTCTTTTGTTTTACTCCCTTTGTAATCCCCTTTATTTGGATACCCCCTTAATTGGGGTTCTTTTTTTTGGTGTGTTGCAGTTGGATTTATTTCTTTATATTTTTCAGAATTTGATATTATTTCTAATCCCCCCATAGCACCATTTATCATACCTCTTGATGTTTTTTTTCCATACTCTATTGTTTTCTTATAGTTTTTTCCTGCTACTGCACCGGCAATTAAACCTAATGGTCCCCCTAACAAACAATAACCTACTAATCCACCGATAACTCCGTTCGGACCAATATAATTTGTTCCTGTTTTAATTTTATTTTTAGTAGGTCTTATAATATACTCATTTATTCTTTGTGATGTTTTAATTCTATTTTCTCTAGAATTATACCTTTTTTCAGCTTGTTCTCTTTCAATTTCTTTAAATGTTTCATATAATCCCATTTTTTATTTTGTTTATTGTTTAATTAAATCTTTTTTGTTTATAATATTCTTTAGTAATACTAGTATTTAAATGTTTTGGTTTGTTGTTACTAGTAAATAGTTATTAAACTACTTAGATTTGTCACAATACTTTTAAAAATCTTTGTTAATAGGATTATTTATGAAAAATAGGGGATATTTTGTTTTTGGAATTATTCTATTGCTTTTTTTAATTTCATTTAGTTTTATTTTAGCTATTGATCCTAGTAATCCTGATGATTTAATTGAAGATTCTGTTGGAATTGATCCTGAAAATTTAACAAAAATAATCCAGGATCCTGATTCTGGCACTAGTTATTTAACTAAAGAATGGATAAAGATAATTAAAGATTCTAAACTGAGTGTTTTTTTTTCAACTATTGAAAAGGGTTTTAGGATTTTTGATCCTTTTTTTAGGTTGGTTTTAGGAATGTCTTTTTCTTGGACTTTAATGTTCTTTTTAACCTTTTTATTTTGGTTTTCTTTAGTTTATTTTTCTTGGGGATTATCTTTTTTAATTGAATTTCTTCCCTTTTCTTTAAATAAATCTAAAAATCTTAGGCTGATTACATTTATTATTTTTTTAATTTTGTTTTCATTTATAAGATTACCGAGATATCTTAGTATATTTAGTCTTTATCTCTTAGAGGTTTCTGATACTTTTATTTTTAAATTATTATCTTTGGGTATTCTTGCTTTAATTATTTATTTAATATTTTTACTTTCAGATACTTTAAAATCAGGTCATAGGGATTTAGAAAGAGATAAGAAAATATCTGATTTAAAAAAACAAGTTAATGAGAATAGTTTAACTGATAATTCTGAGGTAACTAATCAAATAGAAAGAGATAAGGAAATCGAAAAAGAAGAATCAGAAAGAGCGAGAAGAGATATGGAAGAATTAACAGAATAATTTTATTTTACTCTTCTATATCCAACTATATTTTTACCTTTTTTATCATAAATTGGAATTTCTTTTAGTTTTGAGATTTTTCCGGGACTAGATACTAAAAGGAAAATTCCTGTTCCCACCAATAATATTCCAATTATTTTAATTATTGTACTTGGAATATTATCAAGAATTTTTAAGTTAAGATTTATTTTATTTAGCCCAAGAAATAATATTAATATACCTATTAATGAAATTGTATATCCTAAAATTTTTTTCATTTTTATTTCCTCTTTTATAATTTTCATAATGTTATTTTATTTATAAATGTTTTTAAAGTTGTTCTGTTTTTATCTTTTATGGCTAATTATGATGTTATTGGAAGTATTGTAATTCTTAAATTTAATGAAGATACTAAAAAGTCTGAGAAGATTAAGATTGCCAAGGAGATTTTAAAACGATCGAATATTAAAACTGCTGTTGAAAAATTAGATAAAATAAAAGGAAGATTAAGAACTATTCAAACTAAACATCTAGCTGGTGAAAAAAATTTAGAATCAATTTACAAAGAAAATGGATGTATTTTTAAATTAAATGTTGAAAATTGTTATTTCTCCCCTAGATTAAGTAATGAAAGAAAAGAAGTATCTACTAAGATAAAGAAAAAAGATAATGTTTTAGTTATGTTTTCTGGGGTTGGGCCTTATTCAATTGTTGTTGCTAAGAAATCAAAACCTAAATCAATAACTACTATTGAATTGGGAAGAGACTGTAATAAATATGCAATTGAAAATGCAAGGTTAAACAAAGTAGAGAATATCAATATAATTCAAGGAGATGTTAAAAAAATAATTGATATTACTGATAAGTCTAAAAATGAAAAAAAATTTGGATTAAAGTTTTTTGATGTTATCTTGATGCCAAGGCCTAATTTAAAAGATCATTTTTTAAGACAAGCATTTGCTGTTTCAAAAACCGGAACTAAAATATTTTATTATGGTTTTGCTAGAGAAGATGAAAAAGATAATATGATTAAAGAAATTAAAGAGGAATCAATAAAAGCAAGAAAAAAAATAAGGATTTTGCAAGTTAAAGAAGCAGGAGATATTGCACCTTATAAACATAGATATCGGGTAGATATAAGGGTTGTGAAGTAGATGCTTTTATTAAAATCCGATTTTTCTATAAGTTTATTTAATAAGTAAAAAAGCACTTTTTTAGTGACTTTAATTTTAGTATTTTTTCTTTTTTGTGGTCACCTCTTTAAGTGTTTTTTTGTATTGTCTTATCAAAAATTTTAAAGTAGATTTTAAATGTTTTTTAGATTAATTAAAATTCTTTTTCAATTCTAACAGATATTGGTGCCTCGCCGCCATGCCATGTGAATTTTGGTCTTACTTTAATTGGATATATTCTTTCAGAATTATCGTCTAATATTAGTGCAGAACCTTTGTCTTCAGGAAGATTGGCCATTGATTTTTGAATAGATTCTAATAAATAAGATTGCATTATTGAATTTAGTGCTTCAATATCTGGTTTTGCAGTAACTCTATGTGCAATTACAATATCTGATTGAGTCATTGCATCTCTATGAATTACGCCTGGTTGTTGTGTTGCAAGAACTAGTGAGACTCCGGGTTGTCTTCCTTCTCTTAAGATTTGAATTAAAGCATCTGTTGCAGGTGTTTTTTCTTTTTGTTTTAAAAATTCATGTGCTTCATCAATAAATAACCAAACTAATGGATTTTTTTTGTTTTGTTGATTTAAATAATCAGGGCCTTTTTCAATAGCTAATACTTCTTCTGATTTTCTTTGCATCATCCTTTGCTCAAATATTTTTTTACTTAAAATTCCTATTACTAACCCTCTTATATTAAATGGGCCAATTGATGAATAAGGACTTAAATCTAATATTGTTGTTTTTCCTGCATTAATTATATCAGAGATTTTTGTGGATTCTTGATTTTTTAATGCAAATATTCCCCAATTTTCAGCTGCTTGAAATAAAGACATTGCTATTTTGTTATTCTCTGAATCTTGATGTTTTAATTCTTCAATTATCTGGGTAATGTCATATTTATTTAGGTTGTGTTTATGTTCTTTTTTTAATTTTGAAATTGTATTTTGTATTAAAACTGATATTGGGTCTGTTATACTTAGATTAAATGTGATTATCCAATCTTCTGAACTTAATTCTGATGGATCAATTGTAAATGCATTGTCTACAGGAATTTGTTTTTCTTTATAGTCCTGATAATGTCCTTGAGGAACAAAAACTTTAACCGGAAGATTTTTTGGTTTTAGTTTCCATTCTTGTAATAATTCTGCTTGTTTTTCATTTTTATATTTCATTGTCCAAAATATTCCCATTGTGTCAAATATAATTGGTGCAATGTTTTGAGAAACTTCTTTTGGAAGATCTGATATTTCCTCTGCTAATACAGATAATGTATATGATTTTCCACTTCCCCTTTTTCCTGCTATTAATATTACATGACTTTTAGCAACATCTAACCAAATTAAATTAGATAAGGAATTATAATTTCCCATTTTTACATAGCTTTTTCCAAGATAAACAAGTCCTTTTTCTCTTAACTTTTTTTTATCTGAATTGCTCCTTCCGATTACAATATCATATGACATCTTTTTTATTAAATTGTTTATACTTGTTAAAATAAATCTTTGTTTATTAATTTAATTATCTCTATTGATTAACATAATTTTTTAGAAAATAGAAAGATTTAAAAACACCTTTTTGATTGTATATGAATTCCGCTTCATATTTGAATGAAGATTAAAACAAAACATTTTTAAATGGCATTTGTTTTTAATTTTCATAAATTGATTTAAAATGGAAGAAAATATTGAAAACAAAAATAATATGGAAAAAGAAAATTTAAATTCCCAAACTGAATCTCAAAATTATAATGAATCTAATTCTGGTTTTGGATTTAAAGAAAAGATTAAATCAAACCCTTGGATTATTTCAACAATATTATTAGCAATACTTAGTATTGTTTTACTTGTTTTTGTTTTAACACCTAGTTTAACAGGAAATGTTATTAGTGAAGATTTAGCTGGAGAAAAATTAGTTGATCTTTTAAATTTACAAACAGGCGGAGGAGTTACATTAGATGGTATTGAATCTGAAGGATCTCTTTATGCTATTAATGTTTTATATCAAGGTCAGGAGATTGGACCATTATATATGACAAAAGATGGTAAATATTATGGTCAAATGATGTTGTTATCTGAACTTGAAGATTATTATTCTAATACTAATACAGAATCAATTGAAGTTCCTAAATCAGATAAACCTGAAGTAGAGTTGTTTATATGGAGTTATTGTCCTTATGGTGTTCAAGCACAAGGTCCATTATCAGAGGTTGCTGAATTATTAAAAAATGATGCTGACTTTAAAGTTATTCCTTATTATGATGGTCATGGAGAATATGAAACTCAACAAAATATGATTCAGGGATGTATACAAGAAATTGCACCTGATAAATATTGGCAATATGCTGCAACTTTTGTTGAAGATATTTATCCTAAATGCGGTGCTTCAAAAGATACTGAGTGTGATAAAAATGAGTCTATTAAATTAATGAAATCATTAGGAATAGACAGCTCAAAAGTAATGTCTTGTGTAGATGAAAAAGGAGAAGAACTATTAGATGAATATTCAAGTTTAGCAAGTTCCGTTGGAGTAACTGGTTCCCCAACATTAGTTGTTAATGGGGTCTTAATGCAAAATGTTGCAAGAAATGCTGAAGCTTATAAAGCAGCTGTTTGTAATGCATTTAATAATGCTCCAGAAACTTGTGATGAAGTATTAAGTTCAACAACTACAACAACTACAACAACAGCGACTTGTTAATTTTATCTTTATTTTAATCGGGGTTTTTAATTAAATATATATTTATTTTTTTATGAAAAATAAAATCTTAAAAGGTGTTGTTCATGAAGTTCCATTTGATTTAAAAAATATTCTTAGAAGTAGATCAGAATTATTGAATTTATGGAATAATCTTACCCCTATTGCAAGAAATGAATGGATTTGTTGGATTAATAGTGTAAAAAAACCAGAAACAAAAAAACTACATATAGAAAGATTATGTAATGATATTTTTAATGGAAAGAAGAGGCCTTGTTGTTGGTCTGGCTGTAAACATAGAAATTTATTGAATTAATTTTTTATTCTTATTTTTTATGTTTTGAATTGTTTCTAGTTTATAGTTTTTTAAGTATTCTATTTCCTTTTCATCTAAATCAAGTTTTGAAATTGATTCTTCATCCAATATTAATGATACAAACATAAAATCTCTCAATGCTCTTTTTTTGCTTGTATGGGTTATTTCTGCATATTTGGATGAAATTGATTTCTTCTTAAGGTTTTTTTGATTTGCCATCCATATTTTTAAAATTCTTGAAGGGGGATTGTATTTTGTAAATTGATACTGATTTTTTTCTTGTTTTTTTGCAGAAGATATCCCTGCACTTAGAAAAAAATTCTGATATACTAAAAATCTCCAATGTTGTTGTCTGTATATTCTTCCTTTAAATACATCTGCTTTGCTTAATGATTCATATGCCTTTACTAATTCTTCATTTTTATACTCTAATGGAATATTTTTTTCAATCCATAAGCTTATTTGATCTATCTCCATTGAAACTGAATCATAAATATTTATTGTTTCCTGATTTGGTTTTTCTTTAAATACTTTTTTAAGTGCATTGAATATGTCTGTCTCTTTTTCTCTTATATCAATAGAATTTAATTTAACATCTTGTTTTTCATTATTTATTATTGATTGAAGGTCATTTATCGCAGCTCTTAAGTCCCCTTTGGACTTTATTGCAATTTCTTTTATAATCTCTTCATTTACTTCTTTTTGTTCTTTTATTGTTATTTTTGTTATTATACTTAAAATTGTAGCATAAGGGATGTCCTTCATTTTAATTAACTCGCATTTTGATCTTAGCGACGAAAACTTTTGTTGCCAGATATCATTACATGTTATTACTATTGGAAAATGTGTTTTTTCAATTAATGTAATCAATTCAGTAAGTCCGCCCCTATCTGTGGCAGTTACTCCATCTACTTCATCTACAAGAATAATCTTTCCTTTTGAAAATAAAGACATTTGTTCAGTAGCAGGCTTCATAATTTCTTCAAGTTTTTTCTTATTTCTTAAGTCACTTGCATTTAATTCAAATAATTCATAATTCATTTCTTTTGCTGAAACATGAGCTATTGTTGTTTTTCCTATTCCTGCTGGACCATAAAATAATATTGCTCTTTTTTTTGTTTGTTTTTTTTCAAATAAACTAAAAAAGTTTTTTATTTTTTCAATAGCTTCTTGTTGGCCTGAAATTTCAGAAAAATAATTTGGCCTATATTTTTCAAATAATGGAATCATCATATAAAATTTATTAATTTATTTTTTAGTTCTTGTTTATACCAAGACCTGCTAGTACAAATGAAGCTAGTAATGCTTCAAGTTGTATAAACTCATCACTTCCCTCAACTAATCTAAATTCAATTTCACCTGTTTTTTCTATTAACTTAACTTTTAATTCAGGATCTATACTTAATTTCCAGATTTCTTTTTGAATGGACTTAATTATATCTGTTCCTGAAATAGATTCTTTTAACATAATATCTAATAATTTCTCTCTTGATTTTTCAAAATCTCCTGATAATGCATAATCTAAAACAATTTTTATATCAGAAGGTTTTGCAGAAGAGAGAATTGTATTTACTAAATCAGGGGTTATATCTGGTGTGATTGATGCTGATGCTTGAAGTAGATTTATTGCTCTTCTTGCATCGCCTTCACTACCCTCATATAGTGTTTCAAAAGTTTGTTCTTGCACATTTAATTTTTCTGTTTCTGCTATTTTCTTAATTATCTTTTCTATATCTTTTTTTTCTAATAATCTAAATCTAAAAATTACACACCTAGATTGTATTGGGTCAATTATTTTACTTGAATAATTACAAGAAAGGATAAATCTACATGTTGATGTATAGTTTTCCATGGTTCTTCTAAGTGCTTGTTGAGCTTCTTTTGTTAATGCATCT
Source organism: Candidatus Woesearchaeota archaeon (assembly GCA_964419155.1). GTDB lineage: Archaea > Nanobdellota > Nanobdellia > Pacearchaeales > GW2011-AR1 > CAYQOK01. The sequence goes on from CAYQOK010000029.1 coordinate 8,068, forward strand.
GCTTCATCTAAAAAAATTATTTTAAAAGGAACATTTCCAAGAGACCTTGTTCTAGCAAAATTTTTTACTTCTTGCCTTATTACATCTATTCCTCTTGAATCACTTGCATTTAGTTCAAGATAATTTTCTTTCCAGAATTCGCCAAAAAGTTCTTTTGCGACAATAACTGCCAATGTTGATTTTCCTGTTCCAGCAGGACCTGCAAACATAAAATGGGGGATATTTAATGATACTGTTAGATTCTTAACTCTTTTAACAATTTCTTCTTGACCTACAATTTCTTCAAATTTTATTGGCCTATATTTTTCTGTCCAGATTGTTGATACCACATTATACCTCTATTGATAATAACTTATAAAATAATGTTCTTATAAATATTACTATTGTATAGAATATTGTTTAATAACCTTTTGATTTTCATAGAACTATCTAGCTCTTTCTCTTCTCATTCTTCTTTTTCTTCTTTCTTTCAATAGCCTTTTACGTTGCCATTTCCAACGCATCTGGCCTTTTTTCTTCCATCTTCTAGAACCACGTTTCATAAAAAATTATAAGGATTAGGATTTATAAATCTATTTGTTTTAATACTTTCAGATTTATTACTCTTAATTAGAACATTAAAAATCTTAAGGTTTTTATAGTCTTAATATTAAATTTATTTATTGTATTTACTTAATAGCCCTGTAGTACAGTGGTCAAGTATAATTGGTTCTGGGCCGATTGACCCAGGTTCGAATCCTGGCAGGGCTATTGACACTTTTGGTTAGATTACCTATATGATTAAAAACGTGTAGGATATAACCAAAATATGAAACGAGACCCATATAAAACAGAAGAGAATTGGAATCTTTGGAAAGAGAAGAATTTCAAAGGAATTAAAGGAATAAGAAGAGTAGATTCTGCTTTACTTATAGAGTTCTTGAAAGATATGGAACTTGGTCTTAATACGACGAAGAACTATAAAGGAAAAAGAAGCCCGGGAACATTGCTTAATCTTGCAAGTCATAATGTTTTCTTTGCAAAAATATCCAAAAAATCATTTTTGAAATTAACAAAAAAAGATTTGCATAATTTGGAGAATGAAATTTCCCAAGGAAAAATATTAAAGAAAAATAATGAGCAATTTATTTCATTCGGAAATTATATAAAAGATTTCAAAGTTTTTTGGCATTGGTTACAAAGAACGGGAAAAGTCAAAGAGGATATAACCGAAGACATTTCAACAAAAACAGATAAACCCTCTTGGGTTTATTTAACAGAAGAACAAGCAAAGAATTTCTTCAATAAAATGATTTTTGATTATAGAGTCTTGGCTTGGTTTATGTATGATTCTGGAATGAGGGTTACAGAAGCTCATTCAATTCAAATTAAACATTTTGCAAAAGATTTCAAACAAGTCACGATTCCAGATGAAGCAAGTAAAACCTTTGGAAGAACTATTGAATTAAAACTTTGTTCAGAGTTATTAAAAGAATATGTAAAAACTTACAATTTACAACCAGAAGACTTTTTGATTAAAAAGAAACTTCCAGCAATTAATAAATATCTTAAAGAAAACTGCGAGAAGATGTTTGACCCGGATGAAAAAGGATTGGTTTCAAATCCAAAATCAAAAGGAAAATATTGCAATTTTACGTTATATGATATAAGGCACAATTCTTCTTGCTTTTGGCTCAATCGTTATCCGACCCATAAAGGATTAATGTATCGTTTTGGTTGGAAGAGGGCAGATAAGATTGATTATTATTCTGGATTCCTTGGCGTTAAAGATGAGATAATGGATGTTGATATGGTTCTTGCAGAAGATAAAACAAAACTCATTAAATTGGAACAAGCTTATGAAGAATTAAAAGCAAGCAGTATTTCAAAAGAATTGGTTGAAGAAATGGTTAAGCAAAGAGATGAAGAAATTATGCAGAAGATAAGACAACAATTTGAAAGGCAAATTCAAAAAGATAAAGGAAGAAAAATAAATGATTCAATTGAA
>CAYQOK010000030.1:0-9651 GCA_964419155.1 Candidatus Woesearchaeota archaeon
ATCTGTTGGCTTAGTGCCTACAGAGGTTCGAATCCTCTCTCCCGCATAATCAAATAACTTTAAAATCTATGTTTTTTTAATATCTTTATGCACCTGTAGCTCAGCCTGGATAGAGCAGTGGGGTCCTAACCCAAAGGTCAAAGGTTCAAATCCTTTCAGGTGCGCTTTAGAAAACTAAGGATGAACTGGTTGCAGGACTCTAAGAACCCGCTGGTGGTTGTTAGGTTCAAATCCTTTCAGGTGCGTTTTAGAAAACTAAGGATGAACTGGTTGCAGGACTCTAAGAACCCGCTGGTGGTTAATATTAAAATTTATAAACTAGTTTTTTATTAAGATTATATGCGCGGTTAGTTTAATGGTAGAATGACGGCCCTCCAAGCCGTGGGTATGGGTTCGATCCCCATACCGCGCATTCCTCTAAAAACATTTAAAAGCCTGCAATTTCTTAAGATTTTACTAATAAAATGGAAGATTCAAGTAATTCAAACAATCTTAAAAGAATATATAATAAAACTTTTAAGTTTTTTTTATTTATCCCAGTAATCTTATTAATTATTTCTCTAGTCTATATTTATTCTTTTTATCAAAATACAGGAGATTTTATTAAAAAAGATGTTTCATTAACAGGTGGAACAACTATTACTATTTATCCAAATACAGAAATAAATCTAAATGAATTTAGAAATTTTCTTGAAAAAAATATATCAGATTTTTCATTAAGAGAAATATCTAATTTTAGGACCCATAAACAAGAAGCTGTTATTTTAGAAACCCCCTTAGAACCTGATCAGATAACTGACTATATTCAATCTTTTTTAGGTTATGAACTTGACTCTGAAAATTCTTCTGTTGAATTTACAGGAGCTTTTTTAAGTGAATCTTTTTATAATCAACTTCTAAAAGCAATTCTTACAGCATTTGTTTTAATGTCTATTGTAGTTTTTATAATCTTTAAATCACCAACACCAAGTATTGCAATTATTTTCTCTGCTTTTGCAGATATTGTTATGACCCTCGCATTAGTCAATTTTTTAGGTATAGAACTTTCAAGTGCAGGAATTGTCGCATTTTTAATGTTAATTGGTTATAGTGTTGATTCAGATATTATGCTTACAACAAAAGCTTTAAAACATAAAGAAGGAGATTTAGATTCAAGGATTTTTTCATCATTTAAAACAGGAATGACCATGACACTAACTTCTTTAGGAGCAATTATAGTTGCATTATTATTAACAATGTCTTTTTCAGAAACATTAAAACAAATATTTTTAATATTAACAATTGGACTTTGTTTTGATATCTTAAATACTTGGTTAACAAATACAGGTATATTAAAAATTTACATGACTAAAAAAAATGGCTAAACTAACTTTTAGAATTTGGTTATTAAGTATCTTATTAGCTGTGTCTATAATCTGGATTTTTAACTTATCTTCTTTTATTAGACTTTTAATTTTTTCTTTATTATTTTTAATCCCCTTTAGCATTAATAAATTTAAATCAAAAAAGATAATTTTTTTAATTTCAGCTATGGTTTTGGTTTTAACATATTTTCTTATAATTTCTCAATCCCAAACAGGAGTAATAATTAAAACAATTGAAATTAACTCAACAGCATATGAACAAGGACTTAGAACCGGTCAGATAATTAAAGAGATTAATGGAAACCCTATAAAAAATTTAGATTCTTTTAATCAAGTTTTAGAAAATGAATTTTCAAATATCTCAGATGAAAAGAAAATCACAATTAAAACAACAGAAAATCAATATATTTTTTTAATAAACTCAGCACCAAAAATAATAGTTAGTGAAATTCCTTTTATGAATATTAAATTAGGATTAGATCTTCAAGGAGGTTCAAGAGCATTAGTTAAACCAGAAGAAAACCTATCTTTATCAGAAATAGAAAGCCTTATTGATGTAACCAGTAATAGATTAAATATTTATGGATTATCAGATATTATAATAAGGTCTGTTTCTGATTTAGATGGAAATAATTATATGTTAATTGAAATAGCTGGTGCTAGTCCAGAAGAATTAGAAGATTTAATTTCAAAACAAGGAAAATTTGAAGCGAAAATCGGAAATCAAACTGTTTTTGTTGGAGGAGAAGATATTTCACATGTAGAGAGAATGGGTGTAAATGCAGGAATAGAAGCTTGTTTTGAATCAGAATCAGGAGAATTATGTAGATTTAGATTTCCAATAACATTAACAGACGAAGCTGCGAAAAGACATGCTGAAATAACAAATGAAATTCCCCTGAATTCTTCTAATCCACAATATTTGTCTGAAACCCTTGATCTTTATGTAGATGAAGTTCTTATGGATTCGTTGTTTATTTCCAGAGATTTAAAAGGAAGAGAAACAACACAAATTTCTATTCAGGGAAGCGGACAAGGATCAGATAGACAAAGTGCTATTAAAGATGCTGAAAGTTCAATGAAACAATTACAAACAATTTTAATTACAGGAAGTTTACCTTATAAACTAGAAATTGTAAAATTAGATAGTATTTCTCCAGTTCTTGGAAAAAGATTTATTAATACTATTATTATTGCAGGGCTTTCAGCTATTCTAACTGTATCTATTATCATTCTATTTAGATATAAAAATTTTAAACTATCTCTTGCACTTTTATTTACTAGTTTTTCAGAGATAATAATTATCTTAGGATTTGCAGCAGCAATAGGATGGAACCTTGATTTACCAAGTATGGCTGGAATAATTGCTACAATTGGTACAGGAGTTGATCAGCAAATAGTTTTATTAGATGAATCTAGATCTTCTAAAAATTTAAGTTTAAAAGAAAGATTAAAAAGAGCATTATTCATAATATTTGGATCTTTTGCAACAACTGTTTTTGCAATGATTCCATTACTTTTTGCAGGAGCAGGATTATTAAAAGGGTTTGCAATAACAACTCTTTTAGGAATCACTGTTGGGGTGTTTGTTTCAAGACCTGCTTTTGCAGATATAATAAAAAAGATATTAGAATAGTTTGAGTTATTTAAAATGAGACCAATATTTCACATAATTTATGGACTTTTATTTTGCTCTACTTTATTTTATTTTTTTGAATTCACTATTTTTCCATTATCTATTATTTTTTTATCCTCAGTATTAATTGATATAGACCATTATATTTATTATGTTTTTAAGAAAAGAGATATTAACCTAATAAATGCATATAATCATTTCATTATTTCTTCGAGAAGATTCAATAAATTAAGCCATTCTGAAAAAAAGAAATTTAAAAGACCGATAATGTTTTTGCATGGAATAGAATCTTTATTGGTTTTGTTTATTTTATCTATTTTCTTAGATTTTTTTTTATGGATATTAATTGGATTTTTATTTCATTTATTTTTAGATTATATTCATTTAATTTATATTAAACTTCCAATATCCATGAAAACATCACAATTGTTTGTTTATTTTAGAAATAAAAAGAAAATTGAGTTTGAAGTTAATGAATTGTAAAATTCTTAGTTCCTTCTTTTTCAAATTTTATATCTAAATATTTTAGGTTAGAAAACTTTTTAATTAAATTACTCTTAAGATTTGGGTCTTTACCATAAAAAAGAATAAATCCCCCGCCACCTGCACCAAGTAATTTACCCCCCTCTGCCCCAATTTTTAATCCTTGTTCATAAATATCATCTATAAATTTATTAGATATTCCACCAGAAACCCCTTTTTTAATCATCCAACTTTCATGAAGCATTTTACCAAAATTTTCTAAGTTATTGTTTTCAAGATCCTGTTTCATCTTAAGTGCAATATCTTTTATTTTTTTCATCATTTCAAATTTGTTATTATTCCCATTTATCTCTTTATTTTGCTCAGAAAGAATTTGTTTAGCTTCTCTTGTACTATCTAAGTAAAATAAAATTATTCTACTCTCTATTTTTTGAATTATCTCTGGCCTGGTGTTAATTGGAATAACCTCTACACTACCATCCATATTAAATCTCATAAAATTGAATCCGCCAAATGCTGCAGCATATTGATCTTGTTTTCCAATAGGTTCTTTTAATTCTTCTCTTTCAATATAACACGCTTCTTCAGCTATATCTTCTTTTTTAAAATCAAGATGCTTATAAGTTTTTAGTAAATTTAATAATCCGACTGTAAATGAACTGCTAGATCCTAATCCTGTACCCGCAGGAACTTCTGCAAGAGAATGAATTTCAATACCCTTTTCAATACCAATTTGTTTCATCACTGCCCTTATTCTTGTGTTTTCAATATCTTCCACATTATCAGTCACCTCTCTTTTTTTATAAACTACAATATTATTTCCACAAAAAGAAGGGTGTGCAACTAAAAATATATTTTTATCTATTGTGGTACTAATAACACATCCAAACTCTTTTTTTGTAAATGAATCTAAATCAGTTCCACCCCCAAAAAATCCAATTCTTAATGGGGTTTTTGTTAATATCATTTTTTAAGTAATATAATAAATACTCCGTGCCTTTTTATATTTTATAGATAAATATTAACATAAGATAATATATAAAAATGATATGTTTCTATCTAATCTATGAAAGCACTTATTTTAGGGGCGGGAAAGGGGACCAGGTTAGGTTATCTGACGCAGGATATTCCAAAAGTTATGGTTCCTATTAATTCTATACCCTGTATACTTTATGCTATTGAGAATCTTAAGAAATTTAACATTTTAGATATTGCAATAAATACACACCATCTTCCAGATAAAATTAAAGATTATTTCGGGGACGGTTCTAATTATGGTGTTAAGATTAAATATTCATTTGAAACAGAATTATTAGGTTCTTCAGGGGCATTAAATAATTTCAGAGATTTTTTTAATGAAACCTTTTTAGTTTATTATGGGGATGTTATTGCATATTTTGATATTGGTAATTTAATTAAAGTTCATAAAAAAAATAATTCAAAATTTACTCTTGTTGTAGATAAAAAAAGAGATCCTTATAAAAAAGGTATTATTCAGTTCAATAAAGAAAATAAAGTTATTAATTTTATAGAAAAACCAGATGTTCTTCCCAGTGGAGAAATTGCAATTAATTCAGGACTTTATATTATTGAACCTGAAATTTTAAAGGAAATACCGAATGGATTTAATGATTTTGGAAACGATCTGATACCAAAATTATTTAAAAAAATACCTATCTACTGTATGGTTCATGAAGGATATCTTTTTGATATCGGGACTTTAGAAGATTTAAAAAAAGCACAAGAGTTTTTTCAAAACCCACATTCAGGATATTAAATATTTTGTAGCCCCATAAAGACTCTTAAATATTTTTAATGATCTTTTTGAAATTTATTTGTTTTTTACAAGATATATTGTTTTATAACCTCTTGAAATACTCCCTTGCAGAACATTGGGTATAAAGTTAAATTCTTCCCCCATTTTTGATATAACCCTATTTTTAGCACAATAATTTATTACCTGGTTACTAACCACAAGAAATATTGCCTTATTCCTATAAATTAATATGGGGATAACTTAAATATTCTTTGATTTTTTATTTAAGAAACTTTAAAAATATCTTATAATTCTTATTAAGATGGATGTTTTAATTGTTATTCCAGCACATAATGAAGAAGAAATCTTAGAAAAAAATATTGAAAAAGTTTTGTCTTTTATGAAAACCAAAGGGGGTTATAATTGGCATTTACTTATTGCTGAAAACGGATCAAAAGATAATAGTGTAAAGGTTCTTAAAAAATTATCAAAAAAATATCCTAAGAAAATATTCTCTTTTAAATCTCTCCCAGTTAGATCCAAAAGTGATGCTATAAAAATTTCATGGTTATCTGAAAAAGCAGATATTTATATTCATATGGATGCAGACCTTTCAACAGATTTAAAACACATTCCAGAACTTATTAAGGGAATTCAACAAGATTATGATCTTGTCATTGGTTCAAGAGCCCTTAAAAATTCGGAAGTAGAAAGAAGTTTAAAAAGAGATATTATTTCTAAAATTTATAACATTTTAACAAGAATTCTTTTTTCATTAAATGTAAAAGATCTGCAATGCGGATTTAAGGCAATTAATAAGAAAACTTTAAAAGAAATTGTAACTCAAACAAAATATCTGGGCGAAGGATTTATGGACACTGAAATGTTAATAATTGCAGCACAAAAAAACTTCAAAATAAAAGAAATTCCGGTGAAATGGAAAGATGATCGGGAAAGTAAGTTTAATTTTATCCAAGTAGGTTTTAAATTTATAAAAAATCTTTTTTGTGTTAAAAGGGATATCATAACTAAAAAATACAATTTAAAATAATCAAATTTATAAAGCTATTAAACACTTAATTTAAATGGGCAGCTTTCATAAAAAAATCTATCATAATTTAATAAGGCCTTCAAGATTAAAAATCGAAGTAGGGGAAGTAAATAAATTAAATGGAAAAACTGTTTTAGATATTGGTTATTTTGATTCTGCTGTTAAAAATCTATTAAATAAAAAATTTGAATATCTTGGAATTGATCCGGATCCACAAAAACAGATTAACAATTTTCCTATTTGCTCATTAGAAGATTTTAATACGAATAAAAAATTTGATATTGTTTTAGCCTTTGATATCTTAGAGCATACATTAGACCCTGTTTTTGCATTGAATAAAATTAAAGAATTTTCTAAAAAGTATGTTTGTATCTCCGTTCCTTATGAACCTTTTTATACTATCACGAGATTTTTCATACCTGAAGAAGAACATTTTTGGACAATACATCCAAATGTCTTAGAACATTATTTTGGAAAACCGATTTTTGAAAAAAAATTTCATTTTAAGAGAAGTTATTTTGCAATTTATGATCTAAAAAACAAATGAAACAAAAATCAATTTTTTTATCAAGAGAATTTTATATTGTGCTTATCCTATTTATTTTTTTAGTTTTATTATCTCTAATAACCAATTATTATGGCCACTTAGATGTTTTTGATTATGCCAATGTTGCAAAATATTTTTCAAATAATTATCAAGCAGGATTAAGAACATCTCATAGTTTAACTTATGGGATTTTACATGCACCCCTATTAAATTTTTTTAATAATTTTCTTGTAATGAAATTAACTGGATTATTTTTTTATGTTTTAATTATGATTAGTTTATATTATATCTCTAATAAGGATAAAAAAATATTACTTTTATTCATTTTTTCTCCAATTATCTGGTATATGGGTCCTTGGATAAACCCTCTTAAATTAACTAGCTTATTATTTCTATGGGGATTTTATTTTATGTCTTTATTTGATTCTTCAAATAAAAAAACACATCTTTTTTTATCTGGGATTTTTATTGGACTTTCTGCAATTCTTTGGAATACTGTTTTTTATATATTTGTTTTATTTATAATTGTTTTTTTATTTAATAAAAAACTTTCTGATTTTATTTTCTTTTTATTTTCTTTTTTTATAGGTCTTTTTCCATTATTTATTTCAGATATTCTTATTTATAATCTTCCATTTTATACTATTTTAAAATCTGTTTCAGCATTTTTTATAACCTTGTTACAGGGAAGCATTTATTCTAATGAAAACTTATTTACAAACTCTTTTATTAATTACTTAAGCTTTATTCTAATTCTGCCCTTATTTATCTTTAATCTCTTTAAACCAGATGTTTTTAAAAAAAATAAAAAACAAATTATTTTTCTTTTAATTACCATATTGTTTACACTATCTAATCCACAGATAAGATATATTTTGTTTTTTTGGCCTTTAATTTTAATCACATTAACTCCAACACTCTCTGAAAAACAATATAAAACTCAAATTATTTTATTTAGTATAATTGCTCTATTTGTTATCTTTCCATACCTTATTCAGATAAACTATTCAACTAATGCAATAGATTTTAATAATCTAATACTAAATATAAATAATATCTCTATTTCAAATCAAATTTCAGAAGATCTAATTTTACAAGATTTAAAATCTATCTCCCATGAATTTCCAAATCAATCATTTATTATTGGAAACAATCCTGATGATTATTCTATATTAGGTTTTATATATTGGGGTAAGGAAATTAATGAATTTATAAGTATTCAAGATTATGAGATGTTCTTAAAAAATAATAGTGTTTTATTTGAAAAATCAATTTCTTCAAATCCTAAAATTAAAGAAAGAAGGCAAATCGTTATCACCGGAAAAATGCAAAAACCAGATAATGATAATACAGATTATTCTAAACTAAACTATGGTATTGGATTAAATGAACCTATTGATTTAAGTGGTTTTAAATTAATTAAAAAATATAATCTACTTTATATTTCTGAAAAATCTAATTAATTCTTAATACTTTTTTTAAACTTTCAATAATTATCCCTAAGTCCCTTAGATAAACTATTTTTAATAAAATTAATAATATTGGGGCTATTATTATTAAGATAACACCATAATAGCCCATTAGGTTAGAGGCAGGAATAAAAAGAGTTAATAAAATCATGATAATTGTGTTTTTCATAAATTTTATTTTATAACTTAACCAGATTAATGGAATTAAATGAGAAATAACAGTTGCTAAACAAATTCCAGTTACACCTAAAGAGGGGATTAATGAAATATCTAATATTATATTAACAATTGCAGCTAAAACAATGGGAGTAATAACTTTTTTAACTTCTAATCTAGAAATAAAAAAAGAATAAATAATAAAATAAATTGAATAAAAAACAATACCCATTAAAAGAATAATAATATAATTTTCAATACCAATATATTTTGGAAAAAATATTTTAATTAAAGTAGGACAAATAATTGCTAATGCAATTGATAAAATTAAAGAAAGTGAATATGAAACCCTTATGACTCTTTTTTGAACTTCTTGTGCTAATTTCTTATTAGTTATACTAGAAACTCTGGTGATTAAAAATACCGACAATGTAAGAGGAATTAAAGTGATTAGATTTGAAAAAGAACTTGAAATACTATATCTTCCAACTTCAATCATATTAGACATTAATCCAAGAATTATTGAATCAATCCAACCTAAAAATGAAAAAGAAATTATAATTATAGAAACAGCAATTCCAGAAACAAGATATTCTCTTACAAAGTTCCAGTTAATCTTGCTTTTAGGTTTTAATTCATTAAGATTATTTTTAATATAAAATAAAGAGATTAGTAATATAATCATATTTCCAATTAAATAAGATAATAATATTCCAAAAGAACCATAATCTTTTAAACAAATAGCAAAAATAATAACAAATAAAACTAAAATACTTTTTAACATGCCAACATTACCATAATCTTCATTAACTCTCATAAATGAAAAAATTAGATTTAATAACAAGATAACCAAAACCATAAAAGAAAGTGGTAACATAAGAGGTGCTTTAAAAGAAATTATTAAAAGAACAATAAATGTGATAAAACCAAAGAAATATAAAAAACTTATAACAGATCTATAGTCTTTTTTCTTTATAATCCATGGAATAATTGAATCTGGAACTCCAAATAATGCAATAGTCATTATTACATTAAATACAGCTAAAAAATAACTTGCATTTCCATATTCTTCAACAAGATAAATATTTCCTAATATTAAAACAAGAATATAAGAAAAAATCTTTGAGGCAGAACCCCAAAAAAAAGCATAAATGCTCTGTTCTTTTCCTGATTTTTTTGAATTATCCAT
>CAYQOK010000031.1:0-8706 GCA_964419155.1 Candidatus Woesearchaeota archaeon
CATAATGAGTCTAAAATATATCTGACTTTGCTCAAGCTAGGACCAAGCATGGCGGGAAGAATTGCAAAAGAAAGCAATATTGATAGGAGTGCAAGTTATGACTCCTTAAGGGCATTATTAAAAAAGGGACTTGTAAGTTATTCTATCGAGGCAAATAGAAAAAAATTTGCAGCCTCTTCTCCTGATAAATTAAAAAATTATTTAGAAGAAAAACAAGAGTTGGTTTCTGGGATATTAGGAAATTTAAAAGATATGTATAAAAATACGGAGGAAAAATCTCGAGTAAATATGTTTAAGGGATTAAAAGGAATGAAAACAGTTTTCGACGATATACTTGAGAGTGCGAAGGGAAAAGAAAATCTAGTAATAGACTCTTCTGGAAAGTTTGGGGAGAAAATGCCTTATTACTTACCCCATTTTGCAAAAGGATTAGAGAAAAATAAAATACATGTACGACATATAGCAAGAAAAGACAAAGAAAAAACTCTTCACCCCAGCAAAACAACAGAATTAAGATTCTTCCCAAAAATAATAGGCGAACAAACAATAACAACAAATATATATTCAGATAAGGTTGCGTTAATACTTTGGACAGATGTTCCTGAAGCGGTTATTATAAAAAATAAGGCTGCATCTGAGGCGTATAGAAGTTATTTTGAAATTTTGTGGAATAATGCTAGACCCTAGTACAGAATTTCTCAAAGCTAGTTTCTCATTCTCTTACATAGACTTTTTCTTCAATACTTTTCAACATCAAAATAATAAGAAACCAAAGAGTAAATACAAAAAATTAAAGAAATATTAAAACTTCAGTATCTAATAAAAAGACTAAATAAAATAATATAGCGAAAACATAAAGGCCACCTACATAAAAGAGAAAGAATACTCTGAGTGGCTTTTTACCTATAGTGCCCCCTAGGCGTGAGAGAGTGAATATTCTAGGGGGCGATTTAAACTTTTTGCAGTTATTATATCTGGGTCTTAGAATTTTGAATCAATTGTTTCACTTGTTGCTCCATTAAAGCAAGTCTTTCTCTCAGTATTTCTTTTTCGTCATCTATTACTTCTTGTTTTTTCTCAACAATAGTTCTTGGTTTATCAATAAATAAGTCCTCTTCTTGGATTGTATCCTTCATGCCCAATAACTCAGAATAATAATGAATCTTATCCGACTTCTTCCATCCGAATCTATACATTAAAGCTGACTCAGACTTATATCTTGGCAACCAATAGCAACAGGCATTATGTCTGAAATCATAAAGGGTCATCTGGGAATACTTTTGACCTGCGGGTGAAACTTCATCTCCAAATAATTTCTTAGCTACTTTTTGTATTATTCTATTGGCTGCAGGAGGGCTAAATTTAAACACATAATCGTCTTTACCTAGTTTATTAGATAATACGAAATTTTTAACCTGCTCAGAGCAGAGCATTAACTTGATTCTCCTTCCAAATGTCTTACTTATTTCATCCCTAATATTTAGTTCTTTGAAATCGTTGTGAAAGTCCGAAACTCTTACATTCATTAGCTCTGTCGGAGCTCTTATGCCTGTATCAAACAAGAAAAGCAAAAGAGTTCTCATTCTAGGCGATACGTTATTTGATAAAATATAAAATTGTTCCTCCGTGATATAAACCCATTTTGGTTTATCATTAGACATATCTAGGTCGGTAGTAATATCTTCAACCAAAACGCCCTTCTTCTTGCTTGACTTCATATGCCAGTGCCAAAAAGATTTGAATATTTTCACATAATCTTGTACACACATGTACTTCTTTCCATCACTCCTTGATAATTTCCCAGATTTCATATCATTAAATAAACCAAAAAGCATTCTCTCAGTTACACCGGATAGCTTAAAATTAGCATATCTCTGTTCTAGCTGTTTTGTTATGAAAACCATTCTACTTCTAAGATTATTTAATTGATTCGGGCATCTTCCGCCCTTAACGCTTCCACTTGCAACATTCAAGCCCATTTCCATATCAAAGATAAAATCAATAATCTTTTCCGAGTTTTCTTTTGAAATTTCAGGTATGCCGTTTTTCAAAACAGCACCTTTCCATTTAAGATATCTCTCTTCATGATTGTATGGGTCAATTCTCATATTTTCTCTTAGTTATCCTAGATTATAAACGATAGATAGATGACAGCTAGATGAAGATGCTCACGTTCTTGTTGTAAACGTCTTGAGGTTGGTGGGGCTATTAACTTTTAGCCCCCTTTTTATATCTTCCTCTAGACTCAACTTTTTCAAGTTGTGTTAAAATTAAATGTTTTTCTTGAGGTTTTTCTGGTTTTGTGTTTATTTTAACTTTAATTTATTTTGACTTTTATAATGCCTTTTAATTCTTGCAATAGTTGGTTTTATGCTTTTAGAAGGGGTTTAGGTTGTGGTTGAATTTTTTAATTTTCCTTCGAAAAAATTCATTAAATTTTTCAATAATTTGTAAAAAAGTTTTTATTGATTCTTGCGAAGACGTTGAAAAGAAGTGAATTATTTTCTAGTTTATTATGGATGGATCTTATTTCATAAAATACTCTTTAACTTTCTTTTTATTAAGGTATCTAGAAGCAATAATAAAATAAACCAAGTGAATAAGAAATACGGGTAACGCAAGAAGTGTCATGCCTTCTGAAGAGGTTGCAAATAATTGATAAGTAAAATAAATGGAGAGGAAAATAAATATTGCTGATATTAGGACAGATACCCATTGATATAATACTCTTGCCCAATTATTTCTTTAAAATAAATCAATTGATGCTATTAATAATAGGATCCTATCAAAGTTTCGAAAATTATTATAATGGGAGAACTAAAGACGAATGAAGAGATGAATGTTTGTGACTCAAAAAGTAAACCTAAAACGGATAATATAGTTATTCCCAAAGGTTTATTTTTTTCTTCATTCATAATAAATAGTTATTTTTTGTATATACAAATCTTATTATTTTTGGACACATAACTTTTTAAACAGCTGTTGATTATATGGTTTATGGATAATAAGGTTATTACAACTATTTTAATTACTTTAATTTTCTTAGCTCTTCTTTTTGTAGTTATTTTTTCAATGTTTTCTCAAGGTGAATCAAATAAAAAAGTAATTTGTAGCGATCCTAATTGTTTTGAAGAAAATTTTGCAAATTGTAAACCTGCAATCTGGAATAGTTCTCTTGAGAACTTAGGTGGTAGTTCCTTTGAGATTTTAGGTAAAAAAGATGGAAAGTGTTTACTTAAACAGACTTTATATCTTTTTGAAGAAGGATATACCTTAGAGCAAGTTTGTAGGGTTGATAACTCTTTAGGAATTGATACTGTATTGACAGACATTAATCTAGAGGATTGTGAGGGTTCTCTTACAGATCATTTTAGGGATCTTAGAAATATAGTGTATAACAAGGTGACATATGTCGCCTCTTAAAATAACTTCTTAAAATCATTATAAACTTCATCAGGAGTTCTTCCATTTAAACTCATATGTGGCCTAAAATGATTATACATCATTCTCCAGTATTCTGAATCTTTACAGAACTTAATCTCCCTCTTAAATGTTTGAAACAATCGCTCGACTTTTCCTTGAGTAGTTGGGCTATGAACTGTCCCCCTAATATGTTTAATACCTCTTTTCCTAAGCTTTCTATCAAATTTTGAATGCTTACTTTTTAATCCCTATGCAGAACCATTATCAGTCAAGATTTGTTTAGGTTTGCCATAAATCTTAATTAAATCATCTATGATCTTAACTACAACATTTGTTGTAACCTCATTTACAGGAGTAAATGCTAAACTTTTTCTTGAACAATCGTCAACAACTGAAATAACCCATTTATCTTTAATCTTTTGCTGACTATGATCAATTTGCCAAAGAGAATTAGGATGTTTTCTTTGAAAACGAATATATTTAACCCTCTTATTTCTCTTTGGATTTGGTTCAGTTAGTTTATTTTTTCTTAAGATTTTGTTAACTGACCAAGAACTAATATCTACAAAATCTGCAATTTTATTTTCTCCCCAGCCAGTTTTCTTTCTAATACCTATCACTTTACTTTCAATCCCAGAATTTATTTTTCTATGAATCGTTTTTGGTCTTTTTGAACTATCTTCTAAATTCCAACTAGAATCATGATCTAAACGGTTCATCCATCTTTTTAGAGTTCGATTAGTTATCTTAAAATTAAATTTAACCAATAAAATTTTTCTACATTGATTATATGAATGCCCCTTTAATTTTAACTTGAAAAACTCTTTTCTAATTTCTTCTTTTTTCATATAATTCACAAGTATTCACCCACGAACTATTTTTCGGTTGCTAGTGACATATGTCACCTAGGAGCACAGATCTTAGAAATATGGTTAACCCAAAAAATAATTAAATATAACCTTTTTTAAGAACCTCTTTTATATCTTCCTCTAGACTCAACTTTTTCAAGTTGTGTTAATATATGTTGTTTTTGTTGAGGGTTATAATTTTTTATTATCTCTTCCCAACATTGTTCATATATTAATGGATGTTTTGCTTCTAATGCTTTTTTTAGTAAATGAACATCAACTGCCTTATCTTCTGTTTTTTTACTATAAAATCCTAAACCAAAATCAATAAAATAAACTCTTTTATTTTTCTCAGATAAAATCATATTACTTGTTGTAAGGTCTCCATGGATAATGTTTTCATTATGCATTTTTGAAATTGATTTTGAAATTGATTTTGATATTTTTTTATAATCTAAATTTTCAAGATTTTCAGATAATCTTTTTCCAGGGATTTGTTCAAGAACTATTTTTTTTTCTTGTTCATTAACTTCAATAATTTCAGGAACTGGGATTATATTTTTCAATCTCTTAATAAGCTTCGCTTCGCTTCTTGTTCTTAATTTTCTTAATCTTTCATCCAATATTGAAATTCTATAGGATTTTTTTATTCTTTCTTTTACTAAATTATTTTTATTAGGTTCTTCATAGATTATTGCCTCTGCCCCTTGGTATTTGTTTTTTATGTTCATTTTATAATAAAGGCCCTAATAGTCTTGCAAGAGAATTTCTTAATTTAGTTACTTTATTTAGTTTATTATAATCTTCTAATGTAAATTCTTTTGAGTTTTCTAAGTCAGTTAAAAAATCTTTTTCTAATTCCTGAGCAATTTTTTCATCATAAATCAATGTATTTGTTTCATAATTTAATTTAAAACTTCTTATGTCCATATTTGCAGTTCCAACAGAACATATTTTTTCATCAACATTTATTGTTTTAGAATGCATAAATCCTTTTTTATAATGATATATTTTTACTCCTGCTTTTAAAAGTGGTTTAAAATAAGTAAATGCAACCCAATAAGGTAATTTTTTATCTGGAACTCCTGTTATTAAGATTCTTGTGTCAATTCCACTTAGTGCAGAAATTTGAAGTGCAGTAGCAACTCCTGGTTCTGGGATAAAATAAGGGGATTGAATATATACTTTTTTTTCTGCAGAATTAATTAATGATATGTATAACTGTTTTATTGAAGACCACTCAGTATCTGCTCCTGAAAAGGTTATTTGAATAGGTGTTTTTTTAAAAGATAATTGTTTTTTAGGATAATACTTAGGTATAAATAGATTTTCTGCTGCAGAGTTTAACCACATTGTTGAAAATACTGCTTGAAGCATATCTACTGCTTGACCTTCTAATCTTAGGTGAGTATCTTTCCAATAATTAAATTTTTTCCCTCCTGTAACATACTCTTCTCCCATATTCATTCCACCAGTATATCCTATTTTTCCATCAATTACTACTATTTTTATATGATCTCTATGATTTAGCCTATGTAATCTAAATAATGAATTGTACTTTTGAGAAGTGTTTATTTTTACTCCTGCTTTTTTTAATTCATTTTTATACTTTTTTTTAATAAAAAATCCACCCAGATGATCATAAAGAATTCTTATTTCTACACCTTGTTTTGCTTTTTTTATTAATATGTCTTTAATTTTTTCAGTTAATTTATCTGATCTCCATATATAATATTCAAAATGTATAAATGATTCTGCTTTTTCAAGATCTTTTATTAAAAGGTCAAATTTTTCTTTTCCTGATTTTATTAGTTTTACTTTATTCTTTGTAGTTAACATTGATTTAGAATTATTATATAATAGATGAAATAATTTATGTTTTGTTTTTAATGTATTTTCTTTCTCTATTTTTTTAATATATCTTTGTTGTTGCTTTGATAGATCTCTTAGTGTTTCTTTTAAAAGAATTGACATTAATTCTTCTCTCATTTTTTGTTTTTTTGTTGTTTTAGGGCCTGATCTACCAATTAGAACATATATAATTAATCCAATTATAGGAAGGAGAATTATTACTAAAATCCATGCAAATGTGGTTGGTGTTTCCTTATTATCCAGGATAATATAGACTATAGTTATAATTACATAAATTAAATATGCAATAACAAGTATACTCATTAATGAAATCATTTTAAAATTTTATTTTTTTACCAAACTTTTTTGCAAACTTCATTAATTGTTTTTGAGATAGTCCTTGGGATGGATCAAAGCTTTGCATGTCCATTGAAGAAGTTGATTTTGATAATTCTTTTATCATTTTATATTGTTTTAATAATTGCCTTATTTCACTTGTTGTTGTTCCAGATCCTTTTGAGATTCTTCCTAACCTTGATGTTTGTTTTTCAATTAATTCGGGATTGTTTATTTCTTCAGGAGTCATAGAATCTATAATATAATTCCATTTTTTCATTTTATCTTCTTGTGATGATAGTGCTTGTTCTGGAATTTTATCTTTTTTAAATCCTGGAATCATTTCAGCTATTTTTGAAAAGCTTCCTATGCCAGACATTGATTTTATTTGTTCTTGAAAATCTCTTAGATTAAATTCTCCTGATTCAAACTTTTTCTTGAATTTTTGTTGTTGTTGTTTATCTATTGCTGATTCTACTTTTTCAAGAAGGCTTTCTAAATCTCCTACCCCTAAAAGTCTATTTAAAAAAGATTTTGGATTAAAGGATTCAAAATCATTTATTTTTTCTCCTGTTCCTATAAAAAATACAGGAGATTTTGATTCATAACAAGCAGTTAATGCACCTCCGGCTTTTGAACTAGAATCCATTCTTGTGATTATAACCCCATTAATATCTATTGCCTCTTTAAATGCAGCTGCTTGTGATTTTGCAGCTTGTCCAATATCTGCTTGAATTACTAATATTGAATAATCTGGATTAATGTATTCTTTTAAGTCTTTTATTTCATTGGTTAATCCATTATCTAGTGAATGTCTTCCAGCAGTATCAATTATTACAACCTGGTGTTGTTTTAATTTTTCTTCATATTTTTTATAAATTTTTAATGCATTTTTTTCTTCTTTATCTATAAAACAATTTATATCTATTTTATTTGAATTGTGTTTTAATTGATCTGCAGCAGCAGGTCTGTGAACATCAAGGCCAATTACAGCTACTTTTTTCCCTCTTTTTTTATAATAATTTGCTAATTTTGTAGCAGATGTAGTTTTTCCAGCACCATATAAACCTGCTAATAATATTTTTGTTTGACCTACTTTCCCTTTTTCACTTTTTTTTAATTCTAGTTCTTTTTTTTCTTTACCTAATATTTCTAAAACTTCATCATGAAGTAGTTTTATTAGTTGTTCTTTTTTTTCAACACCCTTTATTTTTTCATCAAGTGCTTTTTCTTTTATTTTATTTGAAATTTCTTTAACTAAGTAAATATTTACATCTGCTGAGATTAGTGCTCTTTGTAAATCTTTTATAATTTGATCAATTAGATCTTTATCTACAAAAATTGTTCTTGCTATCTTATCTGTAGCTTTTTTCAAGGCACTTCCTATTGATTCTAACATTTTATAATAAATTAGAGAGGTTTTTTATATCTTTGTTTGCGACATGGGTGTATATTTGAGTGGTTTGTAGATTTGAATGACCTAATAATTTTTGTATGTGTCTGATATCACATCCCGCCTCTAATAAATGTGTTGCAAAACAATGTCTTAGGGTGTGGGGTGTTACTTTTTTTAAAATTCCTGCTTTTTGCGCAGATTTTTTAATAATTTTTTGAATTGATCCTTTTGAGTATTTTTTTCCTCTATTTGATTCAAAAACTAATTCACTTCTTGGTATTTTAAATTTATTTAATTCTTTAATTAGATTATCATGCAAAAATGTGATTCTTTGGTGTTCTGCTTTAGTTATTTTAAGGTTTATTGTTTTTCTTTCAAAATCAAGGTCTTGCCATTTAAGGTTTATTAATTCACTAAGTCTTAATCCACTATAATATAAAAACATAATAATTAGCTTGTGTTGTAAGTTTTGGGTTTTATCAACCATTTCTTTTACTTCTTGTTTATTTAACACTATTGGAAGAATTTGTTTTTTCTTTATAATCGGAATATCTTCTTCAAAACTTTTTTTTAAAATTTTTTTGTAATAAAAGCTTAGTGCGAAATATATACTTCTTATAGTGTTTCTACTTTTATTATTATATTGTCTTAAAAATTCTTTAGGTGTTCTTCCTGATTTTAAAAATTTATTAACATAAAACATATATTTTTTAATAGTTTCAGGTGAATATTTTCTAAACTCAAGTTCTTTTTTTAAATTATTTAGTTTAGAATCATAATTTAAATTCATAAATATACTTGTAACCCTTATTATTTAAAGGTTCTTATTGTTTTGTTTGTGTAATAGGTGTT
>CAYQOK010000032.1:0-3898 GCA_964419155.1 Candidatus Woesearchaeota archaeon
TTGAAAATTCTGAAAAATTCGCAGAATTTAATGGTGTGGATAGTTATATTGATTTGGGAAGTTCAGAGAAACTTAAATTTACTAGGGCTCAGCCGTTTAGTATTTGTGCTTGGGTAAATACAACCAAGATTGGTGGAGGGGATTATGGAAGAATATTTAGTGCTGAAAAAACTTCTGGAGCATTAAAGGGATATAGATTATTTTATAATAGATTTGATGAATTTGTTTTTGAAATTGCAACTCCAAATGTTAAAGTTACTTTAAGTAACATAAAGGATGAAAATAATTGGGGTATTGTTTGTGGGGTTTATAGTCCAACTGAGTTTAAACAAATAATTTATTATAAAAGTGATGAGAAAGATATTAAAAATGAAATTATCATTTTAAATCTTCCTGAACCTGATTATTTTGATATAACTTTTTCAATAGGGGCAAATAAGGTAACAGATATTCATAATAAATTTAAAGGAAATCTTGATGAAATAATAATATATAATGTGGCTTTAGAGGATGATGATGTGACTGCTCTTAGGGAATATTTTTCAAAATAAATAAAAATAGTTTTCAAAACCTTTAAAAACCTAAATTTACAACAAATTATATTAAATTAATACAAAATTAAAATGAAAGCAAAAATAATTAATTTCAGAAGAAGTTTAAAAAGAATTAATAAAAGGCATTATATTATAGATGTAGATGCAAAAACAAGGGAAGATGCTGAAAAATTTGCAGGAAAACAAGCTATATGGAAAAGTGTTGCAGGAAAAGAGATAAAAGGAGAAATAAAGGCTGCACATGGAAATAAAGGACTTGTAAGAGCAATTTTTGAAAAAGGACTTCCTGGACAAGCAATTAATACAGAAGTGGAGATTAAATAAAAATGGCAAAAAGAAAAGCTTTAGCATATTCTAAAAGAAAAGTTACAACATATAGTAGAAAATCTAAAAAAAGAGCTAAAAATTATATTAAAACAGTTCCTCAACAAAAAGTTGTTAAATTTAATATGGGATTAATAAGAAAATTTAGGGAAGATAAATTTCTTTATGAAATTAAAATGGTTGCAGAGGAAAATGTTCAAATAAGGGATATGGCTTTAGAAGCAGTAAGACAATTAATTAATGGAAGGGTCAATAAAAAGCTTTTTGGAGATTATTATTTAGCTTGTAAAGCTTATCCTCATCAAATTATGAAGGATAATAAAACATTTTCAGGTGGAAGTAAAGGAGAGAGAGTTCAGACAGGAATGAAACATTCATTTGGTTCTGCTGCTGGAAGGTCTGCTATAATTAAAAAAGGCAAGGTTATATTTTTAGTTGCATATACAAATAAAAAAGATACTGCATTTATAAGAGGTATTTGTAAAATGGCATCTCCTAAACTTCCTTGTAAAATAAAAATTGTTTTTGAAGAAAAACAAAAAAAAGAATAAGTTTCTTAAAGAAAGATTTAAATAAACAATTATTTTAATCCTTTTATGGATGTTAAAAAAGGGGTTAAGGAAGATAATATTTCTGAAAAATATATTAAGTGGTTTTCTGAGATTTCAAAAGATGATGTTTCTGTTGTAGGTGGAAAAGGAGCAAACTTAGGAGAGATGTTTAGAGCAAAACTTCCTGTTCCCCCTGGATTTGTTATTACTGCTCATGCTTTTGATATTTATCTTCAAAAAGCAGGATTAAAAGAACAAATTAGATTAATAATTTCTGAAACTGATATTGAAAATACAAATGAACTAAATGAGAATGCAGAAAAAATAAGAGGACTTATTATTTCAGCAGAGGTTCCTGAAGATATGAAAAAAGAAATAGTTGAGTCTTATGAAATTCTGGGAACAGAAGAGGATTTTAAGTATGATTCAACTGTAAATAAAACTGTATTAAGTATTTTAAAAAATAGTCAGGAACCTGCATTTGTTGCAGTAAGAAGCTCTGCTACTGCAGAGGATTTAGCAGATGCAAGTTTTGCAGGACAACAAGAGAGTTTCACAAATGTTAAAGGAGATACAGAATTAATTCAAAAAGTAAAAAGGTGTTTTGCTTCTTTGTACACTTCAAGAGCAATTTATTATAGGCAAAAAAAAGGGTTTAAACATGAAGAAACTTTTTTAGCAGTTGTGGTTCAAAAAATGGTTAATTCTGATAAGTCAGGTGTTATGTTTACAAAAGATCCTTTAAAAAAATCAGAAGATATTGTTATTGAAGCTGTATTTGGATTAGGAGAGGGTATTGTTTCAGGAACAATCTTACCAGACCATTATGTTGTTTCAAGGGATTTAAAATTAAAAGAAAGAACTGTATCTAATAAAAAAATAGCAATAACAAGAGATGCAAGTGGAAGGCAGGGAATTGTTAAATTATCTGAAGAAAAAAGTAAATCTCAGGTTTTAGTTGGTTCAGAAATACAAGAACTTGCAAATCTTGCAATAAGAATTGAGGAACATTATAAAAAACCACAAGATATTGAGTTTGCAATTGATACAAAAAAAGTTTATGTTGTTCAATCAAGACCAATAACCACATTAGAACGGCCAGATCAAGAACAAAACATTAAAATAGATGGTGAATTAATTTTATCCGGTCTTGCTGCATCTCCTGGAATTGCATCTGGAAAAGTCAAAATTGTATCTGAAATGAAAGATCTTGATAAAATAAAAAAAGGAGATATTATGGTTACTGAGATGACTAATCCAGACATGGTTGTTGCAATGCAAAGAGCAAATGCTATTGTAACAAATGAAGGTGGAGCAACTTCTCATGCTGCAATTGTTAGTAGAGAAATGGGAATTCCCTGTGTTGTTGGAACAGAGTCAGCTACAAAATTATTAAAAGATGATATGATCATTACTGTTGATGGTGCTAATGGAAAAGTTTATGAGGGGGGAATTGTTGGACAAACTCAAAAAAAAGAAGTTCTCCCAATAGTTCCAACTAAAACAAAAATCAAAACATTAGTTGATCTTCCTGATTTTGCTGAAAGGGCTGCAAAAACACAATGTGATTCAGTGGGACTTTTGAGATTAGAAGGAATAATTGCTAGTTCTGGGAAACATCCTTTATATTTTTTAAAACAAAATAATTTAGAAGAATATACAGAGATTATTAGGCAGGGAATTGAAAAGATTTCATTTTATTTTAAATCTGTTTGGATAAGAACAAGTGATATAAGAAGTGATGAATATAGAAATATTCAAGGAGCACCACAAGACTTAGAATTAAACCCTATGTTGGGATTTCATGGAATTAGATTTAGTCTTAAAAATCTTGGTATATTTGAAGCAGAATTAGAAGCAATCAAAAGAGTAGCTGATAAATATCCTGAAAAAGAATTTGGTATAATGTTTCCTCAGGTAATAACAGAAGAAGAAATAAAAAAAGCATCTGAAATAATTAAAGAAAAATATCAAAGACCAAATATTAAAATTGGTGCAATGATTGAAACTCCTGCTGCTGTTCAGATAATAAGAAATATTTGTAAATATGTTAAGTTTATTAGTTTTGGAACAAATGATTTAACTCAATTTACTCTTGCAGTAGACAGAGGTAATGAAGAGGTTCAATATCTTTATGATGAAACCCATCCTGCTGTAAGAGCCCAGATAAGAAGGGTTATCTCTATTTGTAATGAATATGGTGTTGAAACCAGTATTTGCGGACAAGCAGGAAGTAACAAAGATATGGTTAGATATCTTGTAATAAATAGGATTGATTCAATTTCTGTAAATGCTGATATGGCTAATGAAATTAGTAAATATGTAAGGGAATTAGAACTTCAAAATCCAAAAGAACAATGTAAGATTAATTTAAAAAAAGAAATTTCATCAAACATAAGGACACAGGAAATTGGAGAGCCAGATAAAGTTAAAGAAATTCATAAAAAAGAATATGTAAAAGAATTAGGT
>CAYQOK010000032.1:3998-8672 GCA_964419155.1 Candidatus Woesearchaeota archaeon
AAAATTGATGAAGATATTGAGGATTTAGAAAAACAAGTAAAGGAAATAGATAGTTTAGATAATTTAAAGGAAAAGATAATTGAAAAGCAAAAAGAAGTGGGATATAATTCGGATGATTTTGAAGAAGGACCAAAAATAAATCTTGATTAAACTAAAGATTTAAATATTTATTAAAAATAATTCTTGTAGTGATTAATATGGTTAAAAATAATTTGGAGGGAATTTTAAATCAATTAAAGCAATCTGAATTTCTTTTTCAGATGTTAAAAGAAGATGGAGATAGTAAGAACCTTAGGGAGGGGCTTAAAAATATAGTTAAAGAAATGGATGAAGAATCTTATAATTCAAGGTCTTCTGAAGAAAATAATAAATTATTTTATGAACCTAATACTCCTGAAATAAGAGAAAAAATTGAAAGAATAATTAATTTTTATCAATCTAAATTAAATGAGTCTATTAAGGAAAATCTTGATGATACATTAAACAAAATTAGTGAAGATAAATTAAAAGATATAGCTTCAAAGATTCCAATAAAACCAGAAGAAAATTATGAAAATTTAAAGGAAAAACAAGATTCTTATCTTCCTTTATTGGTTTTGCCTGAAAAAGAAAAAATAAAGTTTTATATTGATAGTTTTAAATATGATGATTTAAAATCAATTATTACTTCTATTTATAAATCAAATCCTTCTATAATTAATGAGTTTATTAAAAAAAGAATTCAATATAAAGAACAAGAACTTAAAAAAGAACTTAAAGATAAAAAAGATTCTATTAATCTTATTAAATATGATATTTCTAAATCTCCTGAAAACGAAAGAGATAGTTTATATTATTTTATTAGCAGAAATTTAATTGAAGA
Source organism: Candidatus Woesearchaeota archaeon (assembly GCA_964419155.1). Taxonomy (GTDB): domain Archaea; phylum Nanobdellota; class Nanobdellia; order Pacearchaeales; family GW2011-AR1; genus CAYQOK01. Next base: position 4,861 of record CAYQOK010000032.1, read on the forward strand.
TTCATTAAAAAATCAATAATTATTTTTTAGAAATTAATGAATCTATTAACTTAGCAACAACATTGATAAATTCTTCTGCTCTATTTTGCCAGGTATCAAGGTCTTGACCTTTAATATCTCTTATATTACCATGGACTATCTGTTTATGTAGTAAGTATACATCCCTATACCATATAATATATTTTATATTTAACAATTTTTTATTAACAAAATGTTCTTTTAATAATCCTGAAATATGTTCTGGACTTGGGGGTAACACATTTGCAGTTATTAGTAATGCGTGTGCAGAATCTACCATTGCCCAATAAACCCCTTCAATTGCACTTGATTCTGCAAATTTACTTCTTGCAAGGTGTTGCGGTGCTCTTTCAAGACTTGTGTAGATTGCTTCAGGAGTTGCCCTTATTTTTCCTTGCTCTAATAAAACTCTTAGTGGTGTAAAATAACCCCCAAAATCTAGTATAGGGACACCATAACGAATTATATTTATCACAATTGGATCCCCTTTAATTAAATCTTGCCACCAGGTTGTTAATCTTACTGTATTAATATGTAGTTCTTTTTGATAGGGGTTTTGTTGAATAATTTTACTTAATTCTTGCCTATACCAATTAATAACTTCATTATCAAATTTAATACTTGCATCATCTACAATTATAATTAAATCAATATCTGAACTACTTGTTGAAGTTTTTTTAACAGAAGAGCCGAATAATACAACAGATTTAATTAATTTATCAAATTTTTTATATAATTTTGTTGAAAAATCTAGGGCAATTTCATTTTCATCAATTATTTTAAGACTTGAAATATCTTTTTTTGCTTTTTCTTTTTTTCTTGTTTTTTTAATTGTTTTAGATTTTCTTTTAGTCACCATTTTTTCTTTAATTGAATATGAAAATATTCTATTTAAAGCTTATGTTCTACTATGCTAATGGAGTTCCACTCATTCTAGACTTATCTCCTTGAGATTGTCCGCCTAAATCAGTAGGAAGATTTGAAAATCCACTACCATAAATATCAAAATGTTTTTCAGGAAGATATGCCATAGGAGAGCCAAAATAAGAGCCCATTGAACCTTGTACTTGATTCCAATAAGGTTGCATCTCCATAGAATATAAGGGAGAGCCAAATGCTTGTAATGTTGGTGCTAAGGGATGATTTTGTTTTGATCCCTGAGAAAAATGCTGCCACCAATCTCCTGCTTCAATTATTTTTTTCCCTTCAAATCCTTCTTTTCCTAATTTTTCCATTATTTCTTTTATTGGAACATTTCCCATACCCATTGGAAGTTCAGTATGTTCTAATCCAAAATTATCAGACAAATGAACATGTTTTACATAAGGGGCAATTATTTCTGATTCTTTGATAATATCTTTTTTTTCATAACCATATTTTCTTAACATATTAATATGTCCTACATCCCATGTAGCACCAATTAGTTTTTCAGCTGCTTTTGTTGCATCTTTTTTTGAGATTCCTTCTTTAACTGCTTTTTCAACAAATTGTTCTCTTGCTTCTTTTACAACTCCTTTTATTTCTTCTGCTCTTGTTAATATGGACTGATATGCAGGATGATTTTCAATAGCAATAATAGGGGATTCATTTTTAAATTTTTTATAAGATTCTAATGCTAAATCTGAAAAAGTATCTGCTGATTTTTTAATTGCAAAATCTTTTAATGGAACTAAATATGTTAAAGGGTTTTTAGAGTTTTTATTTAGTTTTTCTAATGTATCTATTCCTTCTCTTATAAACTCTGCATATTGATTAATATCTTCATAAGTCATAGCTTCTCTTTTATTAAATGTATCAAGAAAATTATATGCTTTTTTCGCATAATTATCTAAAACATTTTTTTGATCATTATTTGCATTTTTATATGCTAGTTCATAAAGCTCTCTTAAAGACCTATAAGAATCATCTAAATAAATTCTTCCTTGTGATTTCTCTCTTTCAACTGACTTTAATAAATTTATTTTTTCAGAGATTTCAGGAGCAAGTTCTTTTTGATTTTCCCAATTTTTACTTTTTAAAAAATCTTCAATTTGATTAAGTCCGTTTTCTTTTTTAAATCTTTCAATATGGTCAATTAATTCTTCTCCTCTATGTGCATAATAACTAACTTGTGCTATATTTTGTGTCCAAAAATCTTTATTTTTTATTCTTATTTCTTTTTGAGGATCAAATTTAATTTTTTGGCCTACAATGTCTTCTGAATCTCTTGGAAATAGGTTTTCGGGATTTTCAATTGGAACTACTTCCCCATTAGGACCAATTGCTAAAATAGATTTTAAAACAGGCTCTCCTTTTTCATTTTTATATTTTAATTCAGCACCTGGAAAACCAACAACAGTAGCATGAAAAATAACAGGGGCTCCTTTTGAATTAGCTGTATGAACTTTTTCAATTGTATCCCACATAGTTCTTTTATTATTCTCTTTTTCCATTTCACTAAACCCATATCCCCCTCTAAAATTTTGTCCAATTCCAGTTGGTTCAACCATGGGTCCATGAAAACTTAGTTCAGCTCCAGTTAGTTTAGAAAGAGTTTTTAAGTCTTCAAATTGTTGTTTAGGGATTGCTTGAAATGTATTTGCATTTATTGCAGAAACCTCAACATTTTTTATTCCAGTATTAAGATGTTCTGAAACTTCTTTTATTTGATTTGCAGTTCTTGGATCTGTTGCAATACTCAAATCCTTGAATCTCGACCTATAACCCATAAAAAGATTATCAGAACTATATTCAGGATTCAGAGGACTTCCAGAACCATTATAAAAGAATTCATAATTAGACATTTTAACACCTTTTATTATAATATAAATATAGAATAGAATATTTAAAAACCTTGCTTTGATTTTTTAAGGTTAATTGAATTGGTATTTGATTCATAATCACTTGTTTTTTTGTTAAATCTTAGGTTTTCAAAATCAAATTTATCTTGTTTATCTGAAAAAATAGATTCTTCTTTTTGTTCAGAGCTATTATACTTATTTTCCTCATAATCACTTAAATTAGAATCAAATCCTTTTAATTGATTATTATTTAAATAATTGGTGTTATCTGAAGTAAGAGAATTATAATTATTTCTTGATTCATTTAAATGAGAGTTAATTAAATCCTTACTTTTAAATTCCTCTAAAAAAGAGTTATAATTTATTTTTTTGTCAAGAGATTCTTTTTCAATTAAAGTCTGAGAAGATAAGTTTTCAATATTTTTTTGTTTAACTCTAGAGGTTAAAAAATCTTCAATAGAAATTTCATTTGATTCGATTAAATTATTTACAATTTTTCCTTTTATTAACGGCAAGTTATTATCTTTTATAGGGCCTGATTTTTTTTCATTTAATTTCTTTTTAGAACTGTTTTTAATATCAACTTTTTTATTTTTTAAATTTCTTTTTTTGTTAACTACTTTTTGTTTTTTCATTTTCTAAATAATACCATTTAAATAAATATTATCCAGGAAATGCAGCCATTCCGTGAACTTTTTTATAAACATCATAGATAACAAAACAAGATTCACCTGACTTTTTTTTTGCATAATTTCTTATAATTTTTTCAACATAATCATCTGATTTTATTTCATTAGGATTTTCAATTTCTTTTTTATCTTGTTTTTTTGATGTATTACTTGTTTTGTTTTTTTTAGTAAATATTTCAAAAAGAGCACTAAATGGATTTATGTCTTCTTTTATTTTTTTGTTTTCTGGGTTTTCATCTTCTTTTTTATCACTTAGAAAAAAGTCTAAATCTTCTTTTATTTGATTAAGAGATTCATTAGTTGCACCTTCAACAAGATTTAGTGC
>CAYQOK010000033.1:0-6792 GCA_964419155.1 Candidatus Woesearchaeota archaeon
TGTTTAAGGCACTTAACCAAGAAGCTTATTTTGATAAAAAAGAGCGTGGCCAGTAGCCATTATTAGAGATGTTTCCCGCAATTCATTAAAATCTTTTTATTTCCCTTTTTTTTATCTATTTTAAAAATACTAACCGAAGTATTGCTTAAATCTTCCATCCTTTTTACGCTTTCTAAGGGTTGGTTTAATATTAGAGAAAATAAAATTTTTATTAAGCCTCCATGTGAAACAAATAAAACTGTTTTGTCTGCGAATAATTCATAAACTTCATCAAGAATCTCTTTTGCTCTTCCTGCCATAAGTTCTTTTTTTTCTGTATTCCGGGGTTTTGTCCAATCAATATCATTTATATTTTTACCAGTTAGCTCTCCCTGATCTTTTTCTCGAAGTTCTTTTACAAAAAACATTTTTGCATTTGGATGAAATTTAGCAATTTCTTTTGCAGTGTCTGAAGCGCGAGCCAAATCACTAGAGTAAATTGCATCTATTTGTTCTTCTTTTAATCTTAGAGCTAATTTCTTTGCTTGCTCAATACCCTTAGCACTTAATTTTCCTGGGAGGTGGCCTTGCAAAATACCTTTTTTGTTTTCTTCTGTTTCTCCATGGCGAGTAATTATCAATCTCATTATTTTGTTCCCTCCAAAACTATTGACTCCATCTGGCAGACTTTTACATCCCCCACCCCTTTTTCATGAGATTCTATTCCATCCAAATTTTTATCCTGGCTCTTGCCATAGTCTTGCTTTTTTATTTTCTTGAAACCTGCTTTTTTGAAAGTTTCAATTAAAAGTTTTTCATCATACAAAAATTTGTGCCCCCAATTATAAAAAGCATTGTTAATAACAAATACTGGACGATAGTCTCTTCCACAAGAATCATTTAGGAATCTATCTGTTATTTTTTTTATATAGTATTTACTTTTTTTATCTCCCTTATAAAGCGAAGAAATAAAAATAAGATCCGGAGAGGATAATCTTATTTTCCCTCCCTTTTTAATCACTCTTCTGCATTCTTTAAGAAATGCTAAACCTTCTTCTTTAGAGAGGTGTTCTATAAGATGTTCCGAAACGATATAGTCTAGGCTACTGTCTTTAAAGGGAAGTTTTTTTGTTACATCTATGTATAAAACACTCCAATCTTTTGGTTCTAAATCCGCATTTATCCATCCTTGAATGGGATTTTTTCCTGCCCCAAGATTCAATTTTAATCCTTCTTTTTTATTCCTGATTTTATTCAATAAAATGTATCTCCAGGGGTATTTCCAAAAAAAATATTTTATTCCAGTTATATCTTTATTCTTCATTTTCTTTCTCTATATTTCTTTAATTTCCTTTTAATTAAATCTTTTGCTTCCCCCCCCAAATAAGACTCTGATTTCTCCCATCATAATAGATATCAGAATAAATATTTTTCCCACCTGAGGCTATTACATAATTTCCATTAACTTCAATGTCTCTTATGTTTGGCTCTTGAGTATTTCCCATTAGGCAAATTCCATCCATGCTAGAACCAAAATCTTTTCTTACAATTACATTCCTTAATTTTGAATCTGGTTCTAATGCAAAAGTTGAAGTAAATGTTGGAGCAGTATAATTTGGTTCATTTAGGTTATTGTTTTCATCTATTGTTCTTCCTTTTATTGGTGAATCTCCAACGCCTATTACATCCCTATGATTTAATCTAATTATTGGAATTGTGTAAGTTGTTGGTTCTGCAAAAATAGTAACTCTTCTTGTTGAACTTGTTGGAATATCTAATGCACTTTGTAACTCTGTGTCGTTTGAAACCGTAACTTCTAAATCTTGTGCTTGACATTGTGGAATTAAGCTTCCTAAGGCAAACAATCCTGCTCCAATCCAATTCATTGTTTTTCTTGTTTTTCTCATGTTTTTCCAATACAACCCCCATTATTTAAGTTTTTTCTATCCACTTCATCTCGACAATATTTAAAAATCGAATAGAGCACACACAACTGCGATGGAAAATACAGACTGGGTGAAGAAGATGCTAGAAATAATTAAAGAGGTTGAAGAAGAAAAACAAAATGGAAAATCTAAAGATGATAATTAAATCAAGGGGCACAAAAAGAGATTCTCACGGATTATGCCTGTGAGGTCGGTTGCGCGGCGTGGGCGTGTTTATTTTATCACTCGCCTCTTCATAGTGTAATATTGCCATAAGATTTATTAAGCCCATATCATAATACTACGATATGAATAAATTAACGAAAAGTGAATTTGATTATATCGGATATAATGAAGACAAATATGAAAATGACTTTTGGGTTGTAAATAGGGGAAATTTGTGGTTTAGTAATTATGTAAAACTTGCAATTTTAAGGAAATGGGTTAAAACAATTAAGAGTAAGGTTGTTCTAGTCGATGTGGGGGGTGGAGTTGGAAACTGGTCTTCAAGATTTTTGAAAGATTTTGATAAAGTTGTTGTTATTGATGTTTCCCAAAAATCTTTGGATAAAATCCCTGAAAAAGAAATTATAAAAAAACAAGGTTCAGCTTTAGACATTCCAATGAAAAATGAGTCTGCTGATTGCGTTTTCTTAGTTGACGTTTTTGAACATATCAAACCAGAGGATTTACCTTTAATGATGGAGGAGTTAAACAGAATTTTAAAGAAAGATGGCAAAGTATTAATTTACACTTCTCAATGGGGCTATGGGATAAGGTTATCAATTAACAAATTGTTCGGCTCAGTTCACGGTAGATTAATGGAACACGAAATGAAGGAAGGACATTTGAACCGACTAAAATATTCCGAGATGAAAGATTTGTTTAAAAAAAGCGGTTTCGTTATTGAAGATAAATATCATTATGGGATTTTCTTCCAGCAAACCACTGATTGGGTAAAAGATAGTATTGCACGAACTGCCGACAAATTAAGAGGTAAAAAACACGTAAGAGCAGGTCAGCATTTGAAGGAAGAGCTAAAATCCAAAAAGTATAATCCAATTTTGAAAGCGACCTTATCTTTAGCAAATTTCTTGTCTTACTTGGATATTCTACTTTTTGGGAAATTTTGGAGAGGAGATACAATTTTTGTTTTGCTTAGAAAAAATGGAAGAGGATAAAATTTACAAAACAATTAAAATTCTTAAAAACTTATTAAATAATCAAGAGATTAAAAAGGAGAAAAAATCTCATTTACATATTCTTATTGAAACTTCCTTATTGAACTATCTTAAAGAAGAGGCAGATAAAGATGGGGTGAGTTTAACTCATTTGTGTAAGAGGAAACTTGGAAGAAGTTAATCTATTTATGAACAGAGTTGCCTTTTTTGGAGATGTAATATACCCGGCGCGTTTATTTTTAGTCCCTCTTTTAATCTAAGTTATAATTTAGTTTAATTTAAGGATTTTAAAAAATTTAAATAATATCATAATGACCTTACATATATTTTAAAAGTAGTTTTATAATGAATAGCTTTATAGATAATAAGGAAGTTAGCTTAGAATTTAATTATTATTCATATACTATTTATTTTTCCTAAATTAAATTAAAAAAATATTCAGATTTATAAACTCATTAATCTATGATCTATTATGGTAAACTATTGGGAAACTGTTGAAAGAATAATCCTTGAATCAGATATTGTTTTAGAGCTAGCAGATGCAAGATTTCCTGAATTTTCAAGAAATGAAAAAATAAATGAAATTTTAAAAAAAATACAGAGACCAAGAATATTGGTTTTAACAAAATCAGATTTATTATCAAAAAAAAGTTTAGAATATCAAAGAGCAGAGCTAGCACATAAATTAAATATCCCTTTAATATTTGTTTCTTCAAAAAAAAAGAGTTCAATAAGGGCATTGTTAGGAATAATTAAAAAAACATTTAAAGAACAAGGTAAAAGAGAAAGAATTGAATATAAAAAAGAACTGAAAAATAAGCCAAGAGAGGCACGTGCAGAACTTGTTGTAGGAATTGTAGGATATCCTAATGTAGGTAAATCAACATTAATCAACTCATTATCATTTAGTAAAAAAGCAAAAGTTTCAAAAAAAGCAGGAACCACACATGGATTACACTGGATTACTGCAAATAAGGATTTAAAATTTATTGATAGTCCAGGTGTAATTCCCCTAAAATATATTTCTGAAAAATATCTAGGTATAATTGCTGCAATAGATCCTCAAAGAATAAAAGAACCAGATATTGTTGCTGCAGAAATTATTAGTTTTTTAATGAAAAAAAATCCTGAATCTATTATGAAATATTATAAAATAGATAAAATTGAATCTCTTAATCCTTATGAAGTAATTGATCAAATCGCAAAATCAAGAAATCACTTAAAAAAAGGCGGGATTCCTGATGAAATCAGGACAAGTATTATGATAATTAGAGACTGGCATCAAGGAAGATTAAGTTTTTAAGCTGTTTTTTTTAAATCTTGGTTATACTCATTAATATTCTTAGGGTTTATTTTTTTAACCCCGCCCTGTTCTTTAATTTGATACTGTATTACCTTTATTTTTCCTTTTTCATTAATTTCAACTTCTGAAAAACTACCTTTGTTTTTTTGATTAAAATATGCACCAAGATTACCAGAATTTACAATAATCGTTTCTCCGATTTTGTCAACACCATAATGGTGATTATGTCCGCATAAAACTAATTTAGGTTTTTTTTCATTATTTTTTATATAACTATAAAGTGCTTGACTCCCAATTTTATTTTTACCATCTAAATAACCTTTTGGGGGCATATGACTCACAATAATATCTGGTTGTGTTTCTTTTAAGAATTTTTCATATGTTCCTTCATCATAAGGCATATGTCTTGTTAAAGGGACCATGTTTGGTAATGCATCTGCACCACCATAACCTGCTAGGGTTAATCCTTCTAAATCTGCTAATTTACCATGAATACTATTTTCTTCTAATACCTTAGAATATTGAATTGGAGAATCCCAGTTTCCAGGAATGACTACATAAGGTTTTTTTATACTATCCATGACTTCTTTAAATCTACTATAATTTTCTAATGCTTTTGAATCAAATTTACCCTGAATTTCTTTAAAGGTTCTTGCTGCCTCTTCCAAATTTTTATTTTTACTTGTTTCACAATATTTAATTTTATCATTAAGATCCTCAAATGATTTAATTTCTTTATCTGTTGACAGAACAATTTTCTCAAGATTCAAATTAATTTGTTGAGCTTGAGGTCCGCTTATACAAGGGCCTAAAATATCTCCTGATACAACAATTAAATTTACATCATCTCTTTTACTAACATATTCTTGAAATTCATTTAATTGATCATACCCATTATGAAAGTCTGAAAAATGTAATATCTTTAATTTCACCATAAAGTTATATTCTTTTAAAGTTTATAAATGTTTTCATTATAACTACTGATAGATAATAACATTATTTAATATAACACATTAGGTTTATGCAGATTTAATAAAATTAAAATTAATTTTTAATTATAGTAAAACTTATAAACGTATAAAGTATAACATATACATGGAAAAAGAAATTGGAAAAATACCAAAAAACGATGGAACTGACATTGTTCTTAGGATTGATGACTTTGGTGGAAAAAAAGGTATCACAATAAGAGAGTTTGTGACAAGTGAAAGATATACTGGATTCACTAAGTCAGGTACTAGGATTCCAGCTGAAAAGTTTTTAGAGTTTAGAGAACTTATTAATTCAGTTAATCTAGAAGACCTTAAATCAGAAGAACAAGAAAGCATAGATGAACCTGAAGAATAAAAATTTATTTTTTATTTTCTTCTAAAAAAGGATTTTCTTTATTTTTTATTTTATTTAGAAGTTTTTTATTATCTTCATTTTCTTTATTTTGTAAATTTAACACTTGTCTTGCTTTTATTATTGCACTATCTAAATCAATTTTAAAAGGACAAGTATTTTTACAAGAACCATCTAAACAATATTCAAAAATCTTTTTATCAAATATTTTTTTTGATAATAAAATAGCCTTTCCTCTTTTTGATTCACTTTCCATACCTGTTATTTTAAACATTAAATCATTTGACTTACACAATCCACAATTATTACATTTTTCAACAATATCTTGTATTTCTTCTATTAAATTATTTGTTTCAATATCTGATTTCATATTAAAACTTTCCTCCTGCTATTCTTTTAACAATATCCTCTTCTTCTTTTGTCATTTTATTTTTTTTATCAATTATTACATTTTTATCCACTAATTCAAATATCTCTTTGTTTTCAATATTCTTTAAATTTTCTTCAATCTCCTTTGTTTCTTTTTCTAAATCCTCTTTTTCCAAATTCATTTCTTCTAATAATCTTTCTTCATCAAATACTTTGTTTTTATTAAATTTATAATAAGGGTCTTGCCTCTTTTTTATTCTTTTTAATAAAGATAAATCTTCAGAATCAATATACTCCTTTCTTGTTAATCCATACCCTGTTCCCTCCCCTATTTTGCTCCTCTGTTTTTTTATTATATCTAGAATATTATTTATTTTTTTATTATCTGGATTTGAATAAATCTCTATGATTCCTGTAACTACATGACTACAAAAAAATAAATCATTTTCTTCAAGTACTTTTAGGGTTTCTCTTAGTTTATCCAAGGGTATCCTACAACAATCAAAAATAAAATAACCTTGTTCAGAAGATTTTTTATAAACAGAAAGGATTTTATTTATAAAATAATTATATCTCTCATCAACCATATTTCCTTGTTCATTCTCAAATTCAACAAATAAATGATATTTATTTTCAAGATCTATTTTTTCACAAATCCTTTTATCAATAAGATAAATCATACTTATATTAG
>CAYQOK010000034.1:0-436 GCA_964419155.1 Candidatus Woesearchaeota archaeon
GTCTCCCCGCCAATTCCTTTAAGTTTCGGCCTTGCGACTATACTTCCCAGGTAGCTCACTCTACGGCTTCCCTACAGCACTAACATCTCTCGAGGAGATGCTAATGTTTAGTGAGCAGCGTTTACTGCTAGGACTACACGGGTATCTAATCCGTTTTGCGCCCCTAGCCTTCATTCCTCACCGTCAGATCCGTACTAGTAGAATGCCTTCGCTATTGTTAGTCCAATCGAGATTAACGTATTTTACCACTACCTCAACCGTACTTTCTACTCCTTCCGGTCTCTAGCCTAGTAGTACTTCTTGCTCGCCTTACTCTTAAGAAATAAGATTTCACAAGAAACTTACTAAACTGGCTACGAATGTTTTAGACCTAATAATTGTGGCTGCGACTTGGACCGCCGGTATTACCGCGGCGGCTGGCACCGGTCGGGCCCAG
>CAYQOK010000034.1:446-5496 GCA_964419155.1 Candidatus Woesearchaeota archaeon
TGTACTCCGTAGAGTTACGATTAGTGTCTCAGATTCCTTCTTAGGGCCCCTCCGTTACGGGCCCTTACTGATCGTAGGCTTGGTGGGCCATTACCCCGCCAACGACCTAATCAGTCGCAGTCCCATCCTTTGGCTCGAATTTCAGAAATATATCTTTCCAGAACAATTTTCCTATCAGGTATTATCCTCAGTTTCCCGAGGTTATCCCTGACCAAAGGGCAGGTTAACTACGTGTTACTAAGCAGTTCGCCTTCTCTCGAAAGACTTGCATGCCTAAATGCAGGTCAGAGAGCCGCAGCCGCCAGCAGGATAAACTGGATTTAAAATTTATCTTTTTGGCGACCTCCACAATTGATGAATATAAAGAATTGTAAACATAGGTACATTTACACTCATACGTACATCATACCTTATGCTTTTGATTATATGTTAAGGTACTCATAATTAACATCTTATAATAAAAATAGTGGTTTAGGGGTTTTTAAAGGTTTCTATAGCTTATTTATAAATATTAGAAGATAAAAAATAAATTATTTTTCTTCTAAATCTTCTAATTTTCCTGTGAAATCTTCTAAAACAAAATCTGGTTTTTTGTTTTGTTGCTCAAGATAAGATTTAGCTAGAACATATAAAATTAATCCAATTGATTTTGTGGACTTATTATTTGCAGGAACAATCTGATTTATTTTATTAGTATAATTATTTGTATCTGAAATTGAAAAAATAGGGATTTTTATTTTTAATGAATCCCTATAAGCATTTTTATCAACCCAAGGATCACAAATTAAAGCCAATTTTGGTTCAAAAAAATCCTTTAATTGTGTATTTGTAATAACTCCAGAAGGATATTTTTTAGTAAAACATCTTATTCCAGTAACTTCTGAAAACTTTATAACTGGTTTCCATCCAGCTTCTCTTTTACATACAATAAATGTATCTTTTGGGTCATATTTCATTAAGAAATTTATTGATTCTCTTAATTTTTCATCAATTAAATTTGTATTTAAAACAGCCAATCCATCAGCTCTCCTTTTATAGACATATTTTCTCATATCTGGGGTAATTACTTTTGTTCCTAAATGAACCCCGCATTTAATATAATCAGTTAATGGAACTAATGTAGTTTTAGAATCAAGTTCATCTTTTTCTTTTGACTTCTTTTTTTCTTTTTTTAATTCAGATGTTTCAACTACTTCTTCTTTAATTTTTTCTGATTTTAAACTACTTTTATCAATGTTTTTTTCCTTAGATTTTTTAGTAGTTTTAGTTTCTACCATGAGAAATTTAGAATAAAGGTGTTTTTAAAGGTTTTGTATGATTGGCACTTAAAAATTATTTATGAATAAAGAATCTGATTTTTAAAAACCCACTATATGATAACCCCTTCTTTTTTAAGTAATTTTATTTTTTCTTTAATTCCTTCTTTTCCAAAATAACCACCTAGTTTTCTATTTGACATTATAACCCTATGGCAAGGTATCTTAATGGGATAAAGATTATTTGCAAGAGCTCTTGCAACTGCCCTTGGATTAGAATGTATTTTTTTTGCAATTTCATTATAGGTTGTAATCTCTCCTTTTTTAGGGAGATATTTAAAAACCTTTTTTTGAAAATTTGTTATTTGGTAGTTCATCTAAACCTAACTTATTTAATCTCTTGTTTATTTGTTTCTCAATCTTTATTAGTCTTTTTAATTTTGATTCTCTTACTTTTCCATAAATTCCTGTCTTTATATAATCACACTGCCATGCAATACTTAAATCTGCAATAGTATTATCCTTGGTTTCACCTGAACGATGAGAAATGATTGTTTTTATATTGTTTTTTTTAGATAAATCAATTACTTTTTTAACTTCAATTAAAGAACCTATCTGATTTGGTTTAATGATTATTGCATTTATTGATTTTCTTTTTATTGCTCTCTTTAATCGGTTTAAGTTAGTAGTTGTTAGATCATCCCCCACAATTAAACATCCTGGTTCAATTTCTTTACATTTTTTTAATATTCTACTAAATCCACTAAAATCATTTTCTTCTAAAGGATCTTCCAGGTATTTTAAATCAAATAAACTAATAAGATATTCACAATATCTTTCTTGTTTTTGTTTTGAAAGCTTTTCTTTTGGGTTCTTATAATAATAATTTTTATTTTTAAAAAATGAAGACGCTGCAATATCAATACCCATTTTTATATCTGGATTTTTACAATGTTTTTTAATTAATTTAAGAGTTTTCTCATTTTCAAGAAAAGAGATTATGGCACCTTCATCATTTGTTTTTTTTGTTTTAAGTTCTTCTTTAATACCCTTATGTATTTTTTTAAGTTGTTTGACTCTTTCTTTAAAGGATTCAGCATAAGAGATTAAAAGAAACTCTTGAAAGTCTGGTTTAACATCCTGATTAGTATGAAGTCCTCCACCCATAACATTTCCAACCGGATAAGGAAATTTTATCTCTTTAATATTTTTTTCAGACAAAAATTCCCAAAGTTGTTTTTTATTTTTTTTTGCTAAAACTTTTAAAATACTTGCTTCAATAGCAAATAAAGTATTTGCTCCAATATAATTTTTTAATAATTCTTCAATTTTTTTAATATCATTAAATTCACTAATTTCTATTTTTTTAATTTTTTCAATTAATTTTTTGTTTTTATTTATTGAATTAATAAATTCGATATCTTTTTTTAATGAATTTTTGTAATCTTTTACTTCATATTTTCCCTTGGATTTTCCAGAAGGTGCAGAAGTTGAACAAGAAATATTCCTATTTATGATTATTTTTACAGTTGGTTTTTTTCTAGAGTCTAATATTTGTTTTGCATGAACCTCATTTAATTTCATTTAATCACAAAATTTCAATCATTTTTATAGTTAATGTTTTCATTAAATAATTAATATTAAAAACATTAAGTTCTTGGTATTATTATGAAATATAAAAAGATGTTGATAATATTTTTTCTGATTTTTTTAATTTATGTCATATTATTTTTTGTGAAAACAGAAAAAAAAGAAAATGGGGTTGTATCATTAAATTTTGATGATGCGACAATAGACCAATATAATCTGGCATATCCTTTAATGAAAGAAATTGGATTAAATGCAACTATTTTTGTAATATCCAATTTAAGTTTAAATAAAGATAGTTTTAATAAAACTTTTGGAAACTATAATGTAATGGGACTTAGAGAACTTAAGGAGGTTTATGAAAATAATTGGGAAATTGGAAGCCATTCATTGTCACATAAAAGATTATCTTTATTAAATAATTCTGAAATAGAATATGAATTAGTTGAATCAAAAAAACAATTACTTAGAAATGGATTTAATGTAACCTCATTAGCAGTTCCTTTTGGAAACTATAATCCCGAAGTTATTGAATATTCAGAAGAAAATTACAATATTCTTCGTTTAAATGCAATGGGATTTAATGATTTAACAAATCCTAATTTTAGTAATCTAAAGTCATTATGGATATCTAAATCAATAAGTTCTGAAGAAGTTTGTTCGTGGATAAATTTTGCCCAAGATAATTCCCTTTGGATTGTCTTAGTTTTTCATAAATTTAAACAAATTGAAGAAGAACAATTTGATGAATCTGAAGAAGATTTTAAAAAAATTCTTAAATGTATTGTTGATTCTAAAATAGAAGTTAAAACCTTTAATGAGATGTATTTAAAAATGCAAACTAATTGAATTAAAAATGAGGGAAATGAATTTTAAAAAAGATCTTTTTTTAATTTCAACATTTATCGGAGGGTGTTTATTTTTAATTAATTATCCTTTAATATGGGAACTATATCAAAAAGAAAGAAAATTAGAAGATGTAGAAATTATTAATATAGAACAAAAAGAAAAAAACTTTTTGGGATATAAAAGAAAGGATTCTTATATAATCTTAAATGAAATACAAAAACCAGTAAGATTTAATCAAAATCAGCTTGAAGAAATTCTTGAAAAAGGAGATAAAATAGAGATTATTTTCAAAGAGAATTTTTCTTTTAAGGGAAATATAGAATACTATCATTTGATAAAAATAAAAAAGAATAATTATTTAAACAAATAAAATTATTTTTTTTATATGATTTCTGAAAAAGAAAAAAAACAACTTGAACAGCAACAGTATAGAATAGTTGGAAAAAATAATCATAGTGCAGTTAAAATTTGTGGTTGGACAAAAAATATGATAAGGGGGATAGGTGGGTGTTATAAGCTAAAGTTTTATGGAATCAATAGTAGCCAGTGTTTGCAAATGTCACCTAGTCTTTCTTGTGCAAATAGATGTGTGTTTTGTTGGAGGGGATATAAGGCCCCGGTTTCAAAAGAATGGAAATGGAATATTGATGATCCCCTAGAGATTTATACAGAAAGTGTTAAGGCACAAAATAAACTTTTAGAAGGATTTAATGGATTTAAAGGGGCTGATAAAAAAATTTATGAAGACTCTAAAACCATAAAGCATGTTGCATTGTCCTTAACAGGAGAACCGATTATTTATCCAAGAATAAATGAATTAATAAAAATCTTTAATAAAGAGAAGATCTCTACATTTTTAGTTACAAATGCCCAATATCCTGATAAAATAAAAGAATTAAATCCAGTAACTCAGTTATATCTTAGTCTTGATGCAGGAAATAAAGAATTATTAAAAAAAATTGATCTTCCTTTATTTGAAGATTATTGGGAACGACTTAATCTAAGTTTAGAATATTTATCTAAAAAGGAACAAAGAACTTGTATAAGAATAACATTAATAAAAGGATTAAATATTAATGATATTAATGGTTATTCTAAATTAATAAAAAAAGGAAATCCTGATTTTATTGAAGTTAAAGCATATATGCATGTTGGAGAATCTATTAAAAGATTAAAAAGAGAAAATATGCCTAGTCATAAAGAAGTTTTAGAATTTGCAAAAGAGCTTAATAAACAATTAACAGGTTATGAAATTGTTTCTGAACATAAACCTTCATTTGTTGTTTTATTAGCAAAAAAAGAATTTAAAATTAATAATAAATGGAACAATTGGATTGATTTTGATAAATATAATAAAC
>CAYQOK010000035.1:0-5483 GCA_964419155.1 Candidatus Woesearchaeota archaeon
AGATCTATTTTTTCACAAATCCTTTTATCAATAAGATAAATCATACTTATATTAGGATCCATTTTAAGTTTTTTTCCAACTTCAATTGCTTTTTCAATATCTTCTAATTTAATTACTGAAATAGATCTTTTTTTATCAGTACATAATTTTAAACTAATCCTTATAATTACACCCATTAATCCTTCTCCGCCAACAAAATCATTTGAATCAGACCTTGATAATTTAATCAGCTCTCCTTTGTAATTAATAATCTCAGTATAATCTATCCAGTTTCTTAATTTACTATATCTTATTTCCCTCATTCCAGGAGAATTAACAGAAATTAAACCCCCAATTGTTTGTGTTTTTGAAAAAATAGGAAAAATTGGGAACTGGAGATTAAATTTTTTTAATTCTTTATTTAAATCATTTACACAAACTCCTGCTTCAACTAACACCCTTTTACCTTCAGGATCTATTTTAATAATTTTATTCATTTTAGACATATCAATAATATCAGAATCATTAGGAACACAACCACCAACAAAACTATTTCCAAATCCTCTTATTGTAATATCTTTTTTTGAGTTTCTTATAAATTCCTGAATTTCCTGAACTTCTTTTGGTATAATTATTTCATTTGATTTTCCATTAAACAAATTAATATCCTCTTCATAAACTGATTTATTTTTTGTTATTTTCATTTTAATTTGATATTTAATGAATTACATATAATATCTGAAAATTCAATTATTTCAAGATTATCTTCAGCATTTTCCTTTAGGTGAATATATGCTTGAGGATCAGGGGTTATTATTTTAACTTTTTGATTAATTTCATTTGTAACAGATTCTAAGTATTTTTTTGCAATTCTATTAGAGAGTTCTGGGTTTGTTATTTTAAGACCTCCCTCATAACCACAAGCTAAAATATCCTCTTTAAATGTTTGAGGGTTTATTATCTCAAAACCTAATAATTTTAAAAGTTCTTTAATATTCTCATTTAATTCAGAATAATCCAATAAATAAACTGGTTCGTGAAGAAATATTTTCTCTGAAGATTTATTCTTAATCAGATGCTCATTTTCTTTTAATTTTTTATAAATTGAATCTAAAGCAAACTCAATATCTATATTCCAATCTAATAACATTTTATCATAACTGGTTTTTAATGTTTTAAAACATAAAGAATCATTTGTAATTATTTTTTTAATTCCTCTTTGTTTTAAAAATTCTAGATTTTCTTTTGCCATTACCCTAACCTTTTTTTCATAACCTGCTTCAATTAAAATACCTCCGCAACAAAAAAAATCATTAATAAATTCCGGATTTATCTTAAGTTTTTTAAAAATTTTATTATAATTTTCAACTTTTTCAATTAATTTTGCAGAACTATAACAACCAGGAAAATATAATACAGATCTGTTTTTTAAAAAATTAAACCTCATTTTACATCTATCTTAATTAACTTAGTAATTATATAAAACCTTAAATTTCTCTATTTTTAATGATTTAGGTATTTTAAAAGATATAAGTTAGAAATACTTAGCAAATTTAGTAAGTTTTTATTAATCTGAAAAATCAAAAACTAAACCTTTAAATATCAGAAAACCCTTATATTATAATGGATCCAGAACAATTAGAGAATCCAAAACAAGATTTTGATTTAATAAAACAAGAAATAGGATCAGAAGAATAACTCTAATTACTTAATATATCCCCCTTTTTGTAGATTCCACATTCTCTTATAAGCACCTTTTTGATTAATTAATTCATTATGTTTTCCCATTTGAACAATTTTCCCTTTTTCAATTACAACTATTTTGTCTGCATGCATTATTGTTGATAACCTATGTGCAATAATAATAGAAGTTCTTCCTTGCATAAGTTTTTTTAATGCAGTTTGTATATCATGTTCTGTCTGAGAATCTAATGCAGAGGTTGCTTCATCTAAGACCAATATTTTTTTATTTGCTAAAATCGCCCTGGCAATTGAAACTCTTTGTTTTTCTCCACCACTTAATTTAACCCCTCTTTCACCAACAATTGTTTTTTCTTTTTTTGGAAAATCTTTTATTATTTCATCTAACTGAGCAAACTTTATCGCACTTCTAATTTCCTCTTTAGATGCTTTTGGATTTGAAAATGCAATGTTACTATATATTGTATCATCAAATAAAACACACTCTTGGGGAACAATACTTAATTCGCTTCTGAGGGATTCTTGTTTGAAATCTCTTATATCCTCCCCATCAATTAGAATTCTTCCTTTTTGAGGGTCATATAATCTATATAAAAGCCTAATTAAAGTTGTTTTACCACATCCAGAATGCCCAACTAATGCGACCTTTTCATTAGCATTAACCTTTAAGTTAAATTCATCAAATATCTTCTTTTTATTATATTTAAATGAAATATCTCTAAATTCTATATCTCCTTTTTGTATTTCAATTTCTTTTGAACCTGGCTTATCTTTAATTTCATTTTCTATTTTTCCATATTGAAATAAATCTTCAAAATCAATCATGGCCCTATAATAATTTCTTATTCCATGCACAAAACCAAATAAACTTCCAACAAGACTTCCATAAATACTATATATAAAAACAACAGAACCAATTGAAATCTCTTTTCTTAAAAATGCAGTTATTGGAAAATAAACTAAAAAGAATAAACCAATAGATAAAATCATTGATTGTCCAAATTGAAGTTTGGTAAAATAATTCCAAAACCTTTTTGAAGCAATTTTAGTATCTTCAGATTTCTTTTTAAATTTGTTTTTTATTAAAGACTCTTTTCCAAAATGTTTTATAGAATCAATATTAGTCATAATATCTCCAACAAATCCCTTTTCTCTATCTTCTGTTTTATTTGCTTCATCACCATCTCTTTTTGATTTATTTTGGATAACTATGCTATATGAGATAAATAATACAGAAGTTAGAGTAAGAACAATAGCTGACGCAAAATTTAAGTAAATTAAAGAACCTAAAATTATAATTGTTTGAAAAATCATAGGAGCAAAATTAAAAATAATTACATCATTCATAGTATCAATAGCATGCCCCCCCCGGATAATTCTCGAAATTAAAGAACCTGTTTTATGATTACTATGAAAATTATAAGATAAATGTATTATATGATTAAAGTATCTTCTTTTTAAGTCTGCAATTACATTTGTTGAAAGTACTATTAATATTTTTTCCTTAATAAATTTTAAAATAGCACTAACTAAAGAAATAAACAGAAAAATACTTGCTATAATAAGAAGTATTCTTTTATATTCTATCAAACTTATAGCACCACTAACATATTCAGCACCATCATCTGTAATAACCTTAAATAAATATTTCTCAAATATGCCTTTACCTTCAATAATAACTGCTAATAAGATTATTACAACAACATAAACCTTATATTTTTTTATAAAACTTAAATAATTTTTAAAGTTATACTTAAAATCAATTTCTCTTTTTTTTATAGCCATAAGATTTCCCTTTAGTTTTCAATCATCAATTAAATAATATTAAAAAATTAAAATTTAAATTAATGTTTAAAATAAATAAAAAACAAATATTTTAAACCTTTTGATAAGGAAAAATATTTTTTTAAATCTTCTTATTCAGACAAATTTATAAATAAGATTAAATTATTGAATTCTATGTTAAATGATATTTTTAATAATCAAGAAGCTTACTTTAAATGGAGAGTTGAAAAAGTAAAAAGGATTTCTAAACGATTTCCAATTATGTTCAGTGAGGTTAATGGAAAAAGAGTTTTGGATATTGGTTGTGGTTCAGAAGCACCACTTTCTTTTTTTCTTACAAAAAAAGGAGCAAAAGTTATTGCAGGAGATGTAACAAAAGAAATTGTTAATCAGGCAAAGAAATTTTCTAAAAAAGCTGATATTCGTGTTTTTGGTGCTGAAAAATTACCCTTTAGAGATAAAGAATTTGACTTTACATTTATGATGGATGTTCTTGAACATGTAGAAGATCCAGAAAAGGCTATAAAAGAGGCTGTGAGAGTAACAAAAGAAGGTGGAAAAATATTCTTAGAATATTCTCCATTCTATGCTTATCCTACAGGACATCATCTATATGGTTTAGGTTTTCCTAAAGGATTTTTGCCGTTTCAGTTTATGCCGAGAGGTTTAGTTAAATATCTTGTTCTTCATACAAAATTAAAAGGTAAAGACACTCCAGACTTTATGTTTTGGCAATTTGATAATCTTAATCGTATAAGTGTTAGACAAACTAATAAAATTTTAAGAAAAGAGCATTTAGAAAAAATAGATGAAAGATATTGTATTTCTTTACCTCATAGAGAGATAGAAGTTAATTTTCTAAGGTTTATTCCATTGTTAAATGAACTTATTGTAATGAGTCACTCAGTAATTATTCAAAGAATTAAATAATCCTCTTCAAGAAATTACTATCAAAAAGCTTTTAACCTAAATTTTTCTTAGATAAATATGCAAAATCAAAAAATAAGGCAGCCTATAATTACTGTTGTAGGTCATGTAGATCATGGAAAATCATCTGTTTTAGATAATCTTAGAGGAACATTTTATCAAGAACAAGAAGCAGGAGGAATAACTCAAAAAATTTCATTTACACTATTGCCTCCTGAAAAGATATTATCAAGATGTCCTATTTTTAAGGAGAACAAAGAACTTCTTGAAATTCCTGGTTTTTTATTTATTGATACTCCTGGTCATGCTGCATTTACGAACTTAAGAAAAAGGGGGGGTGCATTAGCAGATCTTGCAATACTTGTAATTGATATTAATGAAGGAATAAAACCACAAACCGCAGAAGTAATAGAGATTTTAAAATCAAATAAAACACCATTTATTATTGCTTTAAATAAAATAGACAATATTTCTGGGTGGAAAAGAATTGATCAGGATTTAAAGAAAAATATTGATTCTCAAACAATTCCTGTTAAACAAAATTTTGAAGAAAAATTTTATACTCTTATGGGTGCATTACATAGCCATGGATTTGAATCAGATCTTTTTTTTAATGTTAATGATTTTACATCAAAGATTGTTTTAGTTCCTTGTTCTGCAAAAACAGGGGAGGGAATTCCAGAATTACTCACAATGATTTGTGGATTATCTCAAAAATTTCTAAAATCAAGGATAACTCTAGGAAAAGATGCAAAAGGAGTAATTTTAGAAATTAAAAAACAAAAATCAATGAGCTATGCAGAAGTTATTTTATATGATGGGATATTAAAAGTAAATGATGAAATTGCAATTGCAACATTCGGAGACCCTTTAATAGGTAAAATAAGGGTTTTAGAAGAAATAATCCCATTATCTCAGAAATTTAAAACTACCTTTAAAGCAAGTGCAGCAACAGGATTAAGAATACAATTTAAGGATTTTTTAGAAGTTCTCCCTGGAATGCCTTTTCAGGTAATAGATAATAATTTTGAAGAAATAAAATCTGAATTTAAAAAACAAGTTGGAGAAAAAGTAAAAACAGATAGTTGCGG